>NZ_JCAQOZ010000029.1:0-317039 GCF_059567945.1 Paraburkholderia sp. BGA-UO-ETr-F12 | reverse complement strand
TGAGTCATGGCGGACTCCTTGCGGTTCGCTGTTTGCGCTGGCGCTCCGGGCTACGCCCTTCGCGCCAGCGCAAACAGCACGAGAAACCAACCACTGTCAGATTTAGTCTAGTTCAATACAAATTAGCGGTTTGAGCCGCTTTCTTTTGCCTACTTTTCTTTGCGGCAGGCAAAGAAAAGTAGGTGCCGCCCCGCACAGGGGCAACGCTAATAGACCGATAACAAAGCAAGGAAAGGCCAAAAGACCAACCCCAGAACAGATCACAAACACACAGCAAGGCACCGCCAAAAAGAGCCAGCCAACAAAAAGCGCCGCGAAGGCCCCCACCTGCCGGGCAGGCCCTTCACCCTTCACCCTTCGGCTGGAAGCCTCAAATGATTCCACGCCGCCAGCCCGGCAAAAGCCACCCCAGCAACACTAACCCCAATCCACCCAAAAGCCGGCCAAACCACCGCGCCGACCCCCGACCCGACAGCGCCGCCAATAAAATACGCCACCATATAAACAGTATTCACGCGGCTGCGCGCTTCCGGCTTCAGCGCGTAAATCCGCGATTGATTGGAAATCTGCGCCGCCTGCACACCAATATCAAGGACGATCACGCCGATCACCAACCCGACAATGCTCTTCGCCGACAACGCGAAAACAACAAACGAAATCGCCACCAGCACAATCGACACGGTGATAATCGTCCGCGGCCCGCGTCGGTCGGAAAACTTGCCGGCCAGCGGCGCAGCCATCGCCCCCGCCGCACCGACGATCCCGAACAGACCCGCAGCCTGCGGCCCAAGATGAAACGGCGCGCCCGCCAGCAACAACGCCAGCACGGACCAGAAAATGCTGAACGCCGCGAACATCGCCGCGCCGGTCAGCGAGGCCTCACGCAGCGCGCGATGCTCGACGATCAGGTGCCACATCGAAACCATCAGCTTGCCGTACGGCAACGTCGACGTCGGCTTGCTCTTCGGCAGGCGCAGAATGATCACCACCGCCAGCGCCAGCAACGCAACCACCGAAACACCAAACACGGCTCGCCAGCCAAAATACTCGGCGACGAGGCCCGCCGCAGTCCGGGCCAGCAGAATCCCCAGCAACAATCCGCTCATCACCGTGCCAACGGCATGGCCACGCGCGGATGCGGGCGCGAGTTCGGCCGCGAACGGCACGGCCTGCTGCGCAATAGTGGCAAGCACGCCGATCGCGAGGCTCGCGATAATCAGCACCGACAGTGTCGGCGCCGCGGCCGCCACCACCAGCGCTATGCACATGCCCACGATCTGCAGCAGAATCAGGCGGCGACGATCGAAGCGGTCGCCGAGCGGCGCCAGCAAGAGCATCCCGGCTGCGTAGCCAAGCTGCGTCACAGCCGGCACCACGCCAACCCACGACGCACTGCTCGGAAACGATTGCCGAAAATTGTCGAGCAACGGCTGGTTGTAATAGATGTTCGCGACCGCCACGCCGGCAATCGTCGCGAGGAGCAGCAGAAGACCGCGCAAAGACCGGTCGGTGGAAGCAGGAGTGGAAGCTTCGGATGTGGACATGTGAGCAAACCATCGACGGACCGGCCCATGCACAGTCCTCAAGCGTGCCGATCATACCGGAGCGGTCGCAATCGTGCTGACCGCCCCCGCGACGCACCGTGTGCACGATTGAAGGAAAGGCTGCGCGGGTGGGAAGCAGTTGCTGTAAAGCGGAGGCTATAAAGCGCGGCGCGCAAGCTGCTCTAAACACCGGGCAGCAAAAATGAGATGGTCGTTCGGTTTTCGTTCGTAGAATCGGCGCGCGCAGCACGCGCGATCAGATCTATCAAATAACCGATTCCATGACCATAAGCTCGAAACCCGAACCCCGACGAATCGGCGGCTGCCTGCTCATCGCGCTGATCTGCCTCGCGGCATGGGCGTGTTCAACCGCGTTCGCCTTGCGCGATCCGCTCAAGCTCATGCTCGAGTGGGAGTTGCTGGCCGTATTCGTGCGTCCCGAAACGCACGGCTGGTATCGCACCGTGATCGCAATGGTGGGCTGCGACGTGATCATCGGGTTGTTTATCGTCGCCGGTGCCGGCTGGCTGGCGCTGCTCGTGCGGCGCAGATCGGCGCGGTTTCCGGGGCAGGTGCAGGCGTGGCTGCTGGCGATCGTCGTCATGCGCACCGTCGCCTACCTGCTGGGCGATCACATGACCCACGCCATCAGTATCGCGATCGCCATTCCATTCGACGGCTTCGTGCAAGCCGTCGCTGCCGCCGCGCTCGGGATACCGTATTTCAGGCTGTCCCGGCGTGTGCGGCAAACCTTTGTCGCTGTCTGATCCGGCGCGGCGCCGCCGTCAATCGATCAACGCGCCTTCCGGCTCGTAAAACGGATACGGGCCATCGGCCTTGTCGACATACGCATGATGCGTGACGATGCCCGTTGCCGGATCGTAGCGATGCAGCGCATACGCGGGCGGCTCCATCACGAATGCCGAGGGCGCGTCCTCGCGCAGATCGAGCCCGACCTGGTGCGCGGGCGCCGGCACCGCCGACGCGATCGTGCCGCCAAACCGCACGAACATCGGCCGATGCACATGGCCGCAGATCACCCGCTCGACGTTCGGATAACGAGCGATCAAGGCGGCGAGCTTGCTGGCGGCAATGGGGTCGAGCCGCAATTCATCCATGTGTCCGATACCGCAGACGAACGGCGGATGGTGCAGCGCGACCACCGTCGGCTTTCCCTGGGCCGCATCGAGTTGCGTCGCGAGCCAGGCGAGCCGTGCGTCGCACAGATTGCCGGCGCTTGCGCCCGGTACCATCGAATCGAGCGCGATTATCCGCAGCGCTCCGATATCGACCGTGTAGTGCACGAACTCGCCGCCACTGTGTAATTCGGCGCGATCGGCAAACGCCGCGCGCAACGCAGTCCGTTCGTCGTGATTGCCCACTAGCAGGAAGTAGGGGATTTGGAGCGGCGCCAGCAGCGTTTTGAGGTGCGCGTACTGTTCCGGGTCACCCTGATCGACGAGGTCGCCGGTCATGATCACCGCGTCGGGACGCGGCTCCAACGCATTGAGCGCGGCGACCGTGCGCGCGAGATAGGCGCCGGTGTCGACGCGGCGATACGCCAGCGCGCCGGGTCGTTTGATATGCAGGTCGCTAATTTGAGCCAGCAGCATGGGGATGTCCTTCTTTTATGGCGCGCCAGAATCGCAGCGCTGTGTCTTTACGATAGCGCAATCAGCGCGTCTTGCGCGATCGAAATCCCGACCGGTGTGCCGCGTGCGAGTTCTACCCGGCCCGCGACGTCGATCAGCAAGGCGTCCGGTGCGGCGCCGCCGATCGTCAAGCGGGTGCGCTCGCCGAGAAACGCGGTGCTTTCGATGTTGCCGCGCAATTGCGCCGTGGCTGGGTCGGCCAGATATGCATCTTCGGGCCGGAAGAAGAATTCGTGTGCCGCGCTTGCATGCCCGGGGCCCGACGGCAACGGGACGGTTCCGCCGGTCGTGGTCAGGAGGCCTTCGCGCCGCTCGCCCGCCAGCCGGTTGATCGTGCCGACAAATTGCGCGACCGTGCGATTTGCCGGACGGTAGTAAATATCGCGCGGCGAACCGATCTGCTCGATGCGCCCGGCGCTCATCACGACGATACGGTCGCCGAGTTCCATCGCTTCGGCCTGGTCGTGGGTCACGTAGACGGTGGTAATGCCTAACTCGCGCAGCAGCGTATTCATCTCGCTGCGCAAGGTGTCGCGCAAGCGCGCATCGAGCGCGGTCAGCGGTTCGTCGAGCAGCAGCACGCGCGGTTGCACGGCCAGCGCGCGCGCCAGTGCAACGCGCTGGCGCTGCCCGCCCGAAAGCTGATCGATCGGCTTGTCGGCGTGAGCGGTGAGACGCATCATCGCGAGCAATTCGTCGACACGTTGCCGTTCGGTTTCAACCGGCACGCGTTTGATCTTCAGTCCGTAGCCGATGTTGCCGCGCACGGTCAGATTCGGAAACAGCGCATAGCTCTGAAACACCATGCCGACCTGGCGTTTTTCGATCGGCAACGCGGTGACGTCTTCGTCGCCGAATGCGATGCTGCCGCCGGTGTCAGGTGTTTCGAGGCCCGCGATCATGCGCAGCGTAGTGGTTTTGCCGCAACCGGACGGGCCGAGCAAGACCAGTGTCTCGCCCGCGCCGATGTGCAGATCGAGCGGTTCGAGCACACGTGTGCCGCGAAACGTTTTTGCGCATTGCGTGAGCGTGATGGGAACGGAGTCGAGTTTCATGGCGTGGACGTCGGTGAAGGCTTCGAACGGGAGGCGGCGCGTTTTTTCCCCGCGCTGCGCTGGCCGGTCGCATCGACGCCGAGCCATTGCATCGCGACGAGCAGCGGCATCGTCATGATGAAAAACAGAATCGTGTAGGCGCTGCCGATTTCGATGCGCAATGACGCGTAGGTGTCGGCAAGGCCGACCGGCAGCGTCTTGGTGTCGGGCGTGTGCAGCATCCATGTCAGGTTGAATTCGCCGATCGAGAGCGTAAGCACCGCCAGCGCGCCCGCAACGATTCCCGGCCGTGCATTCGGCAGCACGATCGTGACGAAGCGTTGCAGGAAGCTTGCGCCGAGGCTCGCCGCACCTTCTTCGAGCGTGCGCAGATCGCTGCTCACGCAGACGGCGGCAACCGCGCGGACCATGAACGGCAGCGTGAACACCACGTGGCCGACGACGATAAACGCAACGCTCATGCGAAACATCGTGAAGCCGCCGTAGACCACCAGCAGCGCAAGCGCGGAAGCGAGGCCGGGCAACGCGATCGGCAATACCAGAAACTCTTCGATGATGCGCGAGAGCCGCGTCTTGCTGCGCGCCAGCACATAGCCGGCGGGCACGCCGGTCAGCAGCGTGATCAGCAAGGTCGCTGCCGCCACTTCGAGCGAGAGAAATACCGAGTCGTGATACTGCGTCCACACTTCGCCGAGCCAGCGCAGCGTGAGTCCGCTCGATATACCCTTGAAGTAGTTGACCGTGAGTCCGGCCATGATCGACATTACGACCGGCACGATCAGAAACGCGCACAGCAGCAGCGTAACGAACCACTGGCCGGCTGCCAGCCAGGTGCGCGAGGTGGGTAGTCCGAGCCGTCGCGCGCGCGGCTTCGCAGCCGGCTGAAGGGGAGTGCTGATGGAATTCATCGAAGTCTTGTGATCGGGTTTGGACATGCCGCTCATGCGCTTGCCGCGACTGCCGAGCCGCTCACGCTGCGAGCGAATGCCAGCACGGCCCAGGTGACGATGCCGAGCACGATCGACAGACCCGCCGCCGTCACCATGTTCGCGTTGAGCGTGAACTCGGTGTAAATGGTCATCGGCAATACGTCGATGTCGGTGGCCAGTGTGAAGGCGGTGCCGAAGGCGCCCATCGCGGTCGCGAAACATACCGCGCCCGCCGCGATCAGACCCGGCGACAACGCGGGCAACACGATGTCGCGTGTGATACGCCACGGCGATGCGCCGAGCGAACGCGCGGCCTCTTCGAGCGACGCATCGAGCTTGGTGGCCGAGGCCATCACGGTGACGATCACGCGGGGAATCGAGAAGTACAGGTAGCCGAGAAACAGGCCGCTCATCGAGTAAGCGAACACCCAGCGGTCGCCGGTGAGTTTCAACGACAGCGCGCCGATCAAGCCCTGGCGTCCCGCCAGCATGATGACCATGAAGCCGACCACGACACCTGGGAATGCCAATGGAAACGTCAACAGCGCGAGCAACGTGCGCTTGAGCGGAAACTCACGGCGCGCCAGCAGCAAACCGGCGATTACCGAGAGCACCAGGGTTGCCGCGGTGACTGCCGCGGACAGCACGACAGTCGCGCCGAGGCTCGACATGTAACGCGGATTCGCCAGCATCGCGCGATAGGTCGCGAACGCGTGGCCGTCGCCGCTGATTTGCGCGAGCGCACCCATCGGCAACAGCCAGAATGCGATGAAAACCACCAGCGCCGGCGCGATCAGGGCGATGCGCCAGCGCAGCGGGAACGTGACATCGTTCAATGCATCACCTGTAGATAACGTTCACCGAAACTGGACTGCTTCTCTGCCATCTTGCCGAAGTCGACCGGCTTGGCACGCGCGTAATCGCTCGCGGGCAGGAATCTGGCGGCGATGTCCGGCGTCATTGCATTGGCGCGCACCGGGCGCAGATAGGCTTCGGCCCACAGTTTCTGACCTTCGTCCGACAGCACGAAGTCGAGCACCTTCTTGCCGTTCGCTTCATGCGGCGCGCCCTTCACGAGGCTCATCACGTATGGAACCGAGATCGTGCCTTCCGTGGGGATCACGAATTCGACATTGGCGTGGTCCTTGTATTTTGCGCGGTAAGCGTCGAAATCGTAGTCGAGCAGAATCGGAATCTCGCCGGACATCACGCGCGCATAGGCGGTTTGCTTCGGAACGATCGGCGCGTTGGCCTTCAGCTTGCGAAACCAGTCGAGGCCCGGCTCGAAGTTGTCGAGCGTGCCGCCAAGCGCCTGATTCACCGCGACGGCGCCCGCATAGCCGACAAACGCGCTCGACGGATCGAGGTAGCCAACCATGCCCTTGTATTCAGGCTTCAGCAGATCGGCCCACGAACGCGGCACCGGCTTGCCTTCGAGCGCGTCCTTGTTGACGAAAAAGCCCAGCGTGCCGGAGTGGATCGAGAACCAGTAGCCTTGCGGGTCCTTCAGGTTCGCCGGAATGTCGTCCCAATGTGCGGGTTTGTACGGCTGGATGACGCCTTTGTCTTTTGCCTGGAACGCCGACGACACGCCGAGATACACCACGTCCGCAACCGGGCTCTTCTGCTCGGCCATCAGTTGCGCGATCGATTGACCGGAGTTCTTGTTGTCGAACGGCACGCGGATGCCGGTCTTCTGCTGGATCGCCTTGATCTGGCTCGCCCAGTCGGCCCATTCGGGCGGGCAGTTGTAGCAGATCGCGGTTTCGTCGGCGTGGGCCGCTTGCGGTGCGAGAGCGGCGAGCGCGGCGGTGACCATCATGCCGGCCGACAGCGCGCCGGCCGTGGTGCGGGCGAGTCGGCGCCAGAGCGGTTTGATCGATGAAGCAAAACGTGTTGACGAGCGGATCACTGCGGGTCTCCTGAAGAGAAGAGAGCGGGTGGTTTGAGGTTCAACGTAGCGGTTAGGGCTTATGCAAACGGCTCTGCGGCTTACGCCGACGCATGCGCCGGCGGATTGTCGGCGCGGTTCGAAATTGCCGCGATGGTGGCGCCTTCGCGCAAACTATGCGGCAACGTCAACGTGAGCGACAGTTCGCCTGACGCTTCATAGGTGCCCGTTACACGGCTCAGCAAACGCTGCCAGGCAGCGCAGCCGATCTCGCGATTCGGCGCGCAGATGCTTGCCAGCGGCGGCGACAGCAATTCGCCCATCGCGAGTCCGTCAAAGCCGAGAATCGACATGTCGTGCGGAATCTGCAGCCGGGCCCGGCGCAGGCCGCGCATCACGACCATCGCGAGCAGGTCGTTACTGCAGAAGAGGGCGGTCGGGCGGTTCGGACCGCTCGTCAGATGTGCGAGCACGGACGGCGACAGTTCGTCGGCGTTGAAATCGACTTCGAGTGCCGGCGCGGGGGTGAGGCCGGCTTGCTGCATCGCCTGCGCGTAGCCGAGATGCCGCTGGCGGGCGCGGTCCGAGGCGGCGAGTGTGCCGGCGAGCATCAGGATGCGGCGATGGCCGTGCGCGATCAGCATGCGTACGCCGTCGAACGCGGCGAGCCGGTTGTCGACCGAGACCGCCGGGCGCCGTACCGTGTCGTTGTGCATCAGCACGTAGAGCAGGCCGTCGCGATCGAGTTGGTCGAGCAGCGGATGCGTGTCGGCATCGGCGACCGTCAGGATCAGGCCTTCCACGCGATGCTCGCGCAGGGTTTCAATGGCGTGGCGTTCGCGGTCGGCGTCGTACTGGGTGGTCATCAGCATGAGCCGGTAGCCTTGCGCCGCGGCGAGTTCGTCGATGCCTTGCAGGCATTCGGCGAACACGGGGTTGGCGAGCGTCGGCAGGACCACGCCGATGAGGCGCGTGCGCTCGCCGCGTAGTTGCCGTCCTAGCGGGCTGGGGCGGAAGTTGAGGGCGTCGATGGATTGACGCACTTTGTCGAGCGTGACCGGGTTCACGGTGTGCGGCGCGTTGATTGCGCGCGAGACCGTGGCGATGGAGAAGCCCGCGTGGGCGGCGACATCTTTGATCGTTGGGATCATGGGTTGCGCTCGTCATGTAAACGTTTTCGTGAGCGGATTATCGGCAACGTTTGTGACTTGCGGATGACTCCGGGTTTTGTCCCTGGATGTGGAGTGCTGGGGTACGGGTGGGTGTGGGTGGGGGCGGACTGCGGCTGGATTGCGCAGGTTTGGTGCGCTCGCCGGGCAATGGTAGAATTCGCGTCCACATGCGGTTCTACCCCTGCCGGGGTGATGAAATTGGTAAACATAGCGGACTTAAAATCCGCCGCTTCACGGCTTGCCGGTTCGAGTCCGGTCCCCGGCACCATCTGCCCAGCAAAGGATTAGCGTTTTTTGCTATCTCCGGCGAATCTTCGCGGTATCGGTTGTTCTGCCTTAAACCGGATTCCTCCTTTTGTACCCAGTCTTGCCGACGGCTGCCGCAAGCCGGTCCATGACCAGGTGAGAATATCGCTTCGTCGATACGACACGACTTGAGCCCGAGGACGCCGCCATCCGTGAACGGGTCTATGCCGGCATTCATCATTTCCCACCCGGCGCCGTGCCTCAAGTCGTGAAATCGGATGGCTGGGCGGCCAGCTGCAATTCTCGATTGCTTCCATGCTTCTTCGAACAGCTTGTCCGTCGGGGTAAAGCGTACGCGCCGAGCCAAGGCGGCGACGCGCGGGTGAATCGGTATGATGCGCATCCCCGAAAAGAACGCTACCCGGATGGTTCCGACAACCTCGCAATGCCTGTGCGCGCGATTTCAAGCATCTTCTGCTCCTGCGGGTAGTGGTGCCGCTCATTGTTGACGGCGGGAATCACCAGCATCGCGCCAATGCACATGGCTTCGCTCGAAGAGTTCGCGGCGATCACGGGTCGCGCCTCACTGGAAGACCTGCCGAAAGGCGGCGTGGGTCAGGACCAGAAGACGGGGCAAAGTGCGCACGCTTTACTTTTGCAGAAAAACCAGTCTATAAAGGGAATTATTTTGATCTAAAGTCAAGAATGAAAATCACGCTGGATGAGCTGCAAACCTTCGCGACGGTGGTCGATACGGGATCGATCACGGCGGCCGCGCAGCAGCTCGAGCAGACGGTCTCGGCGGCGAGCCGGACCTTGGGCAGGCTCGAGGAGAAGCTGAAAACGACCTTGCTGCGCCGAACCACGCGCCGGCTGGAACTGACCGAGGAGGGGCGGACGTTCCTGCAGAATGCGCGGGCGATTCTCGAATCGGTGGAGAGCGCGGAGGAACAGATGGTGGCGCGGCGGGACAAGCCGTCCGGGCGCCTGCGCGTCGACGCCGCGTCGCCGTTCATGCTGCACGTGATCGTGCCGCTCGTGCGGGGCTATCGGGAGCGCTATCCCCATGTCGAGCTGGAACTGAACAGCAACGAGGGGATCATCGATCTGCTGGAACGGCGCACCGATGTGGCGATCCGGATCGGCAGCCTGAAAGATTCGACGCTGCATAGCCGGCTCATCGGCAACAGCCGGCTGCGGATTCTGGCGAGCCCCGGTTATCTGGAAGCGCACGGCCAGCCGCGCAAGGTCGACGACCTTGGCAAGCATGCGCTGCTGGGATTCAATCAGCCGGAGTCGCTGAACGTCTGGCCGGTACCCGGCGCCGACGGCGAACTGCATCGCATCGAGCCGACCGTCTATTCGTCCAGCGGCGAGACGCTCAGGCAACTGGCGCTGGATGGCGTCGGTATTGCCTGCCTGTCGGACTTCATGACCGGACAGGATCGCGAATCAGGACGGCTCGTGCAGGTTCTCAGCCGCCAGACCCAGGACATCCGGCAGCCGATTCACGCCGTCTATTATCGGAACACGGCCATTTCCTCAAGAATTGCTTCGTTTGTCGACTACCTGGTCAAAGCGTTCGAGACGCGCTGAGTCGCGATAGTCGCGTAGCCACTGCTCGCGTTTTAGCGCTGCGGCAATAACATTGCGTTCCTTGACGTGACCGAAACCGCGGATTTCATCGGGCAGGTTGGCGAGCTTCATCGCAACATCGAATCGCGTGCTGTCGAGCGTCGTGCAGAACTCGTCGATCAGCGTGACGTACTGTTCGATCAACTCGCGTTCATTGCGGCGCTCGGCCGTCTTGCCGAACACATCGAGCGCGGTGCCGCGCAGAACTTTGAGTCTGGCGAGCACACGGAACAGGCTGAGCGTCCATTGGCCAAAGCGCTGTTTTTTCAGGTGGCCGTGTTCATCGCGTTTAGCCAGTAGCGGCGGGGCGAGATGGAAAGCGAGTTTGTAGTCGCGGCCCGGTTCGCCTTCGAATTGCGCGCGAAGTTTGTCCAGGTATGCCGGGTCCGCGTAGAGACGGGCGACTTCGTACTCGTCTTTATAGGTCATCAGCTTGGCGAGATTGCGCGCGACCACCGGCGTGAGCCGTAGCTTCGCACCCGCCGCCAGCCTCGTTTCGGCGGCGCGCATCCGTTCGACCACGTCCACGTAACGCGCCGCATAGCGTGCGTTCTGATAGAGGCCAAGCCGCTCGACGTTGCGTTCGATCAGACGTTCGAGCGATTCCGGCATCTGCACGACAATCGCCTGCTGCTTTTTTGCATGCGGTGCAAACGCACCTGCTGCGGCTTCGCCGTGCTGCGCGACATAGCGACCCCACTCGAAGGCGAGTCGATTCTTTTCAACCGCCACACCGTTAAGCTCGATGGCCCGGTCGAGGCTTTCGTAGCCGACGGGCAGCCAGCCGCGTTGCCACGCAAAACCGAGCAGCAACGGGTTGGCGTACAGCGTGTCGCCGAGCAGATCGAGCGCAAGACGATTCGCATCGATGAAATCGCAATCGTCGCCGATACTCTGCTGCAAGTCGTGCCGCGTCTCATCGGCGGGGAAGCTCCACTGCGGGTCGCGTACGAATTGCGCGGTCGGCGTCGCGCTATTGTTTATCGCAGCTCGGGTCACGCCGCGTTGCGTGCGGGAAAGCACTTCGGCGGAAGCGGAGACGATCGCATCGCAGCCGATAATCAGACGTGCTTCGCCGGTCGCAATGCGGGTTGCGTGCAATTGCTGGGGTGTCGCCGCGATCTGCACGTGGCTGAGCACCGCGCCGCCTTTTTGTGCGAGGCCGGCCATGTCGAGTACTGTGACGCCCTTGTTCTCAAGGTGAGCGGCCATGCCGAGCAAGCCGCCGATCGTCACGACACCTGTGCCGCCAACACCGGTCACCAGCACGCCGTAGGGCTTCGTCAGGGAGGCAATCGCCGGCCGGGGCAGGGCCGCGAAATCCGGCAGCGCGGTGTCCGAACCAGCGTTGCCCGGCTTCTTCACCTGCGCGCCTTCCGCCGTCACGAAGCTCGGGCAAAAGCCGTTTACGCACGAGAAATCCTTATTGCACGAGGACTGGTTGATCTTGCGCTTGGTGCCGAGCGCGGTTTGCAAGGGTTCGACCGAGAGGCAGTTCGATTGCACCGAGCAATCGCCGCAACCTTCGCATACCGCATCGTTAATGAAGGCGCGTTTGGCGGGATCGGGATACGTGCCGCGTTTACGGCGCCGGCGTTTCTCGGTGGCGCAGGTCTGGTCGTAGATCAGGATCGAGGTGCCCGCCGTGTCGCGCAACTCGCGCTGCAATCGATCGAGTTCATCACGGTGGTAGACCTTCACATCGTCGGGAAGACGCACCTTCGCGTCGTATTTCTCCGGCTCGTCGGTGACGATCAGCACGCGCTTCGCGCCCTCGGCGACTACCTGAAACGCGATCTGCGGAACCGTGAGCACGCCGTCGACCGGCTGGCCTCCCGTCATCGCAACCGCGTCGTTGTAGAGCACCTTGTAGGTGACATTCGCACCCGCTGCGATCGATGCGCGAATCGCGAGGAGGCCTGAGTGAAAGTAGGTGCCGTCACCGAGATTGACGAATACGTGCCGCTCGTTTGTGAAATGCATCTGCCCGGTCCACGCGACGCCTTCGCCGCCCATCTGGCTGAACGTCTCCGTATTTCGGTCCATCCACATCGACATGTAGTGGCAGCCGATGCCCGCCAGCGCGCGCGAGCCTTCGGGCACGCGGGTCGACGTGTTGTGCGGGCAGCCGGAGCAAAACCACGGCTGCCGTTCAGCGACGGAACGCGGCGTGGCGGCTTCACGCTCTTTTGCCTCGATGATCGCAACCCGCGCTTCGATCCGCGCCCGCACGTCGGCCGGCAGGTCGGCCTGCGCGAGGCGCCGCGCGATCGCCTTCGCGATCAGGGCAGGCGAGAGCTCGTAATGCGCCGGCAGCAGCGTCTGTCCGCGCGGCACGGACCACTCCCCGCCGGCGTTGTCGCGCTGATCGAACTTGCCGAATACCTTGGGGCGCACATCGTCGCGCCAGTTGTACAGCTCTTCCTTCAGCGCATATTCGAGAATCTGGCGCTTCTCTTCGACAACGAGGATTTCGTCGAGGCCGGTGGCGAAGTCACGCGCGTTCTGCGCATCGAGCGGCCATACGCAGCCCACTTTCAATACGCGAATGCCGATGCGCGCGCAGGTCGCGTCGTCGAGCGACAGATCGGCGAGCGCCTGGCGCACGTCGAGATACGCTTTGCCCGCGGTCATGATGCCCAGGCGCGGCGTGGGGCTGTCGATCACCACGCGGTTGAGTTTGTTGGCGCGAACGTAGGCGAGGGCCGCATACCACTTGTGATTGAGCAGGCGGGCTTCCTGGGCGAGCGGCGGATCGGGCCAGCGGATATTGAGTCCGCCCTCGGGCATGTCGAAGTCGTCGGGCAAGACGATCTGCAAACGGTCCGGATCGATATCGATCGACGCGCTCGATTCGACCACGTCGGTCACGCATTTCATCGCGACCCACAGGCCGGAGTAGCGGCTCATCGCCCAGCCGTGCAGTCCGTAGTCGAGATACTCCTGCACGCTCGCCGGATAGAGCACCGGAATGCCGCTCGCGACGAACATATGCTCCGACTGGTGCGCGACCGACGAGGACTTCGCCGCATGATCGTCGCCCGCGAGAACCAGCACGCCACCGTTCGGATCCGTGCCGGCTGAATTCGCGTGCTTGAAAACATCCCCTGTACGGTCGACGCCCGGCCCTTTGCCGTACCACATGCCGAATACGCCATCGACCTTGGCGCCGGGCCACAGGTTGAGCTGCTGCGTGCCCCATACGGCGGTGGCCGCCAGATCCTCGTTAACCCCTGGCTGGAACACCACGTCATGTTCCTTGAGATGCTTCTTCGCTTTCCACAGTCCCTGGTCCAGCGCGCCGAGTGGAGAGCCGCGATAGCCGGATACATAGCCGGCGGTATTGAGACCGGCGCGCCGATCGCGCGCCTTCTGCAACATCGGCAGACGGACCAGCGCCTGCGTGCCGCTCATGTAGACACGGCCCTTTTCGAGGGTGTATTTGTCGTCGAGCGAGACGGTGGCGAGTGCGTCGCGTAGCTCGGGCGATAGCGGGGCATTCATGGTCCATGTCTCCGATGGCTTTATTTGAGCCCGAGTATAGGAAGCGGAATTTCCATCGTAAAATCACGAATACCGAATCCTGCTATTCGAAAAACACATGTCAAAAGACATCACCCTGCGGCAGATGCGCTACTTCGTGGCTGCCGCGCAAAGCGGGCAGTTTTCCATGGCCGCGACGGTCGAACATGTGTCGCAATCCGCGATTACCAACGCGGTACTCGCATTAGAGGAAACCCTGGGTACGCGCCTGTTCGAACGCCTGCCGCAGGGCGTCGCGCTGACGCCGGATGGGCAGGACTTCCTGAATCACGCGCGGCACATACTCGATTCAGTGCGCGACGCGGTCTACAAGGCGCCTTTTCGCTCGCACGATCTGAGGGGGACGGTGCGCATCGCGGCGTCCTATACGTTGCTCGGCTACTTTCTGCCGGAGCTGATGGCGCGCTTTCGTGCGACTTACCCCGACATCGAGATCGATCTGCATGACACGGACCGTGCGTCGATCGAGCAGGCGGTGCTCGACGGCGATGTCGATCTTGGCATTGCTCTGTTGTCGAATGTGGAGAATATCCGGCGTTTTCAGCACCACACGCTGATTCGCTCGCGCCGGCAGTTGTGGACCTCGCCCACGCATCCGCTCACGCAACTCAACGCGCCTTCGCTCGCGGATATCGCGAAGTACCCGTATATCCTGATTACCGTAGACGAAGGCGAGGAGTCCACACTGCGCTACTGGAGGCGTAACGAAATCGAGCCGAATATCGCGTTTCGCACCAGTTCGATGGAAGCGCTGCGCGGTCTCGTCGCGTATGGTTTCGGTGTGACGATTCTGTCCGATATGGTATTTCGCCCGTGGTCGCTGGAGGGCAAGCGGATCGAAGCGCGGCCCATTCTCAACGCGATTCCGCAGATGGATGCGGGCATGTTGTGGCGCAAGGGCGCGACGTTGAATACACCGGCTGTTGCGTTTCAACAGTTCCTGATTCATGCGTGTGGAAGTTGACGGCAGGGTGGGGGGGCGTCAGGCTAGTTTCGAATTCAACGCGCTGTCACAGCGGCGGCGCCGGGTATGTATCTGTTTTTCGCATATCGGAGCCGACACCGCTACATGCTGCCGTTTTCGACGACGCGGCCTTCCGCGCGCCAGCGGAGCATGCCGCCGGCAAGGTTGGCCACCCGCTCGAATCCGGCCTGCCGCAGAATGACGGTGGCCTGGGCCGACCGTCCGCCGGCCCGGCAGACGGTCACGGTTGGGCGTTCCTTCGCCAGTTCGGCGGCGCGCCCGGCCAGCTCGCCCAATGGAATGAGCCTGGCTGACGGAATGCGTCCCAATGGTCCGTCGAATTCGCCGGGCTCACGTACGTCGACGATTTCGACCGCGTGCAGATTTTCCTCGAGCCACTGGGCATTGATTTCCCAGATGCCCGCGAAACTGCATGTCAGCGGCGCCCAATCGGGTTCGGTCGTTTGCGCAGGGGAGAGCGTCGCGAGGCCGCATTTCAGGTTCGCGGGCACCGCTATGTCGATCTGCTTCGGATGGGGCAAACGCAGATTTGTCATGTAACCGGCGAAATCGTCTTCACACAGTTCACCGCCAAGGCGCGGATTGAAGCGCCGTTCCTCGTCCACGCTCGTGACCGTCAAACCGCGATAGTCGTGAGCGGGGTAAAGCAGGCACGCGGCGGGCAGAGTGAAAAT
This sequence comes from Paraburkholderia sp. BGA-UO-ETr-F12, assembly GCF_059567945.1. Taxonomy (NCBI): domain Bacteria; kingdom Pseudomonadati; phylum Pseudomonadota; class Betaproteobacteria; order Burkholderiales; family Burkholderiaceae; genus Paraburkholderia; species Paraburkholderia sp. BGA-UO-ETr-F12. The sequence goes on along the minus strand of NZ_JCAQOZ010000029.1, from coordinate 301,713 downwards.
GTGGTTGTGGATTGCACGAAACATCGCGTGCGCGTCGCCGCGCTGAAAATCCGTGCGGCCCGTGCCGCGGATCAACAGGCAATCGCCAGTAAACGCCATGGTTTCGTTGTCGAGCACGAGTGTGATGCATCCGTCGGTATGACCCGGTGTCGCACGGATCGTCAGGTACCGCGCGCCGAACTCGACCTTGTCGCCATGCTTCAGATAACGGTCCGCACCTTCGGCGCCGCTCGCCGCCGATATCGCAATCCTGCTACCCGTACGGCGATTCAGCATCCAGGCGCCGGTCACATGATCGGCGTGGACGTGGGTATCGATTGTGCAAAGCAGATGCAATCCCAGCTCTTCGATCAGGGCGGCATCGCGGCGCACCTGTTCAAAGACTGGATCGACCAGCACCGCTTCTCGCGTTGTGCTATCGGCAAGAAGATACGTGTAGGTTGAAGATTGCTGGTCGAATAGCTGCCTGAAGATCAACACTGTTTTGCTCCGAGGCTCGCTGCTGCGAGCGCCTTACTTGGGTTGCGTCACGTACCGCAGATAAGGCTTTACGGTTTTGAAACCCTGCGGATATTTTTGCATTGCGGCGTCGTCGGAAACGGAGGTTGGGATGATCACGTCTTCACCCGGTTTCCAGTTCACCGGCGTTGCCACCGAATGCTTCGCGTTGAGCTGCAGCGCGTCGAGCAGGCGCAGCACTTCGTCAAAATTGCGGCCTGCGCTCATGGGGTAGACGAGCATGGCTTTGACTTTCTTGTCCGGCCCGATGATAAACACCGAGCGTACCGTCGCATTGTCCGCCGCGGTACGTGCGCCGCTACCGCTCGCCTCGGGATGAATCATATCGTAGAGCTTTGCGACCGTCAGGTCAGGGTCGCCGATTAGTGGATAGCCAACCGCGTGGCCCTGCGTCTCCGCGATGTCCTTGACCCATTCGTTGTGGTCGCTAACGGGATCGACACTGAGCCCGATAATTTTTGTGTTGCGCTTCTCGAATTCGGGTTGCAGGCCCGCCAGGTAGCCGAGTTCCGTGGTGCAAACGGGCGTGAAATCCTTGGGATGCGAAAACAGGACCGCCCACTGGTCGCCGATCCATTCGTGAAAGCGGATCGTCCCTTCAGTGGTTTCAGCAGTGAAATCCGGAGCGTCCTGTCCTAGTCGAATTGACATCATCAGTCTCCATGAATAGGTGTGTCATGGCACTCGTGCCGCAGCCGTGGCAACGGCCACGATGCGGCGGAGCGCCTATATAGCGTAGAACAAAAAAAGCCCTAGCCCCAGGCAGACAGTAGGACGAAACCGCCGTCCTGGCGAGCGGCACGCCAAAAGCGCTACGCGAGGCTCACGATTCATGCAAATTGGTCGTCTTTGAGCCTGTTTTTAAACGGATTGACCCATGCAGAACGGAAAACTCAAGCTGACGCGCCGGGTTGCGGACGGTCTTTTTCCCGACCTGTCGCGGCAGTCTGGTGGTTCGCGATCGCGAGAATGATTAGTAAGCGTAGCGGACTTAAAATCCGCCGCTTCACGGCTTGCCGGTTCGAGTCCGGTCCCCGGCACAAAAGATTCCTCCGACTGATTCCGATTGAATCGCCTGCCGCGGCCGGTCGTAAAACAACGCGCGATTCGGCAACCCTGTCAAAAATCGCGCATAGCCAGATCATATAGTTTGCTGGCTGCGTACCTCGCTGCGTAAAACATCGCGGCGGCGATCAGTTCGGACATCAGTTCGAGCGGTGATATGGAAGGAGGAGGCCGACTGGGGCGCTGCTGTCGATATCGATAAAGACCACGCCGTGTGAGTGTTGTCGGGTCGCATATGCGCGAGCGGGTCGTCGCTGCAGTCAAGCAAAAAAGATCGGGCACAAATCCTGGCGCGGCACCCGCGCTGGGAAGATCCCTACCTACGCCGTATATGTTGCGTCAATTAGATGCGTACACGCATATTATGCATTCTGTAGGTACATGTGCATGAGCATTATTCAGCAAAGCCAGGCTTCTTTACCACGTGCTATTCCTGCGCCAGTCGCGTATTTCGGCGCCAAGCGGGTTAACCCCGCTTGGCGTCGAGTCCAAACGATCCTAACGTTACACACATTGATTGAACGACCGGACGGTTTATTAATATCCGGCCGGGTCAATCAGGCGGATGTGTTCCCTCAGATTACCCATCTACTTCCCGTTGCCGGGCAGCGATCCTGCTCGTCCCGACGAAAGTGAAGAACCCGACTCTCCGGCCACAGCGGCAATAAATACGACACCTATATCTGGAGATATCAACGTGAAGAGCTGGATTGAATGCAATGCCAGGCGACTCGTTGTCGCACTGGCGGTGGGAGGGTGCGTCCTCGCACTTTCGGGGTGCGGCAGTTCGGACAATGTCGCGTCGCCGGCGCCGGTCGACTACGCAGCGCTGTGCACGAAGATAAACGGTCAACAGTTCAATGGCATTACCGTGACGGCAACCTCACGCATCGCGGCCGCGGGTGGCAACCCGGGTTATTGCAAGGTCAGTGCAACCGGAGCAGCCAGTACCACACTCGACATCGAGGTCGATCTTCCCGACAACTGGTCGAAGCGGCTACTCCAGCAGGGTGGCGGCGGCTTCGACGGAAGCATCCCAACCGTCGAAGCCACTTCCGCACAGTTCCCGCTCATCAAGCCCTTGGCGCGGGGAATTGCCTATACCGCTTCGAATGGCGGGAATCGCACCGGTAATCCGGCGGATCTGCTGACGAATGCAACGGCACAGAAGGACTACGCGTATGCATCGACGGGTATCACGGTTCATTTCGCCAAGGCGGTGGTTGCTGCCTTTTACGGTTCCGCGCCGAAATACACGTACTTCAGCGGCGCGTCGAACGGCGGCCGTGAGGCCTATCTTGCCGCCCAGAATCAGCCGGGGGACTACGACGGCATCATTGCCGGCGACGAGAGCATGAACATGGGAACCCAGGTAGCGGCGATGCTCAATATTGCAACGCTTGCCGGTTCCGCTGCGATGCCCTCAAATGCTCAGTGGACAGTCGCGTATTCCGCAGCAGTCGCGCAGTGCGGGAATGCCAACGGCGTGATTCTGAATCCCGCTGCCTGTACTTTTGATCCAGCGACCCTGCAGTGTGGCGCGTCCGGTGCGCCCGCGGCAACCTGTCTTTCGCCCGCGCAGTTGCAAACCGTGCAGCGGATAGTCGCGCCATTGTCGACGAGCGGCGGCCAGTTACTGTTTTCCGGATATAACTGGGCGGACTTCGGCTCCATGTTCGGGGTTGGTTCATACGGCGGGTTGGGCGGCGGCTTCGCGGCGCTCGGCACGGGCAATGCGAATTGGCTGCTGCCCGCCACGGTGCCGGGCAGTCTGCAAGCGAACTTCAATGTGGACACTTCGTATCCCGTCATTGCCGCAGGGCTGCAAAACGTGGGAGCGGACCACAATTTGCAGGCCATTGCGCAATATCTGATGGCAGGCAAGAAGCTGATCTCGTTCAACGGCGCAGCCGACCCGCTGATTTCACCGCGCGACCATCTGCGTAACTGGCAAACCGTCGTACAGCTCGCCGGGTCCGCTGGCAGCAACGCACGCTTCTATCTCGAACCAGGAGTAGGCCATGTACTCGGTGGCAACGGTCCAGATCAGACTGACTATCTCGGCGCGATGATCGCGTGGGTCGAACAGGGTACCGCCCCCGGCCAACTGGTGCTGACGAAATTCGATTCCAATGGCAATGCGACGTCGTCCCTGCCGGACTGCCCGTACCCAACTGTGCCGCACTATTCGGGCTCCGGCAGCGTGAGCGCCGCGGCCAGCTACACCTGTGCCACAAGCTAGATACGCGTGAATATCTGCCCATAATCCCGAGGCCTTGAAAAAGGCCCCGCCAGGCACGCCCGCCCGAGTTCCGCGAAGCGTTGCGGGCGGCGCTTGAGAACGAGCCCGCGGTGCCAGTTCAACTCATGTCGCGCGAAATGCCGGTCTGCGGGAACAGGCCGACTGCACTAGATGTGTGCGTTCATACAACTAACGTCCTTTCTGCGAATATCTGCGAGAATCCAACCTGAACAGTCCCCAGCATGAAAGGTCTGCCGGCATGCAGGCCTTCCCGCTGCCTTCCCGCTGCCTTCGCGCGGCCGGCCGTGGTGAGGAATCTGTAAATACAGGGTATCGCAATGCAAATATTCGTCGGAAATGGGCAGGCGCATGAAAGGTAGTGCAACCGGCATCGGGCGCAAACTCGAACTCCTGTATGGATTGGTTGCCTCGCGGGTATTTCACCACGCGTCGACGATGTTGAGCGGCGACGTAACCTTCGCGCGCGTCATCTCCCTGTTTCACCTCCATCATCACGATTCACAGACCATTGCTGAATTGGCCGAGGCAACTGGCTTAAGTCATGCCGCGGCGAGCCGTATGGTCGACGGGTTGTATCGGGAAGGCGTGGTGGATCGTCGGGAGGCGGCCGAGGATCGCAGGCAGAAGTGTGTTGAATTGACACCTGCTGGCCTGAAAAAAATCGAGGCCATGCGCCAGGTAACAACTGAGGCCTACGCTGAGATGATGGCGCAGGTGCCAAAGGAGCTGCGTATCAGGCTCGACGAGATTCTGCTGGAACTCGAGCCGTATGTGATCCCTTCTGAAGCAGAGCGAGGAGCCCGTCCGAGTAAACCTCAGCCGCGTCGCTAAAGCTGAGGAAACGCACTCATGAGCGATAAATCGTCGGGCCGCTTGGGAGAGCTGGTGTCAATCGCCGTAACACACACCGCTTCAAATCTGGACGACTTTGCGTCCATGCCACATCAAGCGAATAGCGCTCGACAAAAGTACACAAATCCAGACAAACCGGCCGTGGACGGAAGAAATACTTCCGCTTAACATTCGCCCGTTCTTGTAAAAATCGGTAATACACCGAAGACATTCATAGTCGATTTGCCTGATCTCATCAACAAAGAGGTCTGGATTTCCGCCTGGTAATCGCTCTGAAAAATCTGGAATTTCATAGTAGATGAAATCGTCGATCGAATCGTTCGCGCGCTCGCTGCCGGTACTGATGTATCACCATGTTTCAGAGTCGAATGGCGCGCTGAACATCTCACCCGAGTGTTTCGAATCACAGATGAACTGGCTGGCACGCAATGGATATGTCACGCTCACCGCGGACGAATTCGCGCGCTTCCTGCGCGGCGCGCCCATGCCTGATAAGTCGATTCTTTTGACATTCGACGACGGATACCTGGACAACTATATTCATGCGCATCCTTGTCTCGAGCGCTACGGCTTCAATGCCGTCATGTTTCTCGTGACTGGTCGCATACACGACGGTCCTGTTCGATCCGCCATGACCACAGGCGTGGCAAAGAGCATGTCGCACGCAGAGTGTGAGCAACGCGTCCTGGACGGTCGCGCGGACGATGTCACGGTGCGCTGGAGCGAGATCGAACTCATGCGAAAGGCCGGAACGTTCGAGTTCCACAGCCACACGCACACTCATGTGCGCTGGGACATACAGTGCGGTGATCCGGTCAGCAAGCGGCATCGCATCGCAGAGGACATCGAGATATCCAGATGTATTCTGACCGAGCGCACGGGTACGGTATCGACGCATCTGTGCTGGCCTGAAGGCTATTACGACGACGACTATATCGAGGCTGCACGAGCCGCCGGTTTCGAATACCTGTACACAACGAGGAATACTCGTCGCAATAGTCCGGGTAGCAATCCATACGAGATACATCGCATGGCGGACAACGGCAAGAACGGGGAGTGGCTGGCGCGGAAAGTACGCCGCTATCAACATCCGCAGTGGGGCGCCGCTTACTACTGGTTCAAGCAACTAAGGGAATTCGGAAAGAGCGTGCGTCTATGAGGATTCTCTGCACCATGGACGCTGCGCCGCTATGCCAGACACGCTCCTGTTGATCGAAGACGACCTTCCGCTCGCAGCACTGACGGCTGAGTTTTTGCGCTCCGAAAATTTCGAGGTTGCGATTGCTCACCGCGGTGATGTGGCGGTGAAGATGATCGATGCCGTACGCCCGGATCTGCTCGTGATGGACGTCATGCTGCCGGGCATGGATGGATTCTCCCTGTGCCGCGAGATTCGGTCCTCCTATTCGGGGCGGATTCTCATGATGACGGCACTGGACGAGGACGTTGAACAGTTGATGGGCTTCCATGTCGGCGCCGACGACTTTGTCGTCAAACCGATCGACCCTCTATTGCTCGTGGCCCGCATTCGCGCCCTGTTGCGAAGGGACGTTCGCCGTCCCAGGCCCGGCCGGGTGTTCGATCACACGTTTGGGCGTTTCCGGCTTGATCTCCGTGCTCGCAGGGCCTGGCTGGACGATAAAGCCGTCGCGTTTTCGGCGGCGGAGTTCGACCTCCTGGCGATTTTCGCTCGCCATGCCGGCACGCCGCTCAACCGGGACCAATTGCTGCAGAACCTCCGCGGCGTGGAGTACGACGGTCTCAATCGATCAATCGATATGCGCGTGTCCCGGCTGCGGAAAAAGTTGGCGAACCTGCATTGCCCGGTGTCGATCCGCACCATCACTACGCAGGGCTATCTGTTTGCCGAGATATCGGGCGAGGAGTAGTCCATGAGGTTGTCACTGAGGCGCTGGTCGATCATTGTGATCGGCATCGGATGGACTGGCGCGATCCTTGGTTTGTTGTGGCTGTCGGCCTCCACTGCGGTCGGCATCAGCGAATACAGTTTCCGCCAGTTGATGGCCGGTCCCGGCTACCTGCTTGCGGAGCAACTTCGACCGCTGTCGGCGGTGCAGCGCAAGCAGCGGTTGATACAGCTACGTCAACACTTCCAGTATCCGGTCGAGCTGGTCGCGACCGACAGCGTTGAACTTTCGCCGCAAGCGCGCACCATGCTCCTGCATCAGCAGGCCGCGCAGACCAGCGACGAGGAGATCGCGTACTTCGCACTCGACAACGACACGCTGATCCAGTTCGGACCGATGTGGGGCAGCGCTGCGCTGGCGGATGTTTTACGTTCTCCGGTTTTTCTTTTGACCGCGGTAGCCGCGAGTGCTCCCATCGTGGGTTTTTCGCTCGCTGCCTGGCGGCGCAAGCGACGATGGTGCCGCGACTTGCAGGCGATCACTGCCTGTCTTGCCGACCTGGTGCGGTCGCCGGCCGTGATGCTGCCCGCCGTCGACAGGGAATGGATGCCGCTGATGCTCGCCATGCGCAGGCACGTCGAAGACCTGTCTGCGATGAACGAGCGTCACAAGGAGGTGTCGCAAGCGGTCTCGCACGAGCTGCGTACCCCTCTCGCAAGGATGCGCTTTGCCATGATGCTGCTTGGCAGGAGCGAGGACGTGGCGACCCGGAGCCGTTTGCAAGAACGACTGCAACTGGATGTCGACCGACTCGAATCGCTCGTACGTGCGAGCCTGCGTTTCGCCAGACTGAACGATGCACCGGCGCGCATCGCCCGTGAACCGATCGCGGTTCTGACATGGCTGCGCGAAGAGCGCATGAATGTCGAGGACAAAGGGTTCGTGATCGAAGTCACCGCACAACCTGAAAATCTCCAGTTCACGGGCGACAGGGATCTGCTGCATCTGATCGCCCGCAATCTGCTCGAGAACGCGGTTGCGCACGGTCGTTCTCACGTCCTGGTGAGCGCTTGCCTCGACGCGACCCGGCAGATGATCCTGGAGGTCGAGGACGATGGCCCCGGCATTGCCGCGGAAGATCGCGAACGCGTGTTCGAACCTTTCGTCAGGCTCGCTCATGGTGGCGAGGAGAGAGGGGGATTCGGGCTTGGACTTGCCCTCGTGCGGCGGGCAGTCTTTTTGCAAGGCGGCAGCATTGGCATTTCAACCAGTGCGTTGGGCGGTGCGTGCTTCCGCGTGGCCCTGCCGTCGCCCGCATGACCCCGCGGTGCGTGCGCTGTTACTCGCGGTGACAACACCGCGTGTGACTGTCATTTATGCTCGTTTCAGACGTTGTGCGCTGGCTGAGATGTTGACGCCGCGCTCGCACAACTTATCTGCAACGAACCGACCAGGAAGCTCATGCGGGACATCAAATCAAAGCTTATGATTCTTTGTGCAACAGTGTGCCTCGGTGCCTGCGGCGGCGGGGAAGATGCCACTGCCAGATCCGAAGCGGGAAAGCGCAGCGTGCAGAAAGGCTTGATGGCACAACCCTATGTCACGGGCTCGATTCTGCCCGACCACATTTCAGCGGCTGAGCGCGATAGCCAGGTGCAGGCATTCTACAAAGCCTGGAAAGCCAGGTACGTGGTGCAGGAATGCGGAGACGGGCGCTATTTCGTCAAGGTCAATGCGGATCACCGACCCGTTGGCGGCGATACGGCGCCTAAGACAATAACCGTATCGGAAGCTCACGGTTACGGCATGTTGATCACCGTCATGATGGCGGCACATGACGACGACGCTCGCAACGTCTTCGACGGTATGGTCCGGTATTTCCACGACCACCCGGCCCAGTCGAGCCCGCATCTGATGGCCTGGAATCAGGTGGAGGGTTGCGTCGACGCGGGAGGAAGGTTCCGCGGGAAAATCAGCGCGACCGACGGTGATCTGGACATTGCGTATGCATTGTTGCTGGCCGACCGGCAATGGGGTAGCGATGGCGCCATCAACTATCGCGAGGAAGCGCGGGCAGTGATGCAAGCCATTCTTCAGTATGAAGTGCACCCCACAGGCAAACATCTGATGATCGGTGATTGGGCCGGAACGGATGGCGATCGGGCGATCGAGTACACGACACGGTCATCCGATTTCATGCAGTCGCACCTGAAGGCATTCTTCTCCGACAGCGGCGATGCAAGATGGCTCGCGGTCCGGGATCGAACCTATGTGATCGTCGGCGATATCCAGCAGCGCTACAGCCCGAATACCGCGTTGATGCCGGACTTTGTCGCCCACCTCGACGGACAGCCCAAGCCGGCGAAGCCAGGTCTGGTTGGAGACCGGAGGGACGGCGAGTATTCGTGGAACGCGGCTCGCTATCCGTGGCGGGTCGGGATGGATTATCTGCTATACGGCGAACCGCGTGCGTTCGATGCGCTCGGCACGTTCAACCGTTGGGCGCGATCCACCACGGGTGACGACCCCGCGTCGTTCGCCAGTACCTACCATCTGAATGGCGTGCCTGTCACGGCTGAGGGTAAGAACAGCCTGGCGTTTGTTTCCGCGTTAGGTGTGTCGGCGATGATCCATGCGGACAACCAGCAATGGCTGAACGCGATCTGGCAAAACCTGCGCGACCAGAGCCTGGAAAACAACGACTACTACGGCAATACGCTCAAGCTGCTGTCGATGATTGTCATGTCGGGCGCCTGGCTGCGGCCTGACGTTGCGAGCGGAGCCGGTGCGTAGACACTGCGTTATCAGCACGCAGTGTGGGCCAGGGTACGACTGGCTCGAACCATTCGGAAATTTTTGAGGCGACATGCGGTTATGAAGATTCTCTACACCAATTTTCATACGGGCGACGGCGGCGGTCATACCACCTATATCCTGAATCTGGCAGCAGCACTAGGGCCGCGCCACCGTGTGACAATTGCGGCGCCCCGCTCAAGCCGGCTCTATCTGTACGCGAGGCAGATTCCCGGCGTCGAAGTCGTCGCGATGGGATTTCGCAATACGTTGACGTCGATGATCGGAACCGGGCTGGCGCTGCGTCGTCTGATCGAAAAGCACGGTTTCGATATCGTCCACGTCAATGGCTCGGCAGATCATCGCATCGCGATGCTCGCTACGATGGGATTGGGTAGAGACAGCCCGTGTATCGTCTTTACAAAACACAATGATCTTCCTGCGCGGGGCGTGACCACCTGGTTCAAGGGTAAGTTGGGGACCGATTCGGTCATTTGCGTTTCAGCGTACACACGTCGCCGGTTGGCGCAAACAGTCTATGGACGCAAGGTCAATCGGGTTGTAAGGCACGGTATCGATCTCGGGCGCTTCGCCCCTGTGAGTGCTGCCGCCGTTAGCAGGATTCGAAGCCGCTTTTTGCCTGGGATTCCAGAGGATGCGCTGGTGGTCGGCAGCGTTGCAGGCATGGATGACAACAAAGGCTGGCTGGACATGGTGACCGCGGTGGCCATGTTGCCCGATTCACTACGCAAGCGCGTCCATATTGTTCTCGCGGGGCAATTACCCGATGCAACCCAGCGCTCGAGGGTGGCCGCACTGGGGATGACGAGGCAGGTGACCTACACCGGAATGCTTCGGGACGTTCGGCCGGCGGTAGCGCTTATGGACGTGGGCTTCGTGCTCTCGCAGCGGGAAACGCTGTCGTTCGCGTGCCGGGAAATGATGGCGATGGGCAAGCCGGTGATAGTCTCCGACACCGGTGGCTTGCCCGAGAACGTGACCCCTGGCGAGGATGGGTGGCTGGTCCCGCCAGGCGGGCACGGCTACATCGCACAGCTTCTCATGCTTCTGCTGTGCAATCCGTCCGAGGTCGAGCGCGCTGGCACCGCTGCACGTGCCAAAAGCGAGGCGGAGTTTTCATTGCAGATTTTCGCGGCCCGTACGGAGGCGGTTTACGTCGAGTGCTTATCAAGAGTCTCGCCGTTGGTCGCAGAAAAAGGTCTCGCTCAACGGGTGGCGCGGGGACGCGCCGCCTCAAGCGCGTCGTAATTGAGCGAGTGTGCTGAATACCCGTGACCGCTGCGGAGCGGCTGCGTAGTCGTGTCGGGAGCGAGATCCGCATCGATCGGCTGCTGCATGCTACGATTCATCGACGATCACGAACGGTCACAATGGAGTCAGCCATGTGGGACAGGATTGCACGCATTCTCGCAGGCGCGCCCACGCGACAGATCCGGCTGCTCCTGAACGCGGGGCAGCACTGATCCTCTCGCGCCGGACTGTCGGCCAGGGGCTAGTATCCTTCATACGAGAATTCCTCGCAGATACAGATGGAGGCCGCCCTATGGGGACCTGTCGAAACTGCAATATGTCATTCGACTTCGATCGCGTCGAGCCGGAACTGGCTGGACAAGGATTCCTTTTTCCTCCGTCCTCGCTCAGGCGGACCTCGACGTATCGGTGTTGCCGTTACGCGGAGCGTCCCCATGTTTAAGGTAAATTGGTCGTTCTCGAGAGCGCCTTTTAGCGGAACACCATGAAAAACGGAAAACCAAAACTAACGCGTCGTGATGCCGACGGTCTTTTCCCCGACCTGCAGCAAGGCGGCGCCCGTCTCGCTAGCCGGCCTGATAACCCGTTCGGAGAAGACGTATCGAGACCAACCGATCGACGCGATCGCGGCGAGGCGAAGCTTTGGAAAGATAACCTCGTTACCTTGCCTGCCGCGATCGAGTTGCCGCCGGGCTACGAATCGGCGTCGCACGTGCGCGATGCAATGGAGCGCGCCTGGCGTATGAAATGGGTCCGGGAAAGCGGCAATGAGGTTGTGGCGGAATTTCCCGAAGGCTGGGCGGCTGCTCGGCCACCCAGCGGTGCAGTGGAGTTAAAGGACGCAACTGGCGTGGTCCGGGCTGTATACGGCTGGGCAGGAGATGCTGAAGTGAGACTTCTGCCACGATATCGTGTCGAAACGCAGGAGAACAGTTCGAGCGGCCTTGGCAGTCTGCTTGTCCGTGATCGCGAGAGCGGACAGATTCTCGAGAGGTCGTCGACGTGGTCCGCGAAGACCGGGACCAACCACCCTGACTGGGCACGACTGTCGGCGTGGCTCGACACGCAATATCCGCTTCACCGGGATCCGCTGCGCCTGTGGACGGATTGCGAAGCTAATCGCGGTTGAATTCGGCTCAACAAAGGTCCGTCGCCGCGAGGCCGTCGTCACAAGCGAACACCCAGACACCATTACCATGCAACACCTGAAATACCTGACAGGCTACCCAGCCGGGCTGCAGGAAAAAGTCAAAAAGCTGATCGCCGACGAACAACTCGGCGCTTACCTCGCGAAGCGGTACCCCGACACGCATCAGGTGCAGACAGACCGGGCCCTGTACGAATACTGCTCGGAGCTCAAGCGCGATCACCTTCGCAACGGCGCGCAAATCGACAAAGTCACTTACGATAGCAAGCTCGACGTTGTGCGCCACGCACTCGGCCTGCACACGAGCATCTCGCGCGTGCAGGGCGGCAAGCTGAAGGCGAAAAAAGAAATCCGCATCGCTTCGCTATTCAGGGAGGCTGCGCCGGAATTCCTGAAAATGATTGTCGTGCACGAACTTGCTCACTTGAAGGAAAGCGACCACAACAAGGCGTTCTATCGCCTCTGCGAATTCATGCAACCGGGCTACCACCAGATCGAATTCGATCTGCGTCTGTATCTCACGTATCGCGATCTGACGAAAAACCAGACTTGAGCGCCAGGCTTAAGATGCGCAATGTCGGGCGGCGCGTACGAACGGTCGTCCGAAGCTCCGCATCAGGAGCATCAGGCAGCAACCGCTTCAACGACCGCCGACGCCGTCAACAACACCGGAATCGACTTCGAAGTCGGCGTCCCCGCGCCATCGGCAACTGAAGAGAGCGGCACCAACGGATTCGTTTCCGGATAGTAAGCGCCAAGACACCCACGCGGAATGTCGTATTCCACCAGCAGGAAACCGGCCGCGTGGCGCTCGATTCCGTCGGCCCACACGCTCGTGATATCCACGCGCTGGCCCGCAGCGAAACCCAGCATCGCCAGATCGTCCTTGTTGGCGAACAGCACGCGCCGCTGTCCATATACGCCGCGGTAACGGTCGTCGAGGCCGTAGATCGTCGTGTTGTACTGATCGTGTGAACGCGTCGTCATCAAGGTCATCAGACGCTCGCCGTGTTCCGCGCGCGCCTGATGAATCGGCGTGTCGACGTCGATCGCGTGCACCAGGAATTGCGCCTTGCCGCTCGGCGTTTTCCAGATCCGCTCGCGCGACGCCACGCCCAGGTGAAAGCCGCCCGGGCGCTTCAGGCGTTCGTTGTAGTCGTGAAAGCCGTCGATCACCTGCGCGATGCCGTCGCGAATCAACGCATAGTCGGCTGCCTGAGCGAGCCAGTCGACCTTGCCGCTGCCGAGCGTGGCGTGCGCCATGCGCGCGACGATCGCAATTTCCGAGAGCAGATTCTCCGAAGCCGGCTTGTTCATGCCGTACGAGATGTGCACCATGCTCATCGAATCCTCGACGCTCACGCCTTGCGCCACGCCATTTTGCAGATCGATTTCGGTGCGTCCGAGCGTCGGCAGAATCAGCGCATCGCGTCCGTGTATGAGGTGGCTGCGGTTCAGCTTGGTCGTGATGTGCACGGTCAGCTCGCATGAGCGCATGGCTTCCCATGTGCGCGGCGTGTCCGGCGTCGCGATCGAGAAATTGCCGCCGAGTCCGATGAACACCTTCACCTTGCCGTCGAGCATCGCCTGAATCGTGTTGACGACATCGAGGCCGTGCTCGCGCGGCGGCTCGAAATCGTAGACTTCGCCGAGCCGGTCGAGAAACGCCTGAGTCGGCCTTTCCTCGATGCCGACCGTGCGGTCGCCCTGCACGTTCGAGTGACCGCGCACCGGGCACAGGCCTGCGCCGCGGCGGCCGATATTGCCGCGCATCATCATCAGGTTCGACAGGATCTGCACTGTCGGCACGGAATTCTTGTGCTGCGTTAGGCCCATGCCCCACGTCGAAATCACCGCGCGGCCCTTTACGTAGATATCGGCGAGCTTCAGCACGTCTTCAAACGGCACGCCCGATTCCGCGACGATGGTGTCCCAGCTTTCGGCGCGCAAGTCGTCGGCGAAGGCATCGAAGCCCACCGTGTGTTCGGCAATGAACGCGACGTCGAGCACGCGTTCGAAGCCCGAGGCCAGTGCTTCGTCGTCGAGTTCGATCACGCGTTTGGCAACGCCCTTGATGAGCGCGAAATCGCCGCCGACTTTCGGCCGGATGAACACGGAGCTGATCTTCGTGCTGCCCATCGTGATCATCTCGACCGGATGCTGCGGGCTGGCAAAGCGCTCGAGCCCACGTTCCTTCAGCGGATTGATCGACACGATGGTCGCGCCGCGCTTCGCGCACTCGCGCAGCTCGCCGAGCATGCGCGGATGGTTGGTGGCCGGATTCTGGCCGAAAATCAGCAGCGTATCGGCGTGCTCGAAATCGTCGAGCGTGACCGTACCCTTGCCGATGCCGACCGTGTGCGGCAAACCGCGGCTGGTCGCTTCGTGGCACATGTTCGAGCAATCGGGGAAGTTGTTGGTGCCGTACATGCGCACGAACAACTGGTACAGGAAGGCGGCTTCATTGCTGGCGCGGCCGGACGTGTAGAAGGCGGCGCTGTCGGGATTGTCGAGGCGCTTGAGATGATCGGCGATCAGATCGAACGCTTCGTCCCAGCCGATCGGCACATAGCGGTCGCGCGCGGCGTCGTAGACGAGCGGGTCGGTCAGGCGGCCGTGCTGTTCGAGCTCGTAATCCGACTGCGCCATCAGTTCTTCAACCGTGTGCGCCTCGAAAAAAGCCGGCGTCACGCGCTTGCTGGTGGCCTCAGCCGCCACGGCCTTGACGCCGTTTTCGCAGAACTCGAAGGTCGACGCATGCTCGCGGTCCGGCCACGCGCAACCCGGGCAGTCGAAGCCGTCCGGCTGGTTCTGCTTGAACAGCATGCGGTAGTCGCCGCCCGTCACTTTTTCCTTGAGCAGGTTGAGGGCGACGTATTTGAGGGCGCCCCAGCCGGCGGCGGGGTGGGTATACGGTTCGATGCGAGCTTCGGGTTTCTTCATGATCTTGCGGCCTAATGTGGCCTGGACGAGGCTTTTATGCCGATGCATGGAAGCCTACTGTGTTCCAAAAGCGCCGCAGCATACAGAAAATCGGAAAGGAGAGGGATACAGTTGTTTGATATTTGTCATAGACTGGCGTTCCCGCGCACGCGTTTGTTTGAGCCAGGTCCTTGAAACTGTACGAAAAACTCGCTGATGAAATGACCGAAGCCGTGCGCCGCGGTGTCTTCGCGGCGGGCGAGCGGATTCCGTCGGTGCGGCAGGCGAGCCTGCAGCACGGCGTCAGCATCAAGACCGTGCTGCACGCTTACGCGTTGCTGGAAAGCCGGGGGATTGTCGAGACCCGGCCGCAGTCGGGCTATTTCGTGCGTGACGCGGTAGCGACGGCGGCCGCGCTCGACGAGCCGCGCCTGAACCGCCAGCCGGCAGCCCATACGCCACCGGTCGCCGCCACGGTCGACGTGAGTCGTCTCGTGCTGTCGACCCTGCGCAGCATCCGTGCGCACGACGCCGTGCCGCTCGGCTCGCCGTACCCCGATCCGTCGCTATTCCCGTGGCGGCGCATCAACCAGTACGCGAATGCGATCGCCCGGCGCCACGCGAGCTGGAATCTGATCGACGACCTGCCGCCCGGCAATCCCGAGCTGATTCGCCAGATCGCGCGGCGCTATGCCGAGAACGGTGTGCCGGTCGACCCGGACGAAATCGTCATTACGCTCGGCGCGACAGAGGCCATCAATCTCAGCTTGCAGGCGGTCGCGAGGCCAGGCGATACGGTTGCCGTCGAGTCACCGACTTATTACGCGATGCTGCACGCCATCGAGCGTCTGGGCATGCGCGCCATCGAAGTGGCGACGCATCCGGTTCACGGTATCGATATCGAGGCGTTGGCCGAGATCATCAGCCGGCAGAAGATCGCTGCGTGCATGGTGATGCCGAACTTTCAGAATCCACTCGGCTTCCAGATGCCGGACGCGCGCAAGCGGCAACTGGTCGAACTGCTCGCCGCGCATGAGATCCCCGCCATCGAGAACGACGTCTATCAGGAGCTGTACTTCGGCGAGGCGCGGCCGTCGACCCTGAAGAACTTCGATACGAAAGGGCTGGTGCTGCATTGCGCGTCGTTTTCGAAGAGCCTGACCGCGTCGTACCGGATCGGTTGGGCGATGCCCGGGCGCTATCGTGCGCAGGTCGAGAAGCTGAAGTTTCTGAACACGCTGACTACGCCTTCGGTGCCGCAAGTCGCGGTCGCCGATTATCTTCGGCAGGACGGTTACGACCGGCATCTGCGGCACGTGCGCAAGCTCTACCGGCAACAGGCGAGCATCATGATGGCGATGGTGCAGCGGTTTTTTCCGGCGGGCACACGCATGTCGACGCCGCAAGGCGGCTACGTGCTGTGGGTGGAGTTGCCCGAACGGGTCGATTCGATGCGGCTTTATCAGGCGGCGCTCGCGCGCAGCATTACGATCGGCCCGGGCATGATGTTTTCGATGCGCGACGATTTTCGCCATTTCATGCGGCTCAACTACAGCTATCCGTGGACGGCGCAAACCGAAGCGGCATTGAAGACGCTGGGTGAGCTGGTGGCGCAGATGGCGCGATAGCGTCGTGTCATGGTGGGCGTGAGCCGCCAGGGTTTGAAAGAGGTTTGAATCAGCGCTGAGGCAGATCAGCGCTGAGGCAGGTTTGAGGCAGGTTTGAGACGGGCTTCAGAAAAAACGAGGAGACATTCACGATGGAAGACAACGAACTCGATCCGGTGCTGCTCGCCATCCTGGCGCAGTTGTGGCGCGCGTATCAGGAAACGCCGGGCGGCGTGTGGTCGCTGGCCAAGCTTTCCAAGCAGGCCGACGTGCCCATGAGCGCCTTGCGGCGGCAGTTGACGGCGCTGACCGACGGCGGTCTGGTGGACACCACGTTCAACGAGGAGGGCACCGGAACCGCGCGGCTGAGCGAGATTGGCCAGGGCTTATGCGCGGATCTGTTCGCTGACGGTGATCAGGCTGACCCCGCTGACCCCATTGACCCGCCGCCGCAGCTTCATTGAATCGCAGTGCAATTCGGTGCGAGGACGTCGCGGCAGGCTCGGACGCCGATCCCAAACGGGTTTTGCGCTTATCAAGATACGAATTCCGTTATGGGCGAGATAACGGGAAATATTTTTTGTGCTGAAATTGACCTTCGAATATGGCCCCTTATGCTGGTGCCTTGCCCGGGACACACCCGCGCTGTGGCAGGCACCTGGAAACCCTTTTCGGAGAATTCATGAAAGCAACGCTGGCGAGAGTGCTGAATCACTCACTGCGCATCAAAACCGTCCGGACCGTTCTCGCCGCCGCGCTCGGCGCGTCCCTCGCGTTCAGCGCCGCGACGGCGACAGCCGCGAGCACACAGCCGCTTGGCATCGCCTTCGTCTACCTCGGCAATCCGGGCGACGCCGGCTGGACCTATGCGCACGAGCAGGGCGTGAAAGAGATCGAGGCGAAATTCGGCGACAAGATCAAGGTGACGCGCGTCGAGAACGTACCGGAGTCGGCGGATTCGGAGCGGGTGTTTCGCGACCTGGCGTCCAAGGGCAACAAGATCGTGGTCGGCTCGAGCTTCGGCTTTCAGGATTTCGAGCTGAAGGTCGCCAAGGATTTTCCGGACGCGGTATTCGAGCATGCGACCGGCTACAAGAAGGCCGCCAACTTCGCCACCTATGACGTGCGGACCTATCAGAGCGCTTACCTGGCCGGGCTGGTCGCCGGTTATACGACGAAGTCGAACACACTTGGGTTTGTCGGCTCGGTACCGGTGCCGGAGGTGGTGCGCAACATCAACGCGTTCACCATGGGCGCACGCTCGGTCAACCCGAATGCGCGCGTGAAGGTCGTGTGGATCAATAGCTGGTTCGATCCGGGCCGCGAAAAGCAGGCCGCCGAGACGCTGATCGGCCAGGGTGCCGACGTGCTGATCCAGAACACCGATTCGACGGCGACGATGCAGACGGCCGAGCAGAAGAAAGTGCATGCATTCGGTTGGGACTCCGACATGAAGAAGTTCGGGCCGAACGCGCAACTGGGTGCATGCGTGAGCAACTGGGGCGTTTACTACTCGCATCTGGTGCAGCAGGTGATGTCGGGTACGTGGAACAACTCGCCGGTATGGTGGGGGCTGAAAGAGAAGGCGATCGATCTGGCCGACATCAACACGGACGCGGTATCGCCGGCGGCGCAAAAGGCGCTGAACCAGAAGCGCGACGACATCATCTCGGGCAAGTTCAATCCGTTTGCGGGTCCGATTACGGATCAATCGGGCGCGGTGAAGGTCGCCGCGGGCAAGTCGCTGAGCGATGCGGAACTGTTGCGCCTGAACTGGTTCGTGCAAGGGGTGGACGGCTCGTTGCCGAAGTAATTGATTGATACGGTTGCCTAACTATTATTATTAAGGGAGATCGCCCGTGAGCCTTACCGTTCTGACCGATGCCGGCGCCGCAGGTGCGGCGCCGACTTATCCGCCGCAGGGTTTAACGCCGACACACGAGCAGATCGTGCGGCATTTGCGGCATTCGAGCCGGGTAGCCGAACGGGCGACGCTGCTGGGGCATCATCCGTTCGGCGCGGTGCTGATCGGCCCGGATCAGGAGACCGTGCTGATGGAGCAGGGCAATGTCGACACGGTGAATCACGCCGAGTCGGTGCTGGCTCGCGTGGCGGCGCTGAACTTCACGCCGGAGTACTTGTGGAGCTGCACGCTGTACACATCGGTCGAACCTTGCTGCATGTGCGCCGGCACGATGTATTGGGCCAACATCGGCCGCGTCGTGTTCGGCATGACCGAGAAACGCCTGCTGGAGGCGACCGGCGATCACGCCGAAAATCCGACCATGAGCGTGGATTGCCGCTACGTGTTCGACCACTGCCAGAAGCCCGTCGAGGTGATCGGCCCGGTGGCCGAGGTGGAGGCGGAGGTGATGGCGGTGCAGCGGAGATTCTGGAGCGCAAGGTAGCGCTATTGCTCGTTCGTCGACGAGAGCATCGCCAGTCCGCAGAACCAGTCGCCACCGTGCGGCTGATATTTCCATCGCCCGCTGCTCTGCCTGATCACGGTGGAGCACTGGTCGTTCACGACGATCCCCGGATTTGCCGCGGTGCATCGCAGCATCGCGGTTTCGCTTTGCTGTAGCGCGGGCATGACAGCTTTGCGCCGGAGCTCCGGTTCCGCGGGGGTATCCGGTGCGCCGGTTCGCATGCTTTCGATCAGCCGCTGCAACTCCTCGATTCGCGTCGCATACCACGTCCCCAGACACCCGGCGTCGCGGCAATTCGCTTCCCGCCACGCCCACTTGCTGTCACTGTCGGTGAGAAACGCGCGACGGTCGGTGACCCGTCGCCGTGCTTTCCAGTACAGTTGTCCAAGCGTGTCATCGAGCTTCGAGAGCGCGGGGTCGTTGCAGATCATCCGTTCGGTGAGCGAGCGTCCCCGCTTGCAGTCGAAGCTGGTAGCGTGAGCGGGCAGATACGTGAGCATCAGTGCAGCGACAAGGAGGGGGCGGAAGATTTTCATCGTGGTCTCGGCAGTGCATGGGTTTTTCATGCAATGGATGATCGACCGGGTCGCCGGAGTACAGATGCCCGAGAACAGCGTGAATTCGGGTGGGTGATTACCAAATCTTGCCTTGCATGGGCCACCCCAGGTCATGCGCGCCAATGCGGGACGCGAAAAATGGGAGGAGCAATGAAACAACACCTCATGCCATGGCTATACGCGGCGGCCGGCCTGCTGGCGTTGCCCGCAGTGGCTTTAGCGCAGTCGCAGGCCTACACGAACAGCAGCGTCAATGTGCGCGCCGGGCCTGCCAGAGACTACCCCGTCGTGACGCAGTTGCCGGGCGGGGTGCCCGTGACCGTGATGGGTTGTATCAGCGGTTACCAATGGTGTGACGTCGCCGCGCCGAATCTGCGTGGCTGGGTCTATGCAGGGCGGCTCAGCTATCCCTATCGGGGCAGCAATGTGCCGGTGATGAGCTACGGCACCGTGATCGGCCTGCCGATCGTGACCTTCTCGATCGGGACTTATTGGGGCAATTATTATCGCGGGCGGCCGTGGTACAACCAGCGCTCGCGTTGGGCGAATCATCCGCCGCCTCCGCCGCCAAGACCCGGTGCGGGACGGCCGCGGGGAGGCCGTCCGCCAGGCGGACCGCCGCCGGGGAATGTGGGGGGCCGTCCGCCACCCGGGAATGTTGGCGGTCGCCCGCCAGGTAATCGGCCGCCGGGCAACGCGGGTGGCCGTCCACCGGGCAATGCAGGTGGCCGTCCGCCGGGTGGTCAGCCACCGGGTAATGCAGGTGGCCGCCCGCCGGGTGGTCAGCCACCGGGTAATGCAGGTGGCCGTCCACCGGGTGGTCAGCCACCGGGCAATGCGGGAGGCCGTCCACCGGGTGGTCAGCCGCCGGGCAACGCAGGTGGCCGTCCGCCAGGCGGGCGTCCACCGGGTGGCCAGCAAGGCGGCGGGAATAATCGCCCAAGTGGGCCGTCACAGGGCGGCGGAGGCAGACCCCCTGGAGGTGGAAACGGCTGAGGCATCCGGGGCCGGTCTATCCGGCCCACACGTGCTCCTCAGTACGCCGCGTTCAGAAACGCCGAGCTGACGGCTCGCAAGGTTTCCTGCGAGCGCGGATCGCTCAGCCGCGTATGCAATACCACCTTCGAGGTCGGCAGCGGCGGCAGGCCGAGTTGCTCGCCGACCTCGATCGCACCTGCTGGCGCCACGCGCTGCGCCAGTGCGGCGACGGCAAGTCCCGCGCTGACGGCGGCGCCCACCGCCATCACGCCACCGCCGACGAATACCTCGGTCCACGCGATCCCGGCCGTATCGAGCGCATCCGTCGCAATCGCGCGAATCCCGCACGGCGCAGCGAGCGTCGCTAGCCTCAGCGGCTGCCCCTCGCGATGTTGCCAGCCCGGCGCAGCGAACCAGCCAAGCCGCTCCTCGGCCAGCAGTTGTCCATCGCTGCGATGGCCCTCGCGGCGGCCGATTGCCGCGTCCACTTCACCCCGCTCGAACCACGCCAGCACGTCGCGCGACGCGGCAATGCGTACCTCGATGACGAGCAGCGGATCGTAAGCCGCGAGCCGTCCCAGCAAGGCTGGCAGATTCGGCCCGGCCACGTGATCGCTGATGCCCAGCTTGAGCCGGCGTTCCGGCGTGTCGGCGGCGCTTCCCGCCAGGACGCGTTCATGAGCAAGCAGCAATTGCCGGGCGGCGCCGATGAACACATCGCCGCGCGGCGAGAGCCTGACCACCCGCGGCGTGCGCTCCAGCAAGCGGTAGCCCAGACGCTCTTCGAGCCTTTTGAGCTTGAGGCTCATCGCGGCTTGTGAGGTGTCCATGACTTCGGCCGCGCGCGTGAAACTGCCGAGATCCGCCACCAGCACGAAGGCCTGGATCGCATCCAGATCGAGAGGACGGGAGAGGGTTGACATATTGAAACTTTATTGCAGATATAAATCACCATATCTTGCTGTAATGATCGCGGCGGCGCAAGCTCATTACCAGTCGAAACGAAGAGGAGTTCGCCATGCTTGCCAAACAATATTTGCACCGTCTGCCGTCCACCTATGACATGGGAATCATCCGCGAACGCGCGACGCGGCGCGGCCCGCTGTGGGACGACACCGAAGGTCTGGGTTTCAAGGCCTTCGTCGTCCGTGAGCGGGGCCGCTATGGCGCCACGGCGAACGTGTATTCCGCGGTGTACCTGTGGCTCGACGCCGAGCAAACCGCCGACTTTTTCATGGGCTCGCGCTTTCAGAACGTGATCGACGATTTCGGCCGGCCCGAGGTCGAAACCTGGTTGCCGCTCGACGCCCGCAAGGGGCCGGCGCAGCGGGCGCTCGCCTTGTATCGCGACGAACAGCCGATCGGCGAGCAGGACAACCGCGCCGAGTTGCGTGCCGCGCTGACTGAGGAGAATCGCCGCATCGCGGAGCAGGACGATACGGTCGCCGTGGTCTCCGCGCTCGATGTCGCCAACTGGAAGCTGATCCGTCTCACGTTGTCGTCGGCGGCGCCGGTCTCCACCGCGGGCCGCACGGTCTACGAGGTGCTGCATCTCGCGCGGCCGGGCGTCGCGAGTCTGAAGTGAGTGCGTGTGGCACATCAGGCCACGGCACGTTCAACCGTGGCGGCGCCAACAGTGGGGCGGCTGAAAGCGGTTCGACAGCCGCGCCTGTTGTGCGCGATTCACACGCGCGAGCCGCTCCGCTCGATGCCCGTGCAGTGCTGTCCGCCCATCTGGCAGGGCTGGCGTTGACGGCGGGCTCGATCACTGGATTCACCGTGTTGATGGCGCCGTTGCTGCATTGGCTGGCGAGGTAGCCGCTCGGCCGAAGTATTTCGCGCTATGCACCGCGATTAAAGTGCGCCGCCCTCGCGTAAACCCCGGTGCGCCGCGTACACTAACTTGCCGATGTCGGGTTAGGGGGCGCACAAATGACACGCGAAGCGACATCAGATTACGCGATGGGAGCAACGCCTGAGAGCACCCGCTACGGGCCGGATCGGGCCGAGGGTGTGCTGGCTTCGGAGCGGACGGTGTTGCGGCTGATTACCCGCAATACTCCGCTGCCGGAATTGCTCGATGAAGTATGCCGCCGCGCGGAAGCGCTGCTTGGCGAAGGCGCAGTCTGTTCGATCCTGCTACTGGATGCGGACGGCGTGCGCGCACGCGTGGGCGGCGCGCCTTCGCTGCCGGCACATTTCAGTGCCGCGATCGACGGCGTCGCGATTGGTCCGGGAGCAGGCTCGTGCGGCACTGCGATGTTCGAGCGGCGCATGGTGACCGTCGAGAATATCGAAACCGATCCGCTGTGGAACGATTTCCGGCATCTCGCGTTGCCGCTCGGCTTGCGCGCGTGCTGGTCGGTGCCATTTGAAAACGATTCCGGCACCGTGCTGGGCGCGTTCGCGGTCTATCACCGCACGCCGCGCCGGCCGAGCGCCGAAGAGGCGGCAATACTCTATGACATCAGCCACAGCGTCGGTCTCGCCGTTCACCAGGACGCCATGGCGCAACGCCTTGCACGCAGCGAGGAGCATCACCGGCTGGTCGTGGACCATCTGAACGAGGGGATCATCGTGCAGGCGCGCGACGGCGTGGTGCTGGCCTGCAATCCGAGTGCGCGACGTATTCTGCGGGCGAGCACCGAACTGATCGGCCGCGACATTCTGACGGTGATGGTGCGGGCGTATCACGAGGATGGCTCCATCGTCACCGAGGCCGCTCGTCCCACTAGCCGGGTGCTGGCAAGCGGTAAGCCTCTGCTCGGCGTCACGATCGGCCTTGAACTGATCGGCGGCGATGTCATCTGGATTACTGAGAATGTCGTGCCGATCATCAAACCGGGCGATAGCGAACCCAGTTCGGTGTTGATTTCGTTTACGGACATCGGCCCGGTGCGCGAAGCACAACGTCAGCTCAAGTTTCTGGCCACCCGCGACCCGCTGACCGGGCTCTACAACCGCGCCTATCTCGCCGAGCGGATGCGCGATCTGTTCGCGCCGGCGGGCATGGCCGGGATGGGCGAACTGGCGCGGGTGGCCGTGCTGTTCGTCGATCTGGATGGCTTCAAGAAGGTCAACGACACCGCGGGTCACGAGGCGGGGGATGCGTTGCTGTGCAGCGTGGCGCAGCGGTTGTCGGCGTGTGTCGCTTTCGGTGACACGCTCGCCCGCGTGGGCGGCGACGAGTTCGTGATCGTGGTCAGCGCATACGAAAACACCGCTCAGCTGATCGCGCTCGCCCAGCGCATTCTCGACACGATCGCGGTGCCGTTCGCGGTGGCGGACAACGAGTACTACATGGGCGCGTCGATCGGCATCAGTCTGTTTCCCGAAGACGGCCAGGACGTGCCCACGCTGATGCGTAACGCCGACTCCGCGATGTATCACGCGAAACAATGCGGCCGTAACAATTTTCAGTTCTTCACGGCCGAATTGAATCAGCGCCTGCAACGCCGCTTCATGATCGAGCAGGCCTTGCGGCGCGCGCTCGCTACCGACGAACTGAGCCTCGTGTATCAGCCGATCGTCGATAGTCAGTGCGGCCGCACGATCGGCGCCGAAGCGCTGCTGCGCTGGTACAACAGCGACCTGGGCAATGTCTCGCCGGTGGAATTCATCCCCGTGGCCGAAGACGCCGGCCTGATCGTCGAGATCGGCGCCTGGGTGCTGGCCCGCGCCTGCGAGCAGGCCGCGCAGTGGCGGCGCACGCTCGCGCCGGATTTGATCGTTGCAGTGAATCTCTCGCCCAGGCAGTTCAAAGGCGGGCTGGTGGAGCGGATCGAGCGCTGTCTCGAGCAGTCCGGACTCGAGCCGGGCGCGCTGGAGCTGGAGATCACCGAGCGGCTTCTGATGAGCGACAGCGATGCTGTCCTGCCGATGCTCAGTGCGTTGAGCGCGATGGGCGTGCGGATTTCCGTCGACGATTTCGGCACCGGTTATTCGTCGCTGTCGTATCTGAAGCGGTTTCCGCTGCATAACCTGAAGATCGACCGATCCTTCGTCGCCGGGTTGCCGGATCATCGCGATTCGATCGCGATCACCCAGGCGGTGGTGGCGATGGCTCATTCGCTTGGCATGAATGTCACTGCTGAGGGTGTGGAGACCGCGGAGCAGGCGGCGTTTTTGCGCGGGATCGCTTGCGACAAGCAGCAGGGGTATTTTTACAGCCGGCCGGTCGGCGCGAGTGCTTATGCGCGTAGTTTATGTGACGCGCAAGTGGGGATGGCCGGCGCGTCATGACTGTTCTGGCGTTTGCGGCCATGGCTGCAAACGCTGAAAACCACGCCGGCGGGCGGGCTAATACAGCGGGCTATACAACAACCTTGCTGCCACGCGCGCCCCGATCCGATTGTTCAGATTGACGAACAAGTGCCTTCGCGTTCCCGGTATTTATCCGCGCCTCCGGTCTCCCTACAATCCTCCCATCGAATGTTATTTCCGCGCCGTGCCGAAGCGGCCTCGCGCGATGGGAGCCGCAATGGGACCCGTTCTACCCGCCTTGATCAAGAACCAGCTTTACCGGCCATCGGTGGTGCTGCCGATGGTCGCCCTCATGCAGGTGATGGTGTCGCAGGATTTCAACCTCGGGCAGGTCGGTTGGGTTGTCGCGACGCGCGGTGCGCAAGCCGCGCTGCAACGTTCGCGCGAATTGATCTGCGCGGTGCACTGCCACGCCTGAATACTCTCCGTCAGACGCAATCTCTGTCAATCGGCACGCGCGCGCCATCAGTCCCGCACCGCGCAACGAAAACGATCGAAACGACGATAAAGGCAAGTCGAGGCGCTGAGCGTAAGATGCTACGACCAGCATCCCAGCCTCGGGAGATTTGCCATGCCACAGCATTTCGACGCAGTCGTGATCGGCACCGGACAAGGCGGTGCGCCGCTCGCCGTGCGCCTCGGGCAAAGCGGGCGTAAAACCGCGGTCATCGAACGGGCGGCTTTCGGCGGGACCTGTGTGAATGTCGGTTGCACGCCGACCAAATCGTATGTGGCGAGCGCTCGCGCGGCCCACGTGGCGCGTCATGCCGCGGAGTTGGGCGTACAGGTGGGCGGCGCGCTGAGCGTCGATCTGGCGGCGGTCAAGGCACGCAAGGACAGGATCATCGGCGAGTCGCGCGACGGCGTCGAGAAATGGCTGCGCGGCGCCGACAATGTCACCGTCTTCAACGGCCACGCACGCTTCACCGGCGCACATACGCTTACCGTCAGCGGCCCGGATGGCGCCGTGCTCCACGAACTCAGCGCCGACGAAATCTTCATCAATACCGGCACGCGCGCAGTTGTGCCGCCGCTCGACGGGATCGAGCGAATTCGCTACTACACCAACTCCAATCTGCTCGAACTGACGGAATTGCCGGACCATCTGGCGATTGTCGGCGGCAGCTATATCGCGCTTGAATTCGCGCAGATTTTTCGCCGTTTCGGCAGCCGGGTGACGGTGCTAGTGCGCGGTGAACGCATACTTACGCGCGAGGATGCCGACTTCGCCGATTCCGTGCAGAAGGTGCTGGCGCGCGAAGGCGTCGAGTTTATGTTCGGCGCTCAACCTTCGCGGGTCGAGCCGCATCCGCATCATGAGAACGAGATATGCATCGGCTTCGAGCAGAACATTCCCGCGCTCGAAGCGTCGCACGTGCTGTTCGCCACCGGGCGTGAACCGAATACCGACGATCTCGGCCTCGACGCCGCCGGTATCGCGCGGGACAAGCACGGCACGATTCCCGTCGACGGCCAGTTGCGCACCAACGTGCCGGGCATCTGGGCAATCGGCGACGTCAACGGACGCGGCGCGTTTACCCACACGTCTTACGACGATTTCCATATCGTTGCGGCCAATCTGCTCGACGGAGGCTCACGCAGCGTCGACACACGCATCATGGCGTATGCGGTATTTGTCGATCCGCCGCTTGCGCGTGTCGGGCTCTCCGAGGCCGATGTGCGCAAGGCCGGCCGCGATGCGCTGATCGCCACCATGCCGATGACGCGGGTAGGCCGCGCGCGTGAGCGCGGCGAGACCGACGGTTTCATGAAGGTGCTGGCCGACGCCGAGAGCAAGCAGATTCTTGGCGCCGCGATCCATGGCATCGAAGGCGACGAAGCGCTGCACACGTTTATTGACATCATGACCGCCGGCGCACCATATCCGACCTTGCAATACGCGATGCACATTCACCCTACCATCAGCGAATTGGTGCCGACTTTGCTCGACGGGCTCAAGCCGCTGAAATGAGCTGTGCGCCCGGCCGCAACCGCGGACCCAGGCGGCAGGTGGCAGGTGGCAGACCAAGCCGGAGCACACGCGATGAAACGCATAAGCAGCGGTCCAGGCAGCGGCAATCTCTTCGAGTTCGGCGCGCCGGCAAGCTCTGACGAGCAAGTCGACGCGCTCGTGGAAGACGCCGGCGTGAGCATCGAGCGGATCGTCTCCAGAGGGCACGCAAGTCCGCCGGACTTCTGGTATGACAGTCCGCGCGCCGAGTGGGTCGCGCTGCTGAGCGGCGCGGCTACCCTCGAATTCGAAGGCGAACGCGAGCCGCATCCGATGAAACCAGGTGACTACGTGCTGATCGAAGCGCATTGCCGACACCGGGTGGCGTGGACCAGCGACACCGAGCCGAGTGTATGGCTGGCGGTCTACACCCCGGAAGTTCCCCGCTGACGGGTGTTCAGACGCAGCCCGGCGGCGTCAGGCGTCGCCGGACAGGTTGATGGGCAGTGACCGATAACGAAGATTACGTCACCATAACGGGATTACACTCGAACTGGCACGTATCCTGGAGCGAGATCATGCATGATGCCGACCCCCAAAGCACGTTTCGCGGACTTCCGCTGACCCCGGAGCAGGACGCGGAGGTGAGACATTACATAAAAAAGCAGAAGCAGCAGGGCGCGCAGTGGGATACGCCGGAACTGGCGGCTATGCTGCACGATATGCTGGAGCCGCCGGGCGATGATGACGACGAATTCGATCCCGTTTTCGACGAAACGAAAGATGTCGCGGAACGTGCGGCGGCCTCGATCGACGAGTCGATGGATCCGATCGAGGCGAGCGAAGAGCGGCAAGCCGCCATGGAAGTCGAGGCGATGAAAGGCACGAAGCGCTAGGCTCGCGTGACCTGAACCACTGGCGAGCGGCGCTTATTGATCTTGGGTTTTGGCTTGGGTTTGGTCCTGGATCGGTCCTGCGCCGGCCGAGGTCGAGGCAGCGTGGCGTGGCGCTTGTGATTCCACCACGAATCAGGAAAAAAACATGAGCATTAGCATCGTCCAGCTCGGGTCGCCGAGAGCCGCCGACGAAGGCCTGCGGATCGGCACCGTTCGGCGACCGCCGCGCGGCGTGCCCAGGACGGAATTCGCGACTCGTGACTATTACGACGTGTGGCTGCCTAATCTGTCGCCCGCTGCGGAATTGATCAAAGACGCGAAAACGGCCGCGAGCGACGCCGAGTGGCGCGCATTTGCGAAAAAATTCCGCGCGCAGATGAACGATGGCGACGCCAGTAAGGTGTTGGACCTGCTTGCCGCACTGTCACAAACGACGCACTTTTCTGTCGGCTGCTACTGCGAGGACGAAAATCGGTGCCATCGCAGCATTCTTCGTCAATTGTTAAGCGAGCGCGGCGCGCTGATCCGCTGACGCGTGCCGCTGTGGCCGGTATTCGACAAGTCCGGTTGTCATCGCCGATAATCGGCGGCGTACGAAGCCTGACCGGGCTTCCAATCTCGACTACACAATCAGGAAACCGACCGATGGGCAAGGGACGCGTCGAAGCCTTCAGCGATGGCGTGATCGCCATCATCATCACGATCATGGTGCTCGAGTTGAAGGTGCCAGAGGGCCACGACCTCGCCGCGCTGCGCCCCGTGATTCCCGTGTTTTGCGCGTACGTGCTGAGCTTCATTTATGTCGGCATCTACTGGAACAATCACCACCACATGTTCCATGCCGTGCAGAAGGTCAATGGCGCGGTGCTCTGGGCCAATCTCCATCTGCTGTTCTGGTTGTCGCTGCTGCCGGCCGTCACGCACTGGATCGGCGAAAGCCATCTCGCCGCGTGGCCGGCCGCAATGTACGGCGGAGTGTTGTTCATGTCGGCGATTGCGTATTTCATTCTGACGCGTGCGCTGATCCGCGAGCACGGCACGGAGTCGACGATCGCCAAGGCGGTCGGCAGCGACTTCAAGGGCAAGGTTTCGGTCGTCATTTATCTGGCGGGCATGGTGCTGGCATTCGTGCAGCCGTGGCTCTCGGCCGCGCTCTACGCACTGGCTGCGGCGTGGTGGCTGGTGCCTGACCGGCGTATCGAACACATGATGGAAGCTTGATCATGTGGCCGGCGCTCGAACTCGCATCATGACTTCGCGTACCCACAGCGCCACCGCCACCCGAATCGGCCTGATCTCCGACACGCACAACCTCGTGCGTCCCGAAGCTCTGCAATATCTCGCCGGGTGCGATGCGATCATCCACGCGGGCGATATCTGCAATCAGGCGGTGCTCGATGCACTCGCGAGGATCGCGCCGCTTACCGCCGTGCGCGGCAATAACGACATCGCCGGGCCGGTCGCCTCGTTGCCGACACACGTCAAGCTGACTGTGCAACAGGTGACGATCCTCGTCGTGCACGATATCGCCGACGTAGGCGACGATCCGCGCGGTGAAGGCATCGGCGTGGTCGTGACGGGACACTCGCATAAGCCCGCGATCAGCGAGCGCGACGGCGTGCTGTTCATCAACCCGGGGAGTGCCGGGCCGAGGCGTTTCAAGTTGCCGATTTCCGCCGGCATGCTCGTTATCGAAGGCGCGCACGCAAGCGCGACATTCGATTTGCTGGTGACATAACAAAACGGGCCGGCAAATCTGCCGACCCGTTTGGGGACATGCGTGACTGGTTCGGCAACCGGCAATCGGCAACCGCACAACCCAGGATCAGGCGCGTGCCGTAGCCGTGGCTGCGTAGCGTTCGTCCATCTCCTGCGCCTCACGCTCGCCGCGCAGCACCGCATGCGCTTCCGCACGCGTGGCCACGCACGGACCCGAGCCTAGCAGCGGCTTGCGAGCCGTTTCACGCAGCGCCAGCACCGAGACGATACCGATCACCGAAGCACCCATCAGGTAGTAGGCGGGCATCATCAGATTGCCGGTGCTGTCGACCAGCCAGGCCGTCACGAGCGGCGTTGTTCCGCCGAACAGCGACACCGAAATGTTGAAGCCGATGGCGAGCGCGCCATAGCGGATTTTCGTCGGGAACAGCGCCGGCAGCGCCGACGGCATCACGCCGGTAAAGCACGACAGCAGCACGCCGAGAATCATCAGGCCGCTGAACACCGGCAGCATCGTGCCCATGCGAATCAGCAGCAGCGCGGGAATCGACAGCGCGAACAGACCCACGCAACCGAACAGCATCACCGGCTTGCGGCCGATCGTGTCGGACAGGCGGCCGGCTGCGAGCGTCATCGGCATCATTAGCACCATCACGAGCAGCACGAGGAACAGGCCGTGCGTTTCGTTGAAGTGCAGCGTGGCCGACAGATAGCTCGGCAGATACGAGAGCGCCATGTAATCGGTGACGTTGAAGATCAGCACGAGGCCGACGCACAGCAGAAGCGGCTTCCATTGCTGCATCAGCAATTCGCGGAAAGACTGCTTCGGGAGCGCCTTGTCTTCGGCTTCGCGCTGCTCGGCCTGCTTCTTGAACGCGGGCGTTTCTTCGAGCTTCATCCGAATGTACAGGCCGATCAGACCCAGCGGACCCGCGATCAGGAACGGCACACGCCAGCCCCAGGAAAGCAGGGCCTCGCTCGACAGCGTCGCCGTCAGGAGTGTGACGGTACCCGCGCCGAGCACGTAGCCGATCAGCGTGCCGAATTCGAGGAAGCTGCCCATGAAGCCGCGGCGCTTGTCCGTCGAGAACTCGGCGATGAAAGTCGCGGCGCCGCCGTACTCACCACCCGTCGAGAAGCCCTGCACGAGACGCGCGACCAGCAGCAACACCGGCGCGAAAATACCGATGCTCGCATAGCTCGGAATCAGGCCGATCGCGAGGGTGCCGGCCGCCATCATGATCATGGTCATCGCCAGCACGCGCTGACGGCCGATGCGGTCGCCCAGCGGCCCGAACACCATGCCGCCGAGCGGCCGCACCAGGAACGCCGCGGCAAACGTGCCGAAGGTAGCGAGCAACTGGGCGGATGGATTCGACGACGGGAAGAATACTTTGCCGAGCGTGACAGCGATGTAGCTGTACACGCCGAAATCGAACCATTCCATCGCGTTACCGAGCGCCATGGCGCCGACGGCCCGCTTGAGGAGGGATTTGTCGACGACGGTGATGTCGTCGAGGGAGAGGCGTTGTTCTTCTTTGTGGTTTCGCCAGAAGCCGTTGCTGGAAGCGGTCAAGGTGAAAACTCCAATGACTGCGACGAAACTCATGCAAACGCACATGAACGTTCCGCCACGGGTGCTGGGGGAAGTGCAGTTTCGCGAGTAGCGCGATGGCGTCTTCCTCGCCGGCAGGCGATAGAAGGGGGCGTGGAAAAGAAAATAAAACGCCCGTGCCTCGCGAACGAATCGCGAAAAAACACTCGTCTAGATTGTGCTGACTGTTGCATCTGCGTGGCCGTGGAAGGGGGGCAGATGCATGAGGACGCTGGGGTGGCTGAAAGCTGGCCCACGCGCCGCTGGAAGGCTTGAAACGAAAAAGGCCGGTGCTTTATTTGCCGCTTATGCAGAGTTCAAGCGGGGAAACGACCGACAAGCCTTCTTGTATAAAAACTGTCCGATTCAGGGGGCGGCGCACCGCAAAATGGCACGCGTAAATCACTCTGAAAAGAACGCGAATGAAGGTGAAATGCTGTTGGAACGAGGCACATGATAGCACGATGACGGAGGATCGTGCAAACCCGGTGCGCGCGGGCCGTCCCCGGAAAGGCGCTCAATCCCTTGCCGGGTGGGGGATTCAGCGGATCGCGAAGGTATGGAAAAGCGGCTTAAAGCGGCCTGAAAATGTACTGACTGGTGAAGCCGGAGGCGCCCCTAAGAAGGACCGGTGAACGGAAAACAGACGAAAAAAATCCGCGCACCTGGCGCGGATTTTTTGTCTGACCCGCTTCAGTTCGGCGAGCGAGGCCGATGCCGGGGGCAGGCAATTATTCAGCCGGCGGCGGCACATAACCCTGCGCCGTATCCGCGCCTTCGCCGAAGAAGAATTTTTCCGTCTGCTTCATCAGATATTGGCGTGCGCGCGGATCGGCCATGTTCAGGCGGTTTTCGTTGATCAGCATGGTTTGCTGCTTCAACCAGGCTTGCCACGCTTCCTTCGAGATGCTTTCGTAGATCCGCTTGCCGAGTTCTCCCGGCAGCGGCGGGAAATCGAGGCCTTCGGCTTCCTTGCCGAGTTTCGCGCATTGAACCATACGAGTCATGCTGTGTTTCTCCTTTGTCGACCGGAGTGAGTGCTTCAGCGCTTGCTCTCCGGTCTCATAAAAAATAGTTACGGCGCCCAGCCGCTTTATATAGGGACGTTCAGAGCTGTTTCATCAGTACGAGCGACTTGCGCTGCCAGTTATAGAGCCGGCGACGGTCTTCCGGCAGGTCGTCGACCGTGACCTTGACGAAGCCGCGCTTGAGGAACCAGTGTTCGGTACGTGTGGTGAGCACGAAAATCCGCGTCAAGCCACGCGCCCGTGCGCGTTGTTCGATGCGTTTGAGCAGACGTTCGCCGTCGCCGGTGCCTTGCGCTTCAGGCGCGACCGTGAGACAGGCCATTTCGCCGATGCGCTCCTGCGGGTACGGGTACAGCGCCGCGCAGCCGAACAGCACGCCATCGTGCTCGATCACCGAGAAATGGTCGATGTCGCGTTCGATCTGGTGGCGGCCGCGGCGCACCAGCGTGCCGTCGGATTCGAGCGGTTCGATCAGCGAGAGAATGCCGCCGACGTCGTCCGGTGTGGCTTCGCGCAGGCTTTCGAGGTTCTCGTACGAAATCATCGTGCCCACGCCGTCGTGCAGGAACAGTTCGAGCAGCAGGCTGCCGTCGAGCGCGTAGGGGATGATATGCGCCCGCGCCACGCCGCCTCGGCAGGCGCGGATCGAATGTTTCAGGTAGAAGCCCGCGTCGCCGGTGACTTCGCCGCTTTCATGCAGCTTGTAGGCGTCGTCGAGCGACAGCTCGCGCACCAGTTCGGGGCCGTCTTCGCCGGCCTCCATCAGGCCTGGCGTTTCGGTCAGGAACACGATCTTGTCGGCGCGCAGCGCGATCGCGGCGGCCGAGGCGACGTCTTCCATCGACAGATTGAAGGCCTCGCCGGTGGGCGAGAAGCCGAGCGGCGAGAGCAGCACCAGTTTGCGGCTCGCGAGCGAATGACGGATCGAATCCGCGTCGATCTTGCGCACCACGCCGGTGTGCTGGAAATCGACGCCGTCGAGAATGCCGACCGGTCGCGCCGTCACGAAGTTGCCGGACACCACGCTGATGTGCGCGTGGGCCATCGGCGTGTTCGGCAGGCCCTGACTGATCGCCGCCTCGATATCCAGACGCACTTCGCCGGCCGCTTCTTTCGCCGATTCGAGCGCGCGCGCATCGGTAATGCGCATGCCGTGCGAGAACTCGGACTCCACGCCGTGCAGGCTCATCTGCTCTTCGACCTGCGGCCGCGAGCCGTGCACCAGCACGATCTGGATGCCCATCGCCTGCAGCAGCGCGATATCGGACACCAGCGCGTTCAGGAGCCCCTGATGCACCACTTCGCCGCCGAAACCGACGACAAACGTCTTGTTACGGAACGCATGGATGTAAGGGGCGACTGAGCGCATCCAGTCGACAAATTGCGCATGCTGGGCGAGATCTTCCGTTGCTCCGGCGGGGGCCGGAACGCTCGCGGGCGCGGGGACGAGGTCGGTTTGGGAATTCATGCCGGGGATTATAATGCGCCCCCATGTCGAATGTACCCAAAAGTCCCGCTACGGCGAACGAGAATTCAGCGCCGGCCGCCGATCCGAAGAACGCCGGCAACACGCAGCGCCGCCACGCGCAGGACGCAGACCGCAACGCACCGAAAACGGCGCGCGAGCCGCGTCGTGGCGCGGACGACGCGCAAGCGCCCGCGCCCAGCAAAAATCCCTCTCAGGGCGGCCGTCGCGAGGCCGCCGTGGCCGCGCAAAAAGCGCCGCAAACGGACGATGCCGGGCGCAATGCACGCCGTGAAGCGCGCCCGCCACGCCCGCCACGCCCGCAGCGCGTCGTCGAGCCGAATCCGATTCCACCGATCACGTTCCCCGAAGCGCTGCCGGTTTCCGGCCGCCGCGAAGAGATTGCACGCGCGATCGCACAGAATCAGGTCGTGATCGTCTGCGGCGAGACCGGTTCGGGCAAGACGACCCAGTTGCCGAAAATCTGCCTCGAACTTGGGCGCGGTCTCGGCGCGGGCGGCACCGGTCTGATCGGCCATACGCAGCCGCGCCGGATCGCGGCATCGGCAACGGGCCGGCGGATCGCGGAAGAACTCGGCACGCCGTTCGGCGAAGTGGTCGGCTACAAGGTGCGTTTCACCGATAACCTGTCGCCCGGCGCGTCGGTCAAACTGATGACCGACGGCATTCTGCTCGCCGAAACGCAGACCGATCCGCTGCTCAAGGCGTACGACACGCTGATCATCGACGAGGCGCACGAGCGCAGCCTGAACATCGATTTTCTGCTCGGCTATCTGAAGGAAATTCTCGTCAAGCGTCCCGATCTGAAGCTGATCGTGACCTCGGCGACGATCGACGCCGACCGTTTCGCGCGCCATTTCGGCAGCGACGAGAAACCCGCGCCGGTCATCGAAGTCAGCGGCCGGCTCTATCCGGTCGAAGTGCGTTACCGTCCAGTCGTGGAAGACAGTCCGGCGGTGAAGGCGGCACAAGGGACCTCGTCCTCGACAGCGTCGCGCGAGGCGCGCGAGCGGCCGAAAACCCAGCGCGAGACAGACCGCGATCTGATGGAAGCGATCGTCGACGCCGTCGACGAACTGTGCCGCGAAGGTCCCGGCGACGTGCTGGTGTTCCTGCCGGGCGAGCGCGAAATTCGCGATGCCGCTGAAGCGCTGCGCAAGCATCATCCGCCGCACACGGAAATTCTGCCGCTGTTCGCGCGCCTCTCGGCCGCGGAACAGGAACGCGTGTTCCGCACGTCGAACGCGCGCCGTATCGTGCTGGCCACCAACGTCGCCGAAACCTCGCTGACGGTGCCCGGGATTCGCTACGTGGTCGACACGGGTCTGGCGCGCGTGAAGCGCTACTCGTACCGCAACAAGGTCGAACAATTGCAGGTCGAGTCGATTTCGCAAGCGGCCGCGAATCAGCGGGCAGGGCGTTGCGGCCGGGTGGCCGACGGCGTCTGCATTCGTCTGTATGAGGAAAGTGACTTTCAGGGCCGAGTGCGCTTCACCGATCCGGAAATCTTGCGCTCGTCGCTGGCGTCGGTGATTTTGCGGATGAAGTCGCTGCACCTGACGGCGATCGAAACGTTTCCGTTCATCGAGCCGCCGCCGGGCCGCGCGATCGCCGATGGTTACCAGCTGCTCAACGAACTCGGCGCGGTTGACGACGACAACCAGCTCACGCCGCTTGGGCGAGAGCTCGCGCGCCTGCCGCTCGATCCGCGTATCGGCCGGATGATTCTCGCCGCGCGCGACCAGCAGGCGCTCAAGGAAGTGCTCATCATTGCCAGCGCGTTGTCGGTGCAGGACCCGCGCGACCGGCCGATCGAAGCGCAGGAGCAGGCTGATCAGGCACATCGCCGTTTCGCCGATGAGCGCTCCGAATTCCTCCAGTGGCTGAAAATCTGGAACTGGTTCGAAGAGGCGATCGCGCACAAGAAGTCGAACAAGCAGTTGCACGACGAGTGCCGCAAGAACTTCCTGTCGCAACTGCGGCTGCGCGAATGGCGCGATGTGCATTCGCAGCTGCTGACGGTGGTGCGCGAACACGGCTGGCGTCTGAACGAAGCCGAAGCGACCTTCGAGCAGATTCATCTGGCGCTGTTGACCGGCCTGCTCGGCAACATCGGCCTGAAAGCCGACGACGAACCGTATTACCTCGGTGCGCGCGGCATCAAGTTCTATCTGTGGCCTGGGTCCGCGCTGGTGAAGAAGGCGGGCAAGTGGGTGATGGCCGCGGAACTGGTCGAAACGAGCCGGCTGTACGCACGCTGTATCGCGAAGATCGAGCCGGAGTGGATCGAGAAGATCGGCTCGCATCTGCTGAAAAAATCGCTCTCGGAGCCACATTGGGAGAAGCGCGCGGCGCAGGTGTCGGCGTTTGAGCGCGCGATGCTGTACGGCCTGCCGATCTATCACCGGCGGCGCGTGAGCTTCGGCAAGCAGGACCCGTCGCGGGCGCGCGAGCTGTTCATTCGCGGCGCACTGGTGGAAGGCGAATTCGATACGAAGCTGGCGTTTTTCGCGCATAACCGCAAGCTGCTCGCCGATATCGAGCAACTGGAACACAAGTCGCGCCGTCAGGACGTGCTGGTCGACGACGAGCTGATCTTCGGCTTCTACGATCAGGCGATTCCGCAAGGCATATACACCGGGGCATCGTTCGAGCGCTGGTATCGCGACGAGCTGAAAAAGAGCGGCCAGCAGGAAGACAAGCTGCGGCTGTTGTATCTGTCGCGCGACGATCTGATGCGGCACGAAGCCGCCGGGGTGACGACCGATCTGTTCCCGAAGCGGATGACGATGGCGGGCGTCGAGATGACGCTCAGCTATCACTTCGAACCCGGTTCGCCGCGCGACGGCGTGACGCTCGCGGTGCCGCTCTATGCGTTGAATCAGGTCGACGCGCGACGCTGCGAATGGCTTGTGCCCGGCATGCTGAAAGAGAAGACGCAACTGCTGCTGAAATCGCTGCCGCAGAAGCTGCGGCGTCATTGCGTGCCTCTGCCCGAGTTCGCGGCGGGTTTCGTCGAGCGGCACAGCGGTCCGCGCTTCGGCGCGGGCGGTTTGCTCGAGTCGCTGATTGCGGACATTCGCGAGCAGACTCAGGTCGCGATGAAGCAATCGGACTTCAAGCTCGAGACGTTGACACCGCATCTGTTCATGAACTTCAAGGTGATCGACGAGCATGGCCGCCAGCTCGCGATGGGCCGCAACCTGTCGCAACTGCGCGCCGAACTCGGCGGCCAGGCGCAGCAGCATTTCCAGAAGATCGCGTCGGGGGCGGCCGGGATAGCGTTGGCGGATGCGGGCGGCGGTGGTGGGGTGGCCGCTGCTGTGCAAGCCGGCGGTTCGGGTGGTGCGGATCGCGCGGGATCGCGCGGTAAGAGCGCTGCCGTACCTGGTCCGCAAACCGCGTCGCAAGACGGCACGCAAGGCACCGCGCTGTACGAAAAGCTGACGACGTGGAATTTCGGCAAACTCCCCGAGTTGCTGGAAATTCGCCGCGGCGGCCAGACGTTGTTCGGCTATCCGGCACTCGTCGATCGTGGCACGCACTGCGATGTCGAAGTGTTCGATTCACCCGATGAAGCCGCGCGTATCCATCGCGCCGGGCTGCGTCGATTGTTCGCGCTGCAGTTGAAAGAGCCGATCAAATACCTGGAAAAGAACCTCCCGGGGCTGCGCGAAATGGCGATGCAGTTCATGCCGCGCGGCACCCAGGAAGAACTGCGCGATCAACTGATCGACACCGCGCTCGATCGCGCGTGTCTGCAGGACCCGCTGCCCGACGACGACGTCAGCTTCCACACGCGCCGCGACGAGGGCCGCAGCCGGTTGACTTTGCTGGCGCAGGAGATTGCGCGGCTGGTGGGGCAGATCCTGAGCGAATATGCGACCGTGACAAAGAAGCTGGTGCAGGCCAGGTCCTTCACCGCCGCGCATTCGGACATGCAGAATCAGCTCGACGGGCTGATCGGCAAGCGCTTTGTCGTCGATACGCCGTATCCGCAACTGGCGCATTTCCCGCGCTATCTGAAGGGCATTGCGCTGCGCATCGACAAGCTGAAGGCGGACTCCGCGCGCGATGCAAGGCAGTTCGCCGAATTCCAGCCGCTCTTGCAGAACTACCAGCGTGCGCTTGCGCAACGCGGTGGGGTGCTGGATACGCGCTTGTCGGAATTCCGCTGGTTGCTCGAGGAATTGCGGATTTCGCTATTCGCGCAGGAGTTGCGCACGCCAATGCCGGTATCGGTGAAGCGTCTCTATAAGGTGTGGGAATCGATGCAGCGCTGAGGGCGCTTGGCGGCATGCATGTGCGCCATCGCTGGCGGCGGGGCGCGCGCGGTATTGCGCGCAAAAAAGCGCGCAATACCACTCCTTGTGAGAATGACATCGCGCGTAAAGGCGCGGGCCCTTCGGGACCCGAGCCAGCTCGCTACATGACGACAACGCTAAAGTCATCACCGTGACCGGTTCGGATCGAGCCGGTCCTGCTTCCTGCGTGTGCGCCTTACCAATGCATGCCGGCGCCGAGCGACGCGCCGAATTGGCCGCGCGAGTCGGACGTGCCTTGCACCTTGTAGACCCACTTGCCCGTTTCAGACAGTTGCGACACACCGATTGCCACTGCCGATTGGCCCCCATAGGTGCCACCGGCCATTGCAATCATGCCGCGCCCCGGCAGCACCGCTTGCGGCAGGCCCGCGACGGCCAGCGCCGAGGCCGTGCCGCCATACGCATCGCGGCGGGCCGAGCGGATCTGGTCGTCGGTATAGCGGTTGGCCTGACCGACGGCGCCGCTCACACTTTGTTGCAGCTGATTGACGTTGACCGCATCCGTGCCTTGCACGCCGGCCGCGACGTTGGTGATCTGCCGCTCCTGTCCCGCCGCGCCGACCGATACCGTATTCGCCCGCTCCGCGACCGAGCCTTGACCCAACGCGACCGAGTTGTCGGCGCCGGCGTTCGCCGAGGCGCCGAGCGCGGTGGCGTTATTGCCGCTCGCAACGGAGTTCGCGCCCATTGCCACCGCGTTGGTGCCCGTCGCTTGCGCGCTCGCGCCCGCCGCTACCGCGTTGGTGCCCGTCGCTTGCGCGCTCGCACCCGCCGCTACCGCATTGGCACCCGTGGCTTGCGCATTCGCGCCCGCGGCGACGCTGTGCGTGCCGCTGGCCACCGCGCCTTCCGTATTGCTATCGCCTTGCGCGCCGAAGAACGGATCGGCCGTATTGACGGCAATGTTGCTGACCGCGCCGCTGATGGCCGCATTCAATTGGCCGAGATTGACGGCGTCGGTAGCGTCCACGCCGTTCGCGACGTTATGGAGCACGGTGGCGCCGCTTGCGGCATCGCCACCCAGCGTGACGCTGTTCCGGTTCACCGTGCCGTCGGCGTTGGTGTCGTACATGAGGGCGCCGTCGACCTTGACGGCAGCCGCATCCGCCTGGGCTGCGACCGCTTTGAGCTGCGCGACATTGACCGCGTCGCGATCGTCGCGGCCCGGGGCGAGACTGCTGATCGTGCGGTTGCCGACGTTGACTTCCCCCATCGAATTCTGTGGAACCGCCAGGCCATATGCGGTATAGCCCGTCTGCGCGCCGAATCGGGTCACCGAACTGGCGCCGAGCGCCACACTGTTGCCGTGGATGGCCCACGCGTTGTCGCCCAGCGCGAGGCTGTCTGTTCCGGTGGCGCGGGCGGCGTTACCGATTGCGATGGCGGCGACGCCCGTGGCACCGGCGTTGCTGCCGAGCGCAATTGCGCCGCCCATGCTCGCGGTCGCGCCCGCGCCTATCGCGACCGCTTCCGTCGCCGTGGCGGACGCGAGTCTGCCGGCTGCAAGCGCATTCGTGCCGGCGAGAGCGGATGCGTCGTCGGTGCCGTTGTCCGCGCCGTCGGCCTTGAAGTAGTGCGGCTTGCCGGCATCGGCGAGCGCCTTCAGCTGTCCGACGTTGACGGCGTCCTGATCGGCCGAGCCGGCTGCGAGGCCGCTCAGGGTGCGATTGCCGATGTTCACTTCGCCGTTCGAATCTTGCGTAGCCGCGAGGCCGAACGCGTGGTAACCGGTTTGCGCGCCGAACAGGGTGACGGAGCCGGCGCCGAGCGCGACACTGTTGTCGTGCAGGGCCCATGCGTTTGCGCCGAGCGCGGCGCTGGTGGCCGCGCTGGCCCGGGCGCTGTCCCCGAGCGCGAGCGCGGACCTGCCGGCGGCGCTGGCGCTGCTGCCGAACGCCGTCGCGCCGCGCACATTGGCTACGGCGCCGAAGCCGATTGCGGTAGCTGCCTGGGCCGAGGCGTTGGCTTGCGCGCCCAGCGAGGTCGCACCGGTGTCAGTTGCCGAAGCCAGCGCGCCGAGGGCCGTGCTGTTGACCGCAATGGCTGACGCGCGCATGCCGCCGGCGAAGGCGCCAGACAGCTGCGCAAGCGCCTCGTGGCCGAGCGCGACCGCGCTCAGGCCCGTGGCGCTTGCCAGCACCCCCAACGCGACCGAGTTCGGGCCGCTGGCGTAGGCCTTCATGCCGGCTGCGAGCGCCGACATGTTCGGCGCCGCATAGGCTTCGAATTGCGAGGGGCCGGAGCCGCTGGCGTCGAAATATAGTGTGGCGGCGGTGCCCGCGGCGTGGGCGGTGGGCACACTTGCCCATAGCACGGCCGCGGCGACGGCGACTCTCGTTCCTGACGTTTCACACCACCTGCCTGATTGGTAAGCCTTATTCATATTCTTAAATCGCTCCTCGGAATGACGAACGTGAACATCGCGTGAAATGAGGGCGATTCGAAAGGCATCATCGCCCTTGTTTATTACGCGCAATAAAGCACTGCGAATAACATATTTCTGTTATTCATTTTCGTGCTTTAAAAAGTGGCTGCGCGTCGAGTCGCCGGCCTCATGCCTTGATGTTCGTGGAGATTGAGTGTTAGGCGATGAACGGCGGAATTGTCCGGTGCGGGCGGGAAACGGCGGAATAAGCCAATTCCTAATTGAATCAAAAGTCCGTAATTATTGTGGATTTAATTCTGATGAATTTATCGTCAATTGAGTTAATTAAGGAATGGTCTTTTTTTGTCTTGATGCGGGCGGTGGTTAATTAAGAAAAAATAATCCGCGTCTGTTAAATCTGAAAATGCCGGAAGTGCGTCAAGGCATGGGTCGTTAGTCGATGGACGAACCCGTGTTCAAGTCTGGTGTTTCTTTCTCATCCGTTAGCCGCATCCACCCGCATCCACATCAACCGCTGGTCACGGCAATCGTTCTACAATGTCGGCTGTTCTCCGAAGTGAGTTTTCATGCGTAAATTTTTTCTTCCCGGCTTGACTGCCACGTTCGCCGCGGGTGCGGCGGTGGTTGCCGCCGCAGGCTTTTTTTCTCCGGCGGCCCACGCCAACAACGTGATCGTGCTCAATTCCGGCGAAGCCACGCTGAGCCTGATCGACGAGACAACCCGTCAGGTCGTCGGCACCGTGCCGACGGGCAAGGAACCGCATCACCTGATGGCCACGCCGGACAATTCGTCGCTGATCGTCGCGAATTCGGTGTCGAACAATCTGATGTTCGTCGATCCGAAATCGGGCAAGGTGCAGCGCTGGGTCGAGAACATCGAGGATCCGTATCAGATCGGTTTTTCGCCCGACCGCAAGTGGCTCGTGACCACCGGGCTGCGTCTCGATCGCCTCGACATTTACCACTACGACAACGCGACAAACCAGATGACGCTGGCGTCGCGGCTGCCGCTCGCGGTCATGCCGAGCCACATGGCGTTCACGAATGACAGTAAAACGGTATTCGTCACGCTGCAGGTATCGGGCGAACTGGCCGCGATCGATCTGGCCACGCAAACCGTCAAGTGGAAAATGAAGGTCGGCAAGGTGCCGGCCGGCCTGTGGATGACGCCGGGCGAGAAGTACCTGCTGGTCGGCATGACCGGCGCCGATTACGTCGCGGTGGTCGACTGGCGCAACCAGAAGGTCGTCAAGACGATTCAGACCGGCAAGGGCGCGCATAACTTCCGCTCGCTCGCCGACGGCAGGCACGTAGCGGTGTCGAACCGCGTCGCGAGCACGATCAGCATCATCGACGAAGACACGCTCACCAACGTCGGCGACATCACCGGTCTGATGCCGGGCCCGGACGACATGGAGCTTTCCGCCGACAAACGCTACCTATGGGTGACGTTCCGTTTCGCGAAGCACA
This sequence comes from Paraburkholderia sp. BGA-UO-ETr-F12, assembly GCF_059567945.1. NCBI lineage: Bacteria > Pseudomonadati > Pseudomonadota > Betaproteobacteria > Burkholderiales > Burkholderiaceae > Paraburkholderia > Paraburkholderia sp. BGA-UO-ETr-F12. The sequence goes on along the minus strand of NZ_JCAQOZ010000029.1, from coordinate 260,323 downwards.
TCGGCATCATCGACCTGACTACGCGTAAGCTGATCCAGACGATTGCCGTCGGCCGTTCGCCGCACGGTATCTATTTCTTCAATCGCGCGCCGGTTACGGCGCCGAACGGCGCGTAACGCGGAAAGCCGCCACGAACGAAGTAACCAGGCCAGCACCATGTTCCAATCGATTTTTTCGCCTCTCGACAGTTTCGTCTCGGCCTTGCAGACGCTGCTGTACGTCGACGTGGTGCAGCCGCTGCTGTTCCGTTTCGATCTGATGGATTACGACGAGGACACTTTCGACAGCCTGTATTGGGTGATCGTCGGCGTACTCGAAGTACTGGCGATGTACGCGGTGCTGCGCCCGCTCGAGGCGCTGCGCCCGGTCGAGCAGTGGGAAAACCGCAAGGCGGTGCGGGTCGACGTGATCTACACGTGGATCGCCAAGCTCGGCATTCTCAACCTGTTCTTCTTCTTTGCGCTGCAACCGCTCTTCGACAACGTACAGGCCTGGCTGCGGCTGCACGACATCGCAAACGTCAATTTCGACAATCTGTGGCCAGGCGTCACCACGCAGCCGCTCGTCACCTTCGTGATGTACCTGCTGGTGCTCGATTTCGCCGGTTACTGGTATCACCGCTGGCAACATCGGATCGGTGTGTGGTGGGAACTGCACGCGGTGCATCACAGCCAGCAGCAGATGTCGCTGTGGTCCGACGACCGTAACCATTTGCTCGACGACCTGTTGCAGGCGTCGTTTTTCGCGACGATCGCGCTGGTGATCGGCGTGCCGCCGTCGCAATTTGTCGTGCTGGTGGCGATCACCAACCTCGCGCAGAGCGTGCAGCACGCGAACGTCCGTCTGTACTTCGGCTGGCTTGGCGAGCGTCTGCTGGTCAGTCCGACCTTCCATCGCCGGCATCACGCGATCGGCTATGGTCATGAAGGGCTCAGGTATGGCTGCAACTTTGGCGTGCTGTTCCCGTGGTGGGACATGATGTTCCGCAGCGTGTCGTGGAGCCGTGAAATGGAGCCGACCGGCATTCGCGATCAACTCGAAGGGCGCCGTTATGGCAACGGCTTCTGGGCGCAACACTGGCTTGCTTTTGTGCGCATCGCCGGGCGGCTTTCAGCGAAACGGCGTGCCAAAGGCAACGACGCGGCCGCAGTCTGAACATTCTTTCGCCCGCTCGGCGGCGGGTTCTCCGGCTTCCTCCAGCTTCCTCCCGCTTCTTCTCGCTTCTTCTCGCGGCCGGTTTCCCCGGCAGCGCGCCGCGTGGTTTATCCTGTGCACGTTCGCGCGTGCGTTCCGTGGTTCGCTTTCGGGCTTCTTGCTGGGCCAGTTGCCGGACCTGTTTCCGGTCCGTACTTCGGTCCGCGTCCTGGTCCGTATCCCGGTTCGTTTCGCTATTTTCTTTGTTCCATGGTTTCGTTCACCGGCACTGGCTCGCATGAATGATTTGTTGCGCTCGTTCGGACGCGCGCTCACCAACGCGCTCCACCCGCGCATGCTCTGGCTGACCTTCATGCCGTTTCTCGCGGCAACGGTCGGGTGGGGCGTGATTCTGTGGTTTTCCTGGCAGTCGCTGATCGGCGCGACCCGTTCGTGGCTCGACACCTGGTCGTTCACGGCCACGCTGTATCGGCTGTTCGACTGGCTCGGCTTTTCGGCGTTGCACGCGGCCGTTGCGCCTTTCATTGTGATCGCGGTGGCGATTCCGTTGATCGTCGTCAGCGTGTTGCTGCTGATTGCTACGCTGTCGATGCCCGCGGTGGTCCGCTTTCTGTCGGCGCGGCAATTCGCGAGCCTTGAAATGCGTCGCGGCGGAACGTGGTACGGTAGCCTCGGTCAGGCGGTGTGGACCACGCTGGTGTGTCTGGTGCTGTTGATCGTCACGCTGCCGCTCTGGCTGGTGCCACCGTTTTTCGCGCTGATTCCGCCGCTGCTGTGGGGCTGGCTGACGTATCGCGTGATGAGCTACGACGCGCTCGCGCTGCATGCGACGCGCGACGAACGGCGTGCACTGGTACGGCGCTTTCGGCTGCCGCTGCTGCTGATCGGCATCGCCAGTGGACTGCTGGGTTCGCTGCCGACGCTGCTATGGGCTTCGTCGGTGTGGTTGATCGTGCTGTTCCCGGTGATCACTGCGGTGACGATCTGGATCTACGCGTTCATCCTCGTGTTTTCGGCATTGTGGTTCAGTCATTACTGTCTGCGCGCGCTTCAACGCATGCGCGCGGAAGAGCACGGCGCACGGCACGCGCCGGTTCCTTACTGATTAAATGAAAGAGGCGGCAATGGCATTTGGCGTCATCATCATCGGCGATGAAATCCTGTCGGGCAGGCGTATCGACAAGCATTTGCCGAAGGTCATCGAATTGCTGGGCGCGCGCGGGCTGTCGCTCGGCTGGGCGGAGTACATCGGCGACGATCCGGCGCGCATCACCGCGACGCTGCGGCGCACGTTTGCATCGGGCGATATCGTGTTCTCGACGGGCGGCATCGGCGCCACCCCGGACGACCACACGCGTCAATGCGCGGCAGCGGCGTTAGGCGTGCCGCTCACCCTGCATCCGGAAGCCGCGAAGCTGATTCAGGAGCGCATCCGCGACATGCATCCGGCGAACTCGGCTACACCGCTGGATCTGGACACGCCGGAGAACCGGCATCGTCTGAATATGGGCACGTTTCCTCAGGGCGCGTCGATCATTCCGAACGGCTACAACAAGATTCCGGGCTTCTCGATCAAGGAGCATTACTTCGTGCCGGGTTTCCCGGTGATGGCGTGGCCGATGATCGAGTGGGTGCTGGATACCCAGTATGCACATCTGCATCACACCATGCCGCACGCGGAAAAGTCGCTGCTGGTGTTCGAACTGCCGGAGTCGCGCCTCACGCCGTTGATGGAAAAGATCGAGCGAGACTTTCCGGGCGTGCGGGTGTTCAGCCTGCCGAGCGTCGGGGATGCGGAGCGCGGCGGCGTGTATGCGCGGCATCACATCGATCTGGGCGTGAAGGGCGAGCCCGAAGCAGTGGCGGCCGCGTTCGTCAAGTTGCGCGAGGGCGTGCACCTGCTGGGCGGCGATATTGTCGAGCCCGAGGCGGCTGCGGGTAAGGCGCAGGGCTAATCGGCAGCCGATTCGCCGCCGTATACAGCGAACGTAGTCCGGGCGCGCTCGCGCCCATTCCTCATCGGGCTAAGCTGATAAGACTCCATGCATCATCGGCCTGTCATATGCAGCGCCGACGATGCGTCTAATTGTCCCGCCGGTCGCCCGTACGATCAGGCGCCGATCCAGGGCAAGCCGCGAAAACACCAGCCCGATACCGTCTTCCGATGCCCCTGGCCGTCCTTGTCGCCTTCGAAGCCTTCCAGCAGGTCGTACGCCTTGGCATAGCCCGCCTGGGTGGCGGCAATGGCGGCGAGCTTGGAGCGCGCGGCGCTGCGGCACAAAAACAGCACGGGCGTGTCGGGCGACGCCACCTGGCTGAGTTGCTGAAGGAATTCCTGGTTCGGCACGGCGCCCGGATAGCGTGTCCATTCAACATGCGCGTATTGCCCGTCGCCGATAACCGGCCGGCCGACCCAATCGAGTTCGGCACGGGTGCGCACGTCGACGAGACGCGTGCGCGGATCGAGTTGCAGCAGTTCGAACGCCTCGGCCGGCGACACCGCGCCCGCATAGGGCAACTGGTTCTCGGCGCGGCGTTTTTCCGCCTGGGCGTACAACTGTTCGAGCGTGCTCATGAGCGCAAACCTCCTTCGTACCAAATGATCATTCTAGCGCGCGGCGTGTGGCGCGCATGCGGTTCGGATCCCGCATCCGGCCCGGCCGAGGCAAATGAGCAAACACCCCGTTGTGGTGCATACTTCAGGAAATGCACCAAAATGGAGATGCCGCTCGTCGCTTATTTGTCTGATGCACTGGTTCGGTGCGTTGCATGGCGTAAAGATTTCACGATTGCATGTTGTTCGGTGCGTTCATTCCCTGCAAACGCGCGCGCCGTGCGGTTTTGCGCCGGGTTGGCGCATACATGGCACAGAAGCTGCTTTATTGGTGCCGATCGATTTATGCCAGCAGGCTTTTATGTTCATCCTCAACGATCCAGGGGTGGACGCGCCGGGATGGGTCAGCTAGATTGGGCGGCGGCTGAATCCGCCGAATTCGTTAATCAGGAGATAGGTTATGAGTAAATCCGTGGCCGACGTCGTTCAACTCGTCAAAGACGAAGACGTCAAGTTTGTCGACTTCCGTTTCACCGACACGCGCGGCAAAGAGCAACACGTTTCGGTGCCGGTGTCGGCATTCGATGAAGACAAGTTCGAAAGCGGCCATGCGTTTGACGGTTCGTCGATTGCCGGCTGGAAGGGTATCGAAGCCTCGGACATGTTGCTGGTCCCGGACGCGAACACCGCCTTCATCGACCCGTTCTATGAAGAGTCGACCCTCGTGTTGACCTGCGACGTCGTCGAACCGGCTGACGGCAAGGGCTACGAGCGCGACCCGCGTTCGCTGGCAAAGCGCGCTGAGGCGTATCTGAAGAGCACCGGCCTCGGCGACACGGCCTTCTTCGGTCCGGAGCCGGAATTCTTCATTTTCGACTCGGTCCAGTGGAATACGGATCAGTCGGGCTGCTTCATCAAGATCGGTTCGGAAGAAGCACCCTGGTCGTCGGCCAAGGAATTCGAAGGCGGCAACACTGGCCACCGTCCGGGCACGAAGGGCGGCTACTTCCCGGTCGCTCCGGTTGACACGTTCCAGGACATCCGTTCGGAAATGTGCCTGCTGCTCGAACAGATCGGCATCCCGGTCGAAGTGCACCACCACGAAGTCGCGGGTCAAGGCCAGAACGAAATCGGCACGAAGTTCTCGACGCTGGTGCAGCGCGCTGACTGGCTGCAGCAAATGAAGTACATCATCCACAACGTCGCGCACACGTACGGCAAGACCGCTACGTTCATGCCGAAGCCGGTGGTTGGCGATAACGGTTCGGGCATGCACGTTCACCAGTCGATCTGGAAAGACGGCCAGAACCTGTTCGCGGGCAACGGCTATGCAGGTCTGTCGGAATTCGCGCTGTTCTACATCGGCGGCATCATCAAGCATGCTCGCGCGCTGAACGCGATCACGAACCCGTCGACGAACTCGTACAAGCGTCTCGTGCCGCACTTCGAAGCACCGGTCAAGCTGGCTTACTCGGCACGCAACCGCTCGGCTTCGATCCGCATTCCGCACGTGTCGAACCCGAAGGGCCGCCGTATCGAAACGCGCTTCCCGGATCCGATGGCGAATCCGTACCTGTGCTTCTCCGCGCTGATGATGGCGGGTCTGGACGGCGTGCAGAACAAGATTCACCCGGGCGAAGCGGCCGACAAGAACCTGTACGACCTGCCGCCGGAAGAGGATGCAAAGATCCCGACCGTGTGTGCCGGCCTCGATCAGGCGCTCGACGCACTCGACGCAGATCGTGAGTTCCTGACGCGCGGTGGCGTGTTCACGGATTCGATGCTCGACGCGTACATCGAACTGAAGACGGGCGAGCTGCAACGCTATCGTCAGTCGGTGCACCCGATCGAATTCGAAATGTACTACTCGCTGTAAGCGGCAATGGCGCTTCGCCTTTCAAACGGCGAAGCGTTTTGCCCGACGCTCGCGATCGGTCACGAAGGGACGGCGGCGCCGTCCCTTTTTTGTTGGACCCGAATCCGTCTACTTTCGACGTGCGCGGCGTAGAAGCAATGGAAGCAGGCAATAAGCGGTACACCTGATTTATCACCATCTCCTATCGGCCAGACTGCAAGATGGTTCTGAAGAATCTGATGAAGGCAAGGAAAGGGCATGAGCAGACGCTCTCTGAGGATGCTCAGCTAGTGAGTTCCGGCTTGCTGCCGGGCTTCGAGGCATTGCCCACGGTTGTGCTGGTGCTCGAAAAGCGCACGCTGCGGGTGGTGTTTGCGAACCCATCGGCGGAGTCAATGCTCGAGCTGTCGCGCAGGCAACTAACGCAGATGGCGTGGCAGGACATCTTCTCGAATGCCAGCGAACTGGTCGAGACCATCTCCGCGATCGCTGCCAACCGTTTTCACGCGACCCATCTGGACGCCATACTCGAGCGCCCGGGCCACGAGCCGCTGCATGTGCATGCGATCGTCGGTTTTCTGGAAAGCGCGCAAGATTACGTGCTGCTCGAGCTGTTCGAAAACGAGCGGCATTTACGTTCTGATCGCGAGGAGCGCATCAATGACCTCACGGCGGTCAACAAACAACTGATCCGGAATCTCGCGCACGAGATCAAGAATCCGCTCGGCGGGATTCGCGGCGCGGCGCAACTGCTCGAGTTCGAACTCGGCGAGCGTGAGCGCGACGAGTTGCGCGAGTACACGCAGGTCATCATCAAGGAATCGGACCGGCTGCAAACGCTGGTCGATCGCCTGCTGGAGCCGCACCGTCATCCGCATATCGTCGGCGACGTGAATATTCACGAGGTATGTGAGCGCGTGCGCCAGGTGATTCTCGCGGAGTTTCCGCGCGGTCTCACGATCGAACGCGATTACGACGTGAGCGTGCCGGACCTGCGCGGCGACAAGGAGCAACTGATCCAGGCGCTGCTGAATATCGTGCGCAACGCGGCGGAAGCATTGCGTGAACGCATCTCGCAAGGCGACGCGCGCATCGAATTGCGCACGCGCATTGCACGCAAGATCACGGTGTCGAAACGCTTATGTAAGCTGGCACTGGACTTGCATATCACTGACAACGGCCCAGGCATTCCCGAGGAAATCCGTGACCGCATTTTCTACCCGCTCGTTTCGGGGCGCGAGGATGGCAGCGGTCTCGGCTTGACGCTCGCGCAGACCTTTGTACAACAACACGACGGACTGATCGAAGTGGAGAGCCGGCCGGGCCATACCGAGTTTCAGATTCTGCTGCCGCTCGACTGCTAACACCACAGACCCAGTGAGAAAACGCCGGGCCGCCCCAAGTTTTCTCACCCCCTCGGGGCCTGGCGCAAAACGACAGGTTTGGGGGCTCCTTCAAGACTTCTGAACGACCTATATGAAGCCGATCTGGATAGTAGACGACGATCAATCGATTCGCTGGGTGCTCGAAAAAGCGCTCGCCCGCGAAAACTTCGCGACCCGCAGCTTCGCGAACGTGCGTGAGGCTTCCGCGGCGCTCGATCACGAAAGCCCCCAGGTGCTGGTGTCCGACATCAGGATGCCTGGCGGCTCCGGCCTTGAACTGCTGCAGACCGTGCGTGACAAGGTGCCGGGTTTGCCCGTCATCATCATGACCGCGTTCTCGGACCTGGACAGCGCGGTCGCCGCATTCCAGGGCGGTGCGTTTGAATACCTCGCCAAACCGTTCGACGTCGACAAGGCGGTCGAGCTGATCCGCCGCGCGGTGGACGAAAGTATGCGCGGCGAGCAGACCTGGGACGACCGGGTCGCCGATGCACCAGAAATGCTCGGCCAGGCGCCGGCGATGCAGGACATGTTTCGTGCGATCGGCCGGCTGTCGCATTCCGCGGCTACCGTGCTCATTACCGGCGAATCAGGCACCGGGAAGGAACTTGTCGCGCGCGCGTTGCACCGACATAGCCCACGCGCGAACGGTCCGTTCATCGCGTTGAATACCGCGGCGATCCCGAAGGATCTGCTGGAGTCCGAACTGTTCGGTCACGAGCGCGGTGCGTTTACCGGCGCACAGGCGATGCGCCAGGGGCGCTTCGAGCAGGCCGAAAACGGTACGCTGTTTCTCGATGAAATCGGCGACATGCCGTTCGATTTGCAGACGCGCCTGTTGCGCGTGCTCTCGGACGGGCAGTTCTACCGCGTCGGTGGCCACAATCCGTTGCGCGCCAACGTGCGCGTGATCGCGGCGACGCACCAGAATCTCGAATCGCGCGTGCGGCAGGGCCTGTTTCGCGAGGATTTGTATCACCGCCTCAATGTGATCCGCTTGCGTCTGCCCGCATTGCGCGAACGCAGCGAAGACATTCCGTTGCTCACGCGGCATTTCCTGCAAAAGAGCGCGCGCGATCTGGGCGTGGAGCCCAAGCGCGTGTCTGAAGATGCGCTCGCTTATCTGGCCTCGCTGCCGTTTCCGGGCAACGTGCGTCAACTGGAGAATCTCGCCAACTGGCTCACGGTAATGGCGCCGGCGCAGACCGTCGAGATCAAGGACCTGCCGCCCGATCTGGGGCCCGCGCAGTCCGGTGCAAGCGAGTTCGCGGGCAGCGGCAGTGGCGTGGCCGGCACGGGTGAAGCGGGCGTTGCCGGCGGCGCGCCGATCAACGGCGGCAACGCGCTCGCCCATCCGGCCGGCGCTGCCGGCATGCCTGTCGCGAGCGCCGTCGCCGCTTGGGAAGGCGGCTTGCGCACGGAAGTCGCGCGGATGCTGCGCGAGAATGCGGCCGACGTCATGGACGAACTTGCGCGCCGTTTCGAAGCGGCGGTGATTCGCGAGGCGCTGGACTTCACGCGCGGACGCAAGGTGGAGGCGGCGGAGCGCCTCGGCATCGGTCGCAATACGATTACGCGCAAGATTCAGGAACTCAATCTCGAGCCCTGAGGCTTGCGAGTGAGCGGGGCGGCGCCAGCCGCTCCCGCTCGTCGCATCAAAGGCGTTCAGGCGCACGCAAGGCATAATCGACGCTGTTTTCATTCGACAGCTGACGATGCCTGATTCTCGCGTTCCTCCCGGTCATTTCCCCTGGCCGCTTTCCCCCGATCCCTTTCTGTCGCTCGAGGCGCTCGACGACCCCGGCGCGCTCGCGTGGGTCGAGGCACAGAATGCGCGCACGCGTGCCGCATGGTGCAGCAGCGCGGAATTCGAGTCGCTCAAACAGCGGCTTGCCGATGCTTATCTGCCGCATGAGCGTCCGGTCATTCCCGATCGCTGGAAGGACTGGGCCTACGATCTGTGGCAGGACGAACGCAATCCCAAGGGCATCTGGCGACGCACGACGTGGGCGGCCTGGCGTAGTGGCGCGCCGGTCTGGCAGAACCTGCTCGACTTCGACGCACTCGGTTCGGCCGAAGGCACGCCGTGGGTCTGTGCCGAACTCGACATTCTTTATCCGGATGGCGATCGGGCGCTGATCACACTGTCGCCGGGCGGCTCGGATGCGTTGGTGGTACGCGAGTTCGATATCGACGCGCAACGTTTTGTCGACGACGGTTTTGTGATTGCGAAGGCCGGCAAGCACACGGCGTCGTGGATCGATCGGGATACGCTGTATGTCGGCTGGGACAATGGCCGCAAGACGCTGACGCGCTCCGGCTATCCGCGCGAAGTGCGGCGGTGGGCGCGGGGCAGTGCGCTGGCGGATGCGCCGGTGGTCTTCAAGGGGGCGTTCGGCGACATCGGCGTGGAGGCGCACTACGATCCGCTCGAGCAGCGCCACACGGTGGTGCGCAGCGTCGATTTCTTCGACTCGCACACGTATTACCTCGAGAGGGCTGAGGGCGCGGCGAACGGTGCCGATGTCTGGCGACAGTACGACTTGCCGTCGCACGTCGCTGCAGGCGGCTGGGAAGGCTGGCTGCTGCTCGAGCCGCGCCTCGATTGGGACTGCAACGGTGTGCGCTATCCGGGCGGCGCGCTGCTGGCGATTCGCGAAGCCGCGTTCCTGCGTGGCGAGCGCGACGTGGTGCCCCTTTTCACGCCGACCGCGCAAACCTCCGCCTGCGAGTGGACGCACACGCGCAATTACCTGATCGTGTCGTACCTGGAAGATGTACAGAGCAAGACCTCGCTGTGGATTCCGTCGCAAGCGGCGGATCAGACCTGGCGTTGGCAGCAACGCCTCTTTCCGTCGCGTGACGACGTGCAAGCCGATATCTCGCCCGTCGAGCCGACGCTGAACGATGAAGTATTCGTCGACACCGACGATTATTTGCAGCCGCCTGCGTACTGGCTCGCCGATCTCGCGCAGGACGACCTGACCGATTGGACCTTGCTGGACCGCTGGCCGACTCAGTTCGACGCGGCACCGTTCGCGGTGACGCGTGGGCATGCGGTCTCGGCGGACGGTACACGAGTGCCGTATACCGTGATCGGGCCGCGGGTTGCACAAGACGCCGCACAGCCGCCGCGCCCATGCCTGCTCAACGGTTACGGCGGTTTTGCGATTCCGCTGCTGCCGGGCTATCTGACCGGGCAGGGCATTGGCTGGCTCGCGCGCGGCGGTGTCTATGTGGTCGCGCATATCCGCGGCGGCGGCGAGTTCGGCACGCGCTGGCATACGGCGGCGCAAGGCGAGCATCGGCAGCGCGCGTTCGACGATTTCATCGCGGTGGCCGAGACGCTCATCAGCACAGGCGTGACCAGCGCGGCGCAACTCGGCATTCAGGGCGGCAGCAACGGTGGCCTGCTGGTCGCGGCGTGCATGGTGCAGCGGCCCGAGTTGTTCGGCGCGGTAGTCTGCGAGGTGCCGCTGCTCGACATGAGCCGCTATCACCTGCTGCACGCAGGCGCGTCGTGGATCGATGAATACGGCGATCCGGACGAGCCCGGCGAGGCGCGCGTGCTGGCGGCTTACTCGCCCTATCACCGTGTGAGTGCGGACGTAGCGTATCCGCCGGTGCTGTTCACTACGTCGACGGCGGACGACCGTGTGCATCCGGGACACGCGCGCAAGATGGCCGCGCGCATGCAGGCGCTGGGTGCGCAAAGGGTCTGGTATCGCGAGAACACGGAAGGGGGCCACGGCGGCTCCGATGAACTGGAGCAGGCCGAACATGACGCGATGGTGTTCGAGTTCCTGTGGCGCTGTCTGAACGGACCGGCGTAGGTCTCGCCGGTCGTGGGTTCAGCCGATCCTCAGCCGATGTTCAACCAAGCTGCGCGACGACCGGTGCGTGATCCGACGGCTGATCCCATTTGCGCGGCACCTTGTCGACATCGCACGACGAGCATAGCGGGGCGAGTTCTTTCGACAGCAGAATGTGGTCGATACGCAGCCCCGCATTGCGGCGGAACGCCATCATCCGGTAATCCCACCACGAGTAGATCTTTTCCGGCTGCTCGAACTGGCGGAAGGCATCGACAAGACCGAGGTCGATCAGCCGCGCGAACTCGGCGCGCTCTTCGGGCGACACCAGATTCTGACCTTCCCACGCTTTCGGATCGTGCACGTCGCGATCTTCCGGCGCGATGTTGTAGTCGCCGAGCAGCGCGAGTTTCGGATGCAGCGCCATTTCACTCGCGACCCAGTCGTGCAGTGCGGCGAGCCAGTTCAGCTTGTAGGCGAATTTGTCGGTTCCCGGCGCCTGGCCGTTCGGGAAATACGCGGAGATGACGCGCACGCCTTCGACAGTCGCGGCGATCACGCGTTGCTGCGGATCGTCGAACCCGGGGATATTACGCACGATGCCGGTTTCGTCGACGCTCAGGCCGTCGCGCACCAGGATGCCGACGCCGTTATAGGTCTTCTGGCCCGCGAACCAGCTGCGATAGCCTTTTTCTTCGAGCTCGGCGCGAGGGAATTTGTCGTCGGTCAGTTTCAGTTCCTGCAGGCACAACACATCCGTCTGGCTGGTTTCGAGCCAGTCGACGACGTGTTGCAGACGCACTTTCAGGGAGTTGACGTTCCACGTGGCGATTTTCATGAGGTTCTCACATTCTTGCTGAGCGAGGCTTGTGGCATGCTGCCCCGGCATTTTTGCGTTTTTCCGCTTTAACGGCTACCCCGTCTCCATCCGGCGGCCCGGATTCGGGTTGGCGGGAGCGGGTCGATTCCAATAGTTCCGCATCTTATCGCGCGAGACGGGCGACCGTGAAAATTGCCTCGGCGGCCGCAAAAAATAAAAGCGCGCCCACGTCACGCCCCGGCGTATAGTGGGCTCACATCTACGCGCACCGAGGATCCATCATGGCTCAAACTTATCCAGCCCTTTATAAGGACTTCGAAGTGCATCCGTTGGTGTTTTCGCGGGAGTTCGACAAGTTCGACGGTCACAAGCGTCATGCCGAAGGTTACGACGTTGCGGTACGCGTCTGCCGGCCGGGCGCGATCAGCGGCTCGAAGGCGAGCCGCGTATTCCGTCTCGTCCTCGCGTCCACGTTCTCCGATTTCGGCGTGGCGAAACGTAGCGCGAGTCAGTATGGCGCGGACATCATCGACGGCAAGGTGGAAGGCGCGACGGTCCAGGATCTGTGAGTGTTCCGCTTACGTGCAGCATCCCTATGCTGCATGAGAAGCAGGACGCGCTGAGCTTCGTCGGCAATTATTTCAGTCTTATTTCACCGGATTGTTTGACGTCTCGCACGCGACCCGATATACTCTTTTTCTCTGACGCGGGGTGGAGCAGTCTGGCAGCTCGTCGGGCTCATAACCCGAAGGTCGTAGGTTCAAATCCTACCCCCGCAACCAAGTATTGTTGAAAGCCCGCTAACGCAAGTTACGCGGGTTTTTTAACTTCCAACGTCCCTCAGCGCCTCTCGTGCATGCGCACGCGCATGCGCTCACTCTGCCCCGATCGCCCATTCCACCGCAGCTTGCGCATGCAACGCAGTCGTGTCGAACACGGGTAACGCGGAATCTTCCGGCTTGATCAGCAGGGTGATTTCCGTGCAGCCGAGAATCACCGCCTGCGCACCGCGCGCAGCGAGCCCTTCGATCACGCGCTGATACACCGTACGCGAAGCGTCGTTCACGTTCCCGTGGCACAGCTCGTCGTAGATGATGCGATGCACATCCGCGCGTCCCGCTTCATCGGGCACCAGTGTATCGAGGCCGTAACGCTCGTTCAGGCGGCCGGTGTAGAACGTCTGCTCCATCGTATAGCGCGTACCGAGCAGCCCAACCCGCTCGATTCCCGCGGCGCGCAGCGCGTCGCCGGTCGGATCGGCGATGTGCAGGAACGGTACCTCGATCGCCTGCTCGATCGATTCATACACGCGATGCATCGTGTTGGTTGCGAGTATCACCAGATCGGCGCCGCCTCGTTCGAGTTGACGCGCGGCATCGGCCAGTTGGGCGCCGAGCGCGCTCCAGTCGCCGGCGCGCTGGCTGGCCTCGATCGGCGCGAAGTCGAGCGTCAGCATCAGGCTGCGAGCGTTGTGATGGCCGCCAAGACGCGTCTTCGCATGACGGTTCAGAAGCTTGTAGTACTCGGTGGACGATTCCCAGCTCATGCCGCCGATCACGCCGATGGTTTTCATGGTCTTGCTCCGTGGATGGGTGGATGTGAGGCATCGAGCGTTCGAAAAATCGAGTATAGGCGGCCACCCGTGCCGGCAGCCGGTACGGATTCCCTTCTGCTCACCGGTACGGCGTCGCGTTAAAACGCCGGCACGCACTTTCTGACGCCGATAGAATCGTAGTCACTCGAATAGCGGTCAACCAGCAACAGGGAGCGAACCATGGATCTGATCATCCGCCACGCAATGCTGCCACCGAGCGCCGCGCCGCAGCAGAAGCAGCCGGTCGACATCGGTATCGAAGCGGGTCGCATCGTCGCCGTCGAACCGAATCTGGCCGCGAGTGCACGTGAAGAAATCGACGCCGCCGGTTCGCTCGTTACGCCGCCATTCGTCGATCCGCATTTCCACATGGACGCGACGCTCTCGTACGGTCTGCCGCGCGTGAACGCGTCGGGTACCTTGCTGGAAGGTATCGCGCTGTGGGGCGAACTGAAGCCGCACCTGACGCAGGAGGCGCTGATCGAGCGCGCGCTGCAGTACTGCGATTGGGCGGTCGCGCGTGGTCTGCTGGCGATTCGCAGCCACGTGGATGTATGCGATCCACGCCTGCTCGCGGTCGAGGCGCTAGTCGAAGTGAAGCGTCGCGTCGCGCCGTATCTCGACCTGCAACTGGTCGCATTTCCGCAGGACGGCGTGTTGCGGAGCGCCGGCGCATTCGAAAACCTCAAACGTGCGATCGCAATGGGCGTCGACGTGGTCGGCGGAATTCCCCATTTCGAGCGCACGATGGCCGACGGCGCGCAGTCCGTGCGGATGTTGTGCGAGTTCGCGGCGGAGCAGGGCCTGCGCGTCGACATGCATTGCGACGAATCGGACGATCCGATGTCGCGCCACATCGAAACGCTCGCCGCGGAAACGCACCGGCTCGGTTTGCATGGGCGTGTCGCCGGTTCGCACCTGACCTCGATGCATTCAATGGACAACTACTACGTCAGCAAGCTCCTGCCGCTGATGCGCGACTCGGGCGTCGCGGCGATCGCCAATCCGTTGATCAACATCACCCTGCAAGGCCGCAGCGACACGTATCCGAAACGGCGTGGCATGACCCGTGTGCCGGAGATGATGGCGGCGGGCATCAACGTGGCGTTCGGTCACGATTGCGTGATGGACCCGTGGTACAGCCTGGGCTCGGGCGACATGCTCGAAGTTGCTCACATGGGTTTGCATGTTGCGCAGATGACGGGTGTCGACGGCATGCAGGCGTGTTTCGACGCTGTCACGGTGAATGCCGCGCGCATCCTCGGTCTGGAAGGCTATGGCATCGCGCCGGGAAGCGCGGCCAATCTCGTGCTGCTCGACGCACGCGATCCGGTCGAAGCGATCCGCCTGCGCGCCGCGCGGCTCGCGGTGGTGAGCCGCGGCAAGGTTGTGAGCCGTGCGCCTGCGGCGCGCGCCGCGTTATCGCTGGAGGGGCGCCCGGCGCAAGTGGATTTCAAGCTGCATCGGGCCTAGCGCTCAGAGCGCGGGGCATGCCGGCGCGAGAAAAGAAAAAGCCGGTGCCTGCTCGTGCAGGTCACCGGCTTTTGTCGTGAAGTCGACGCCATTTACGACGCCGACTATCGAGCTATTAACGCAAGCTCAATGCGCCGCGCCAGGCGTCATGCCGTTGTGCCGCAGCAAGGCATCGATATTCGGCTCGCGGCCGCGGAACGCCTTGAACGATTCCATCGCGGGACGGCTGCCGCCCACTTCCAGAATCTCCTTGCGATAGCGCATGCCGGTTGTCTGATCGAGCACGCTGCCGCTGGCTGCCTGCGCGGCTTCTTCGAACGCGGCGTACGCATCGGCGGAGAGTACTTCAGCCCACTTGTAGCTGTAGTAGCCCGCCGCATAACCGCCCGCGAAAATGTGGCTGAACGTATTCGGCCAACGCGAGAACGAAGCTTGCGGCACCACGTGGAAACGCTCGTTGATCTCGCTCGCGAGTTCGGTCGCGTTCTTCGTACCGGACGCATCGAAACCGGTATGAAGCTGCATGTCGAACATCGAGAACACGATCTGACGCAAGGTGCCGAGACCGCTCTGGAAATTCTTCGCGGCGAGCATCTTGTCGAACAGATCGCGCGGCAACGGTTTGGCGGTGTCGACGTGCGAGGTCATGTCGCTCAGCACGTCCCATTCCCAGCAGAAGTTCTCCATGAATTGCGACGGCAATTCAACCGCGTCCCACTCGACGCCGTTGATACCCGACACGCCCAGTTCATCCACCTTCGTGAGCATGTGATGCAGTCCGTGGCCGAACTCGTGGAACAGCGTGATTACTTCATCATGCGTGAAGCAGGCGGGCTTGCCGCCGACCGGTGCCGAGAAGTTACAGGTCAGATAGGCCACGGGCGTTTGCACCCCGCCGTGTGTGTGCTTGTGACGGCCGCGTGCGTCGTCCATCCATGCGCCGCCGCGTTTGCCTTCACGTGCATACAGATCGAGATAGAACTGGGCAACGAGCCCGCCGTCCTGATTCTCGACGCGGAAAAAGCGCACGTCAGGATGCCAGACGGCTGCTTCGTCGCGACGGATGCGCACGCTGAACAGCGTTTCGGTGACCTTGAACAGGCCCTTGAATACGGCGTCTTCCGGAAAGTACTGTTTGACCTCGTTCTCGGAGAACGAATAGCGCTTCTGGCGCAGACGTTCCGCGGCGAAGGTCATGTCCCATGGCTGCAGGTCGCTCATGCCGAGTTCGCTCGCAGCGAATTCGCGCAGTTCCTTCCAGTCCTGTTCGGCATGCGGACGCGCGCGCGTGGCGAGATCTTCGAGGAATGCCATCACCTGTGCCGGCGATTCGGCCATCTTCGGCGCGAGCGAGACTTCGGCGAAGTTGTTGTAGCCGAGCATGTGTGCCTCTTCGGCGCGCAGTTTCAACTGATCGGCGAGCACCTGGGTGTTGTCCCATTCGGGCTTGCCGCCGCCGTATTGCGGGCCGAGCTCGGAGGCGCGCGTCACATACGCGCGGTAGATCGCTTCGCGCATCGCACGGTTTTCCGAGTACTGCATGACCGGGAAATACGACGGGAAATGCAGCGTGAATTTGTAGCCGGTCTTGCCTTCGCGTTCGGCCGCTTCTTTGGCGGCTTCGATCACGTCTTCGGGCAGGCCGGCCAGTTGCGCCTCATCGCCGGCCTCGACGATGTAAGCGTACGCGTTCGTCGCATCGAGCACGTGATCCGAAAACGCTTTCGACAACCCTGCCTGGCGTTCCTGCAATTCGGCGAAATGCGGCTTCTGGTCTTCCGGTAATTCCGCGCCCGAAAGGCGGAAATCGCGCAGTGCATTGCCGAGGATCTTCTTGCGCTCGCCGGTTAGCGATGCGAAATCGCTGCTGGCGTTCAGTGCCTTGTATTTCTCATACAACGCGAGATTCTGACCGACGCTCGACCAGAATTCGGTCACGCGCGGCAGATTTTCACCGTAGACGGCGCGCAGTTCCGGCGTATCCGCCACGGCGTTCAGATGGCCGACCACGCTCCAGGCGCGCGATAACGGTTCAGTGGCGCGCTCCACCGGTTCGACCACGTCGGCCCACGAGGCGGGCGTACTCGGCTGGGCGGCGCGCTCGACCGCGGCGGCCGCATCGGCGAGCAGCACGTCGAGGGCGGGCGTGACGTGTTCGGGGCGAATTTCGCCAAAGCGCGGCAGGTCGGAGAAATCGAGGAGCGGATTGTCGTGCTTCGAGGGGGTAGTGGACATAAGGCTTCCTGTCTGACGCGGGTGAACGGGTAATCGGTGCATCGACGGGCGCGCGCTGCAACGCCCCGATGACGCTCTATAGAGACATTATTGGGGCAGGGCGCGCCGATTCCAATCCGTCGGCAGACAAATTATCAGATGTCGCGCGACTGTGCGCGGGAGCGCGAATGCCGCACGCGGTCGAATCGACGCCGATGCGTCGCTGCGCGCGGTGGGAAAGTGGGCAAGAGGAATTGCTGCCGTGCGGCATTGGCAGATCGGGCCGCACGGCATGAAAGGCCTTTTGCGTGCCGGGGAGGACGCCTCGACGCCCCGGCGGCACGCGCGGGCGTGTTTAAGCCTTGGCCGCCGCTTCGCGCTCGGCGGCTTCGATCGTATTGACAAGCAGCATCGTAATGGTCATTGGACCGACGCCGCCCGGCACCGGTGTGATGTAGCCGGCCACTTCCTTGACGCCGGCGAAATCGACGTCGCCGCACAGCTTGCCGGCTTCGTCGCGATTCATGCCCACGTCGATCACGGCTGCGCCCGGCTTCACCATATCCGCGGTGAGAATGTTGCGCAGACCGGTGGCGGCGACCACCACGTCGGCGTTACGGGTGTGGGCGGCCAGATCGCGCGTCTTGCTGTGGCAGATCGTGACGGTCGCACCGGCTTCGAGCAGCAGCAGCGCCATCGGCTTGCCGACGATGTTCGAGCGGCCGATCACCACCGCGTTCGCGCCTTGCAGCGGAATTTCGTACGCCGCCAGCATCTTCATCACGCCGTACGGTGTGCAAGGGCGGAACAATGGCCGGCCGGTCATCAGCGCGCCGGCATTGGCGACGTGAAAACCGTCCACGTCCTTTTCCGGGGCGATTGCCTCGATCACCTTATGGCTGTCGATATGCGGCGGCAACGGCAGTTGCACCAGAATGCCGTGGATCAGCGGGTCGCGATTCAGTTCGTCGATGCGCGCCAGCAGCTCGGCTTCCGGCAGATCGGCCGGATAGCGGTCGAGCGACGAACCGAGGCCGTTGTCATGGCACGCCTTGACCTTGTTGCGCACATAGACTTCGCTGGCCGGATTGTCGCCGACCAGCACCACGGCGAGGCCCGGCTGATGGCCGCGAGCGGTGAGGGCGGCGGCGCGCGCGGCGACTTCGGCGCGCAGGGTCTGGGAAAGGGCTAGGCCGTCGATCAGTTTGGCAGTCATGGTCGGTCGAGATGGGCAGTTTGGAAAGCGGGACAGAGCACCGGCGCGCGCGACATGCGCGGCACATGCGATGGCGCTTTTCATCGGAAACGGGGCGGCACGTGAAAAGCGCGCGGCGCGAATCAGGGATAAGCGGCGCTGCGAAGTCCGACATTATACCGACCCTGCACGGCGGCCCATGCAGGGATTGCTGCCGCGCGGGAACAGGGTGCCTTCGCGAAGCTTCGGGCTGCGCAGAGGC
Organism: Paraburkholderia sp. BGA-UO-ETr-F12; assembly: GCF_059567945.1. Lineage (NCBI taxonomy): Bacteria > Pseudomonadati > Pseudomonadota > Betaproteobacteria > Burkholderiales > Burkholderiaceae > Paraburkholderia > Paraburkholderia sp. BGA-UO-ETr-F12. Next base: position 242,004 of record NZ_JCAQOZ010000029.1, on the reverse strand, counting down.
GTGCTGGCAACGGGGGCGAAGGCGGTTCGGCAGGTGCCGGCGCCGGCGCGAACCTCAGCATGGATGCCGGCGCCGGGCGGCGGCGCGGATCCGGAAACAGACCGGCCGCGAACGGCCTGATGCGCCGCCGCGGCCGTCGAACACCACGATTCTCATGGCTGCACGGGTTGCCAACTATCGTCCGGATCGAACGATTTGACGGCGGCGGCGGCACGTGCGGTTTGCGGGCCCAGGTTCTTCTGATAAACCTGACCTTCCTGATTGACGATAAAGCTCATCACGCCAGTCTTGCCATACTCGGCCGGCGAGGCGATCAGACCAAACCCTTTGCTCAGCACGCCGTTCTCCACGTAGCTCTGCGCGCCACCTTTCGCATGCGGACCTTGTGCCGTCAGGATCCGGTAGTGATAGCCGTGATAGGCCTCGGTCGGCAGCGTGCCGTTGGGCATGGTGGCGGCGAGCGGTCCGAGCGGGCTTTCCGTTTCTCCGGGCGCGGTGACCCAATACAGGCCGTCATGCTGACCTGGCGTACTGACGAAGCGTTGGGCGTAGTGCTGGGTCAGGTTGTGATAGTCGTATTGCGCGTCGAGGTAGGCGAGCGAGGTCAGGATCGCGGCGCGTTCGTTACGGCCGATGCGGCGTGTCAGCATTTCGTCCTGCGCGGCGGGCGGATCGAAACGCCAGCCGTGCGCGGCCTGCACCAGCGGAATCGGCAACGTCCAGCCACTGTCGCCGACCGCCAGATGCGCGGTTGCGCGTCCCTTGTTCTTCACCGGGTCCTCGACGATCTGATGCCCCTTCGACCATGCTCCGAGGAACTGGTAGATGTCGTCTTCGCCGATTCCTTCGGCAGGAATGAAGCGATGGAAATCGTTGCCGAGCACGTGTTTGAGCGCATCCTCGTCGTTGCGGGCGAGGGCGTCGACGAACGCACTGGCGGCTGCGTCGGCCGTGGGATAGACCGCCTGGGCGTGTGCGGCAGTTGTGCCGAGCAGCAGTACCGGCGCCATCAGCAGGCTGCCGGTCGTGCCGAGGGCGGCGGCGAGTGTCCGAACGTGGGCGCGCAAAGCGCCGCGTGGAAATAAGCGAATCATTAGAGACTCCTCGTGATCGTTCAACGGTTGCGGCCGAGGTGGCGTTCACCGCCGCCACCGCCCAGTCTGCCGCCGCCACCGAAGCTGCCACCTCCGCCGCCGCGCTGGACCCCACCGCCGTTTGCGCCGAGACCGCCGCCGCTGCGTTGCTGGCCGCCACCGTTGGCGCCGAAGCCGCCGGAACGGCTACCGGCAGCATTGCGGCTCGCCTGGCCACGCTGTACGTCCTGCCGGGCGGCATTGCCGTCACCGGCGCCGCGCAGCGCGTTATCGCGATTGACGTTCTGTGCGCGGTTATGCAGATCGGCGTTGGCGGTGCCTCCCTGATGAATCCCCTGCACGCGCTGGCTCGCATTGCCGCTCAGGTTCTGGCCTGTGCGGTTCTGCAGGGTTTGCTGCGCCTGGGCACGGGCGGCGTCGTCACGGCCGCGGTAGGCATCGCGTTGTGCACCGCCGAGGTTGTTGTTGACGTTGCGGTTCAGGTTCGCGTTGTTGACGTTGCGGTTGACGTTGGTGTTGCGGTTCCAGTTCGTCGTGCTGCTGTTCACGTTGAGCCGGTTGTTCACATTGATGTTGTTGTACCGGTTCACGTTGATGTTGACGTCATGCGTGTTCCAGTTGAAGCCGCCCCACAACGAGTTGGCTACGGCTACGCCGGCGCCGAACGCGAGGCCGGTAGCGAAACCGGTTGCGATTGCGTAACCGGGCGGCGGTGGAACATACACGGGCGGATAGGCGGGATAGGGCCACGTACCGTAGACGACAGTCGGGTTATACGTCGGCACGTACACCACTTGCGGATTGGCCGGCACGATCTGAATCGTGCTTTGCTCGACCACGACCTTCTGCTGCGAACTGGTCTTCAGATTGCCGGCGGCCTGCGCCTGTTTGCGCAAACGTTGCACGGAATCCATCACGTCGTTGGACTGGGCAAGAAAGGCATCGCCCAGTTGCGAGACCCAGTCCGGTTTCGACGCCATCGTCGCGAGGACCTGCGGGAACGCCACCAGCGATTGCACGCTCGGATCCCATGGCTCGGACGCGACTGCTTTTACGGCGTCATCGCCTTGTAGCTTCGCGTTCGCTTTCGACCATGCGGCCGCGGCCTGCACGTCTTGCGGGAAGGTGGCTGCCATCAGAACCTGCGCAAGCAGCGCGTCGGGATAGAGCGCGATGGGCGCGGTCAGCGAATCGAGCTGCTGGTTCGATATCTTTGCGGCGCTTTGTGCGTAAGCGGCAGTCGGCGCGGCGAGACCCATGACGAACGGCGCACCCGCGAATGCGGCGCAGATAAGCAACACACGCGAACAGTGTGTTCCGGATCGTTTCACGATGAAATCCTCCCGGCTGGGTTAGACGCGCGAGACTGATGCGCAGCGCATGCTGCGTTGCCCGGGCGCAATGAGATGTGGAGCGTGATGAAGAGAGGGGCGGATGGCCCAGATGTGGCCGAACCGATCGATATGACACAGGCACCGGCGAAGCAGTCAGGCCACTTCACCTGTTTTGCATTGCCTGACGCCGGGTATGACAACTGCAGTGCATCTGTCCTGTGCTCATCGGGCATCAGCGATTCCTGCTAAGGAGTTCTGTGTAAATTAGGGGACACAGCCGTGCTTGTCAATCGTGTCGGAGGAAAGAAGTTGATGACGTTTGACGTAAGCGGACGCTGACTAATACGCAGTAATGCTGAATAGATACTGACGCGCCGAGCTATGCGGCTTATCGTCATTGCGCTCGATCAAAAAGCGAAGAGAGAGCCGGGGAAGAAAGCGGGGGCGTGCGAGGAAGTGGACGGGCCGGACGTGTCGCCAGTCCGGCCGTTGAAACTCAATCGCGATCCGCGGAGTGGGCCGCAGTCGTTATCGCGCTTGTTATATTTATTGCGCCGGTTGCGGCTTGTTCGACAGCGCGAGACGCAGCAGATCGGCGACCGTGTTGACGTTGAGCTTTTCCATGATGTTCGCGCGATGCGCTTCAACCGTCTTGATGCTGATGCCGAGGTCGTCGGCGATCTGCTTGTTCAGACGGCCGGCGATGATGCGCTCGAGCACCTGGTGTTCACGCGCGGTCAGCTTGCCGAGACGTTCGGCGGCGGCGCGCTGTTGCTGCACGCTGGTGCTTTCGCTGCGTGCCTTGTCGAGCATGCGCTCGACCAGCTTGCGCAGTTCCGCTTCGTCGAACGGTTTTTCGATGAAGTCCATCGCGCCTTTTTTCATCGTCGACACGGCCATCGGCACGTCGCCGTGACCCGTCACGAAGATGATCGGCAGCACGGAGTTGTCGGCGATCAGGCGTTCCTGCAACTCGAGCCCGCTCATGCCGGACATCCGCACGTCGAGAATCAGACACGCGATCTGGCCCGGATGCGTATGCGGCTGCCACGCGTCGATGAACTGCTCGGCGCTGGAGAAGCATTGCACGCGGTAGCCGTTCGCCTCCAGCAGCCAGCGCAGCGAATCTCGCACGGCCTCGTCGTCGTCGACGACAAAGACTGTTTCCTGTGTGGTGACTGGGCTGTTCATAGCTCTCCCGTAACGGTTTGTGGTGTCGGCGCCTCTGACCCGCCGTTGCTCGGGCCGTCAGGCTCTCCAATAGGCAGACTGCAATGGAACGTGGCGCCCGTGATGTGGCCGTCAGACTCGACGTTGTTCACCACCCACAGACGACCGCGGTGCGATTCGATAATCGAACGGCAAATGTTCAGCCCCATGCCCATACCGTCGGACTTGGTGCTGTAAAACGGTTCAAACAGACGCTCGGCGGTTGCCTCGTCGACCCCCGGGCCCTGATCCACAACGCTGATGCAGACAAATCCGCTGTCGAGCCGCACGACCACGCGAATCACGGGGTCGACCGCATTCGGGCGTGCATCGTGCATGGCTTCCACGCCGTTCTTCAGCAGGTTCACCAGTACCTGCTCGATCAGCACCGGGTCGACGTAGATCACCGGCAAGCGCGAGCGCAGATCGGTCACGATGCGAATCTTGCGCTTGCGCGCTTCGAGTTCCGCGAGACCCACCGCGTCGGCGACGATATCGGCCACGCGCGTGGCCTGGCGTTTCGGCTCGCTGCGTTTCACGAACTCGCGAATGCGCTTGATGATCATGCCGGCGCGCACCGCCTGCTGAGCGGTTTTTTCGAGCACGGGCAGGAGATTGTCGGGCGTCGTTCGACCGGATTTAACCAGTGCGACGGTTCCCGAGCAATAGTTATTGATCGCGGCGAGCGGCTGGTTCAGTTCGTGCGCGAGCGACGAGGCCATTTCGCCCATCGTCATCAGGCGGCTGGTGAACTGCAGCTTCTCGTCCTGCTGACGCGAGAGTTCCTGAGCCTGCTTGCGGGTGGTGATGTCGGTCGCGATCTGCATCTGCGCGAGGTGGCCGTCCACCCACTGAATGTACTGACGGCGCACTTCGAACCATTTCTGGATGCTTTGCACATAGACTTCCTGCGCATCGGCGGTACTTTCGGTCAGGGCCGCGGCAGGCAGGCCCGCGTAGGTGTCCACCATGTCGATCGAATCGGACGACGCCTGCGCGCTGTCGAACCCACCGCCCGCCAGTTCGAGATGGCCGTCCGGGCGAATGCCGAACAGATGACGGTAGTAGCGGTTGGCGAACAGCAATTCGGCTTCGTCGGCGGCCAGCACGGAGACGGCGGCGTCCAGGCTTTCGAGCACGGTCGTGAAGCGTTCATGCGCGGCGGCGAGTTCCTCGCGCGCGCGCTTGGGCTCGGTGATGTCGGTCATCGACGACATCCAGCCGGTCTGGCGGCCCGAACTGTCGATCAGCGGCGACACGTAGAGCCGCGCGTGGAACGACGAACCGTCCTTGCGGCGCACCCGCAATTCGAAACCTGAAGACGGCGCCTTGCCGCGCAGCGTCATATCGAGCTGGCGTTGCATCTCGGGGTAGGCGTCGCGCGGCCAGTAGGCGAACGGCGCGTTCTTGCCGACCAGATCGCTTTCGTCCCAGCCGGTCATCCGGCAGAAAGCGGGATTCACGTGCGTGATACGGCCGTGCATGTCGAGCACGCGCATACCGATCAGCACCGAGTTTTCCATTGCGCGGCGAAAGAAGGCTTCGGCGTAGAGCGCCTGCTGGGCCTCGAAACGTTGCCGCGTGTGCTTCCACAAACTCCACAGACTCCACAGCACGAAGCACGACAGGCCGGCCACCAGCCATACCAGCGTGTTGTTGGTGAAGTTGGTCATCTGCGGGAACGCGTAGACGCGTACCGAGACGCCCTGGCCCGGCGGGTCGAGCGGCAGATCGTAGAACATGTCGCGCGGCAGGCGCGGGCGGGTCGACGTGGTGGTCAACTCGCGGTTGTTCACGTCGATGATCGAGATTTTGTATTTGGCCGACAACTCGGGCGGGATGTCGTGCTTGAGGATGCCTTCCACCGAGAACACGGCGGCAATCGTGCCGAGGAAGTCGCGGTCGCGGTAGACCGGCGTCTGCAGCGTGATGTAGCCATTGCCGAGGTCGTCGTAGATCAGCGGCGAATACACCTGGCGGCGCGTGTTGCGCGCCTCGGCGAAGGCGGCTTTGACGGCCTCGTCCATCTGCGCGTCGTTCGGTTTGGCAAGGCGCTGGCCGAACACGGGGAGGGCGGTATTGGGCCAGCGCGGTTGCTGCTGGCTCGTATACCAGTTCATGTAGAGGATCTCGGGATGCCCCTGCATGATGTCCGTAGTGGACACCTGGAATGAATGCGGATCGGCGTGGCCGGCGACGAGATCGCGGGCGAGGGCCTGAATCTGTTCCTGCGCGCCGGTCATGGACAGGCGGATCTGCTGCTGCGCCCACGCGACATTGCGGTAGAGCGTGTCTTCCTGCTGCTGCTGTTCGCGCCGGTTGAGGCTCCACAGAATCAGGCTCATGACGACCAGAAAAACCAGGATCGACAGCAGCGGCGTGAGCAAATAGGAGTTCGACCACCACGGTCCGTGGTGCCAGCGGGAGGACGGCGTCGAATCCGCCGGCGAACCAGCGGTGCGCGCCGAGCGAGCGAAAAGCCGTTCGGTCAACATGCGTGGCATTGTAGCGCAGCAAGTCACTAGCAAATGGCGCAAAAAAGCGCTGAAAGAACCGTTATTCGGCGCAAACTAGCCGACGTATCCGTCGATCGGCAGTCAAATCAGGTTGCGCCGCAACAATTTTCCGCATTATGAGATCTGATCTCGTAATTCGAAAATTTTGTTGCGCGGACGTCGGGACCCCTTTTACAATCGGCCGAAGCTGCCGCGGCCGTGCTTCGTCCGCGTCGTCTGTTCAAAGAGCGTTCCTCTATATCCAGGAGACGAGCATGTCCGCTGTACCCGACGAAGTCATGAAATATGTCGCCGCTGAAAAAGACGACGATCCCCAGGAAACCGGCGAATGGCTGGAAGCGCTGGATGGCGTGATTTCTGCTGTGGGCCCCGATCGCGCGCACTACCTCATCGAGAAACAGATCGAATTCGCCCGCGTACACGGCGAACATCTGCCGTTCTCCGCAAACACCCCGTACATCAATACGATTCCTGTGTCGCGTCAGGCGCCGATTCCCGGCGACCAGGACCTTGAACACCGCATCCGCTCGTACACGCGCTGGAACGCCATTGCCATGGTGCTGCGCGCGGGCAAGGACACGAACGTCGGCGGCCACATCGCTTCGTTCGCGTCGGCCGCCACGCTGTACGACGTCGGCTATAACCATTTCTGGCACGCGCCGTCGGCTGAACATGGCGGCGATCTCGTGTTCGTGCAGGGCCATTCGTCGCCGGGTGTGTACTCGCGCGCGTTCCTGCTCGGCCGTCTGAGCGAAAACCAGCTCGACAACTTCCGTCAGGAAGTGGGCGGCGAGGGCATCTCGTCGTATCCGCATCCGTGGCTGATGCCGGATTTCTGGCAATTCCCGACCGTCTCGATGGGCCTCGGCCCGATCATGGCGATCTACCAGGCGCGTTTCATGAAGTACATGCAGGCGCGCGGCATTGCGAAGACCGAAGGCCGCAAGGTCTGGGCGTTCCTCGGCGACGGCGAAACGGATGAACCGGAATCGCTCGGCGCAATCGGCATGGCCGGCCGCGAACGTCTCGACAACCTGGTGTTCGTGATCAACTGTAACCTGCAGCGCCTCGATGGCCCGGTGCGCGGTAACGGCAAGATCATCCAGGAACTCGAAAGCGAATTCCGCGGCGCCGGCTGGAACGTCATCAAGGTCGTCTGGGGCAGCCGCTGGGATGCGCTGTTCCAACGCGACAAGTCGGGCGCGCTGATGCGCCGGATGATGGAAGTCGTCGACGGCGAATATCAGACGTACAAGTCGGAATCGGGCGCGTTTGTTCGCGAACACTTCTTCAATACGCCGGAACTGAAGGCGCTGGTCGCCGACTGGTCCGACGAAGACGTGTGGAACCTGAACCGCGGCGGCCACGATCCGCACAAGATCTATGCCGCGTTCAGCGAGGCGAGCAACACCAAGGGCCAGCCGACCGTCATTCTCGCGAAGACGATCAAGGGCTACGGCATGGGTGAAGCCGGTCAGGCGATGAACATCACCCACCAGCAGAAGAAGCTGCACGTGGATCAGCTGAAGAAATTCCGCGACCAGTTCCGCCTGCCGATTTCCGACGAAGATATCGTCAACGTGCCGTACCTCAAGTTCGAAGAAGGTTCGAAGGAACTCGAGTACATGCGCGCTCGCCGCCAGGAGCTCGGCGGCTATCTGCCGGCGCGTCGCCAGAAGGCCGAGTCGCTGCCGGTGCCGGCGCTGGACGCATTCGAGCCGCTGCTGAAGGGCACGGGCGAAGGCCGTGAAATCTCCACGACCATGGCGTTCGTGCGGATCCTGAACATCCTGCTGAAAGACAAGGCACTCGGCAAGCGCATCGTGCCGATCGTGCCGGACGAGTCGCGTACCTTCGGTATGGAAGGCCTGTTCCGTCAGATCGGTATCTGGAATCAGGACGGCCAGAAGTACATTCCGGAAGACTCCGATCAGCTGATGTTCTATCGCGAATCGGAATCCGGTCAGATCCTGCAGGAAGGCATCAACGAAGCCGGTGGCATGTGTGACTGGATCGCAGCCGCGACGTCGTACTCGACGCACGGCGAGATCATGATCCCGTTCTACATCTTCTATTCGATGTTCGGCTTCCAGCGTATCGGCGATCTGGCATGGGCGGCGGGCGATATGCGTTCGCGCGGCTTCCTGCTGGGCGGTACCGCTGGCCGCACCACGCTGAACGGCGAAGGTCTGCAGCACGAAGACGGGCACTCGCTCCTGTGGGCGGCATCGGTGCCGAACTGCATCAGCTACGACCCGACGTTCGGTTACGAACTCGCCGTCATCATGCAGGACGGTCTGCGTCGCATGGTTGCCGACCAGGAAGACGTGTACTACTACATCACGGTGATGAACGAGAACTACGAGCACCCGGCGATTCCGCAGGGCGACGCTGTAGCGGCCGACATCATCAAGGGTATGTATTCGTTCAGAAAGGCTGACGCGAATCAGAAGGCGCCGCGCGTTCAACTGATGGGCGCGGGCACGATCTTCAACGAAGTGATCGCCGCTGCGGATCTTCTGAAGAACGACTGGGGCGTCGCGGCCGACCTGTGGAGCGTGCCGAGTTTCACCGAACTCGCGCGCGAAGGCCACGAAGTGCAGCGCTGGAACCTGCTGCACCCGACGGAAGAGAAGAAGGTCTCGCACGTCGAGAAGCTGCTGAAGGACGCACAGGGTCCGGTCATCGCTTCGACCGACTATGTGCGCGCGCTGACCGAGCAGATCCGCGCGTTCGTGCCGCAGAAATTCGTCGTGCTGGGCACGGATGGCTACGGCCGTTCGGACACGCGTGAGAAGCTGCGCCACTTCTTCGAAGTCGATCGCTACTGGGTCACGGTTGCCGCGTTGAATGCACTGGCAGACGAAGGCACGATCGAACGCAAGGTGGTCGCCGAGGCGCTCAAGAAGTACAACCTTGATCCCGCCAAACCCAACCCGATGACCGTCTAAGGCATCATTCCCCGTGTGCCGTGGCGTGCGCGCCTGCCCTTGATCGCCAGGGGCGGGTGGCGTGCGCGGCCCAGGAGACACTAACAATGAGTCAAGCGATCGAAATCAAGGTGCCGGACATCGGCGATTACAAGGACATTCCTGTGATCGAGGTGCTGGTGAAGGCGGGTGATACCGTCGAGAAAGAGCAATCGCTCGTTACGCTGGAATCCGACAAGGCGACCATGGACGTGCCGAGCTCGGCTGCCGGCATCGTCAAGGAAGTGAAGGTCAAGGTTGGCGACAACGTGTCGGAAGGTTCGCTGATCGTCGTGCTGGATGGAGCGGGCGCTGCTGCGCCGGCACCGGCTCCCGCAGCGGCCCCCGCTGCTGCTCAGGCATCCGCGCCTGCGCCGGCACCCGCTGCCAGCGGCGGCGGTCTGCAGGAAGTCAAAGTGCCGGATATCGGCGACTACAAAGACATCCCCGTGATCGAAGTCGCGGTGAAGGTCGGCGATCGTGTCGAGAAAGAGCAGTCACTGGTGACGCTGGAATCCGACAAGGCGACCATGGACGTGCCGAGCTCGGCCGCCGGCGTCGTCAAGGAAGTGAAGGTCAAGATCGGCGATACCGTGTCGGAAGGCTCGGTCATCGTCGTGGTGGAAGCCGAAGGTGGCGCTGCCGCGCCGGCTCCGGCGCCCGCGCCGAAGCAGACGGCCGAAAAGCCGTCGGACGCGCCGGCTGCTCCGTCGCCGGCACCCGCTCAACCGTCCGCACTGGCGCAAGCGCCGGTGATCCAGGCGGGCGAGGGCGGTGCGCGCAAGGCGAGCCACGCTTCACCGTCCGTGCGCAAGTTCGCGCGCGAACTCGGCGTCGACGTGGTGCAAGTGCAGGGCACCGGTCCGAAGGGCCGCATTACGCAAGCCGACGTGACCGCCTTCATTAAGGGCGTGATGACCGGTCAGCGTGCCGCACCTGCTGGCGCTGCGCCGGCTGCCGCGGGCGGTGGCGAACTGAATCTGCTGCCGTGGCCGAAGGTCGACTTCACCAAGTTCGGCCCGGTCGATGCAAAGCCGCTGTCGCGCATCAAGAAGATCTCGGGCGCGAATCTGCATCGCAACTGGGTGATGATTCCGCACGTCACGAACAACGATGAAGCGGACATCACCGATCTCGAAGCGCTGCGCGTGCAGTTGAACAAGGAAAACGAAAAGGCCGGCGTGAAAGTCACGATGCTGGCGTTCGTGATCAAGGCAGTGGTTGCCGCCCTGAAGCAGTTCCCGACGTTCAATGCCAGCCTCGACGGCGACAACCTGGTGTTCAAGCAGTACTTCCATATCGGCTTTGCCGCCGATACGCCGAACGGTCTGGTCGTTCCGGTGATTCGCGATGCGGACAAGAAGGGTTTGATCGATATCGCGAAGGAAATGACCGAGCTTTCGAAGGCCGCGCGTGATGGCAAGCTGAAGCCGGATCAGATGCAAGGTGGCTGCTTCTCGATTTCTTCGCTGGGTGGGATTGGCGGGACTAACTTCACGCCGATTATCAATGCGCCTGAAGTCGCCATTCTCGGTTTGTCGCGTGGCGCGATGAAGCCGGTTTGGGATGGCAAGCAGTTTGTGCCGCGTCTGATTCTGCCGCTGTCGTTGTCGTATGACCATCGCGTGATCGATGGTGCTGCGGCGGCGCGGTTCAATGCGTATCTGGGTGCGATTCTTGCCGATTTTCGGCGTGTGATTCTTTGATCTGATGGTGCGCGGGGCGCTGGGTTGGTTTTTGTTGGTTATCCGCGTCTCTCTGTAGAACCTGCTTTCTTAGTGGTCTATTAGCGTCGCCCCTGTGCGGGGCGGCACTTACTTTTCTTTGTCTTCCAAAGAAAAGTAAGCAAAAGAAAGGCGCGTCCTTGGGCGGACAGCAAAGGATGTTTCTGTTCGCCGCGCCGCCAGCTTTTGGGCTGCATGTTGCTGGTTCTTCGCTTCATTACGATCAATACGAGAAGGGGACACTATGAGTCTCGTCGAAGTAAAAGTGCCGGATATCGGTGACTTCAAGGACGTCGATGTCATCGAAGTCAATATCAAACCGGGCGATGTCATCGAGAACGAACAGGCGCTGATGACGCTCGAGTCCGATAAGGCCTCCATCGAAGTGCCGAGCGATACCGCCGGTACAGTCAAGGAAGTACGCGTCAAAGCCGGCGACAAAGTCTCGCAAGGCACGATCATCGCGCTCGTCGAAACGTCGGCAGATGCGGGCGCGGCTAAGGCGCCGCAGAAAGCGCCCGCTCCGGCAGCAGCGCCTGCACCGGCGCCTGCCGCTGCGCCGAAGGCTGCCGCGCCCGCGCCCGCGCCCGCGCCGCAAGCCGGTAGCTTCTCCGGCAGCGCGGATATCGAGTGCGACATGCTCGTGCTCGGTTCGGGACCCGGCGGTTACTCGGCCGCGTTCCGCTCGGCCGACCTCGGCATGAAGACCGTGCTCGTCGAACGTTATTCAACGCTCGGCGGCGTCTGTCTGAATGTCGGCTGTATTCCGTCGAAGGCGCTGCTGCACACGGCGCTCGTGATCGACGAAACCGAAGCGCTCGGCTCGCATGGCATCACGTTCGGCAAGCCGCAAATCGATCTCGACAAGCTGCGCGACTTCAAGTCGGGCGTCGTCAAGAAGCTCACCGGCGGTCTCGCCGGCATGGCCAAGATGCGCAAGGTCGAAGTCGTGACGGGCACCGGTTCGTTCGTCGATCCGTATCACATGGAAGTGCAGACCGAAGGCGGCAAGAAGGTCGTCAAGTTCAAGCAGGCGATCATCGCCGCGGGCTCCGAAGCGGTGAAGCTGCCGTTCATTCCGGAAGATCCGCGTGTGGTCGATTCGACCGGCGCGCTCGAACTGCGTCAGATTCCGCAGCGCATGCTGGTGATCGGCGGCGGCATTATCGGTCTCGAAATGGCGACGGTGTACGCGACGCTCGGCGCGCAGATCGACGTGGTCGAAATGCTCGACGGTCTGATGGCCGGCGCGGATCGGGATCTGGTCAAGGTCTGGGAAAAGTACAACAGCAAGCGTTTTGCGAACGTCATGCTGAAGACCAAGACCACCGGAGCAGAAGCGAAAGACGACGGCATCTACGTGTCGTTCGAAGGCGAAAAGGCCCCGGCCGAAGCGCAGCGCTACGACCTCGTGCTGGTTGCCGTCGGCCGTACGCCGAATGGCAAGAAGATCGGTGCGGACAAGGCGGGTGTGGCGGTCACGGATCGCGGCTTTATCGACGTCGACAAGCAGATGCGCACCAATGTGCCGCACATCTTCGCGATCGGCGATATCGTCGGCCAGCCGATGCTCGCGCACAAAGCCGTGCATGAAGGTCACGTCGCCGCTGAAGCCGCTCATGGCGAAAAGGCCTACTTCGACGCGCTGCAGATTCCGTCGGTGGCCTACACCGATCCGGAAGTCGCATGGGCCGGCAAGACGGAAGACCAGTTGAAAGCCGCGGGCATCAAGTACGGCAAGGCGGTGTTCCCGTGGGCCGCTTCGGGCCGCGCAATCGCCAACGGTCGCGATGAAGGCTTCACCAAGCTGCTGTTCGACGAAGAGACGCATCGCGTGATCGGCGGCGGTATTGTCGGTCTGAATGCCGGCGATCTGATCAGCGAAGTCTGTCTGGCAGTCGAAATGGGTGCGGACGCAACGGATATCGGCAAGACGATTCATCCGCATCCGACACTTGGCGAATCGATCGGCATGGCCGCCGAGTTGTACGAAGGTGTTTGTACCGACCTGCCGCCGCAGAAAAAGAAGTAATGCTATGGGGTCCGTCTGCATGCGGGCGGACCCGATAAGGCGGAGGCAAAAGAAAACGGCGCGCCCTTTGCGGGGCGCGCCGTTTTCTTTTGCAGCAAGCAGCGTTTGCCGTGAAGCGACGCATGAAACATGCGTCGTGCATCTCAGACAACGGGCAAAAAAATCCCGGCTTGGCGCCGGGCAAACGATACGTCATTCAACGTATCGGAGCGTTCGGCCAGATAAAACCGTGTGAGCGGCAACGGCACGACGCTGTTGCTTGCGGTAACGCCGGCTCAACCCTGAGGCTGAGCCGGCGCAATGTGATGCCTGGAAGTGATGCGTGAAACTTAGACTGCCTTCTTTGCCGAGCGCGATGCTTGCGCAGCGGCTTGCGATGCTGCCTTCGATGCGGCCGTTGCGGCTGCATTGAAGTTGCTTTCGGCGATTTCGACAGCTTGCTTGGTTGCCTTGTGGACCGTTTCGTACGTGGTGTTGGCGGCGGTGATAGCCGACTTGATCACGGCGACAGCGGTTTCCGAACCGGCCGGTGCATTCTTCGCAACGTTTTCGACGAGCGACTGGACCTTGCGGTTTTGCTCTTCGAATTGAGCTTCCGCGACGCGGGTGAATTCACCTTGCGTTGCCGAAACGATCTCATACACGTGACGGCCGTACGACAGCGCCTTTTCAGCCACCGGCTGTGCAAGGCTTGCCTGCAGTGCCAGCAGTTCCTGCGCGTCTTTCACCGACAGCGCGCGTTGGGCATTTTCCTGGCTTTCTGCGAGCGTCGATTTCACGACTTGCAGGTTCAGTTCAACCAGCTTCTCGACGCCTTCGAATGCTTTGGTCGTCAGGCCGAACAACGTTTCAAAGTTGGCTTTCTGGGCTGCAGCAAATTGCTCAGGGGTCAGCAGAGTCATGGTTTACGCTCCTGGGTCGCGGCCTGTCTGTGCGGACCGCATTGGGTTAGTGGCAAGACGCTTTAAGATCGTCTCCCCGGACTACGATGTATTGTGCATCGCAGCAATGGTTCCCATTTTAGGATGGTCGCAACGAATGTCAAGCGTTTTTTGTGCGTTGCACAATGTTAATAAATTGCTGATAAAACAATGCGTTATGCAGTAGGCATGACATTCATATGGTGCGGGTTGATTTGTCCGCCGCACCATGCTGGTGCGGGAAGAATCCGCATTTGTTACCGATTCCAGGAGAGTTTTTGACCCTTGATGACGCGCTGCATTGGCGAGAACGCAACGCGGGCGTTTGACAAAAAATCCATCAACCGACCATCTCGATGTAAACCGGAAAGTGTCACGGAACGTTAATGCTCTATGCTGGTCGAATGCGCGTTGGCGGTCTGCAGCAGGCGTTTAACAGCCGTCAGCGAGGCTCCTGCGATGTCCGGTGGACCGGCACACTGTGCCGGCACGTGGCGCCGGCAAAGCTGTGTACGCTGGCGCTCGGACCGTATTTCCCCTGATCAAGGTTGTCTCGAAATTGCCGTTATGCTGAAAGGATCGTCTCGATTCCAGCGTCTGGCGGCAAAGGCGAGGCGCGACGCGTTGACGATCGTTTTTTTCGATCGAGACGCGGCACTTATTTGTGTTTTTGTGATCGGACCTTACAAGCCGGTTTAAGGAGCGCGTATAAGTGCTTCAAATTGCTAATTTTTCGTTGTTTTACTACACTTGCGGAAACCTCTTGCCGCTCCCTACCGAACACCCATGAAAACCGACATGTTTTCGTCGCTAAAAGTGATCCACGGCGCGGCCCGTAGCACCGCTCTGTCGGTGGCCGCCTCCATGGTCATCGCGGCGGCGTTCGCCACGCCCGTCAGCACTTTTGCCGCCACGCCCGCTACACCCGCCACCAAGGCGAAAACTTCCAAACACGCGAAAGCAGCCAAAAAGCCTGCCGCGGCCACTGCCAGCAAGGTGTCAGGCAAGAAGGCCGTGAACGGCGCTGCCGCGAAGACCGTGGCCGCCGCGGGCGACGATGCTCCGCGCGCGAGTGTCAAGCGCAAGCGCGTGACGTACACGTCGAACGGCCGCCACCATTCAGTGGTGCGCCGCGTCGCGTACGAACCGCGTCCGCCTACCGTCGGCCAGGCTTTCGGTCTGCACGAAACGCCGGACGCGCTGATGCTGCGCTCAAGCGTTGCCTACGTGGTGGACCAGAATAGCGGCGAGTCGCTGTTCGACAAGAATTCGCGCGCTGTGGTGCCGATCGCGTCGATCACCAAGCTGATGACCGCGATGGTGGTGCTCGATTCGAAAGAGCCGATGACCGATCAGATCGAAGTCACCGACGAAGACCGCGACTACGAGAAGAACACCGGCTCGCGTCTGTCAGTGGGTTCGGTACTCTCGCGTGAAGACATGCTGCACATCGCGCTGATGGCTTCGGAAAACCGCGCGGCCGCTGCGCTGTCGCGTTATTTCCCGGGCGGCCGTCCGGCCTTCCTCGCGGCAATGAATGCGAAGGCCAAGCAACTCGGCATGACCGACACGCACTTCGAGAACCCCACGGGTTTGACGAGCCAGAACGTGTCGAGCGCACGCGACCTCGTGAAGATGGTCAACGCGGCGTATCAATATCCGCTGATCCGCAAGTTCTCGACCGATCATAGCTACGAGGTCTACACGGGCAAGCGTTCGCTGGCGTACAACAGCACCAATGCATTGGTGCGCAACCCGACGTGGGACATCGGCCTGCAAAAGACCGGTTTCATCAACGAAGCGGGCGAGTGCCTGGTGATGCAGGCGACCATTCACGGCCGTCCGATGATCATGGTGTTGCTCGACTCGTCGGGTAAGTATTCGCGCTTTGCGGACGCAACGCGTCTGCGCACGTGGCTCGACAACGGTGGCGATCAGCCGCGCATCACCAGTGCGGATGCCGGCGGTGCGGGTACCTGAAGCCGCGCTTGCATCTTCTGGCAGCCGGTTTTCGAATCGGCCAGAAAAAAAGCCTCGCAAACGCGAGGCTTTTTTATTGAACCGCAGGAGCGCCACAACCGCACGCTTATGCGTGCTGTGGACGCTCCTGCTGTATCTGCGGGCGATAACCGAGCGACGCGGAAATCAGCAACGCCGTCTGGCTGAGTTGTGCCAGCCACGAATCCTGTAAGCGATCCGCCGGGGCGGACAGCGACAGGCCGGCAACCAGCTTGCCGGTATCGTCGTAAATCCCCGCTGCGATACAGCGCACGCCCAGCTCCAGTTCTTCGTTATCGCGCGCACACGCCTGTTGACGCACGTGCGACAGTTCGCGTTCGAGTTTGGTCAGATCGGTGATGCTGTTCTGCGTATGGCCGGACAGGCCGGTACGCGTGGCATAAGCCCGCACGCGGGTCGATTCGTCCGCAGCGAGGAACAGCTTGCCCACCGAGGTCAGATGCAGCGGCGCGCGACCGCCGATCGCCCGTACCACCTGCATGCCGGAGCGCTCGGAGTAGGCCCGTTCTATATAGACGATTTCGTCGCCCTGGCGCACCGACAGGTTCACCGTCTGCCCGGTTTGGCGGTGCAGTTCGCGCATCGGCGTGAGCGCCGCGTCGCGTACCGAGAGCCGCGCCTTCACCAGGTTGCCCAGTTCGAGCAGGCGCATGCCGAGGCGGTAGGTGCCGGGGTCCGACCGGTCGACCAGCCGGCACATCACCATGTCGTTCAGGATGCGGTGCGCGGTGGACGGATGCAGCTCCGTGCGGATGGCAAGTTCTTTCAGGCTGACCGGGTCGCTATGCGCAGCAAGAGCATCGAGCAAGCGCATCATGCGTTCGATCACCTGGATCGACGTTTTGGGATCCGGGTTCGTATCGCTCATGGGAGGAATCGGTTGACGCGTCAAACAGCGGAAATTGATTGTATCCCGTATTGTGAAAAGAAGGAAAGCGGTTGGAAGCGCTATTCCAATTTAACGTGGCATTCGTCCTATGCCTTCCGGCCGTTGGTATTGTGCGCTAAACAGCGGATAATCAGGGACGTTTTCCCGAAGGAGGGCTCATGCGAGTCGGATTGTTCGTCACCTGCCTGATTGACCTGATGCGTCCGGAGATCGGTTTTTCGGTCATCAAGCTGATCGAAGGCGCCGGTTTCGAGGTGATGGTGCCGCCTGCGCAAACCTGCTGTGGGCAGCCTGCATACAACTCGGGTGAGCGGCGCATCGCACGCGATCTGGCCGAGAAGACCATGCGCGAGTTCGAACAATTCGACTACATCGTGGTGCCCTCCGGTTCCTGCGGCGGCATGATCCGTGCGCACTACGGCGACCTGTTCGCGAGCGATCCAGAACTGATGAACCGCTTTGGCCGCTTGCGGGCCAAGGTGTTAGAGCTGACCGATTTCCTCGTCAATGTGGCCAGGGTGCAATTGCAGCCTGGCGAGTTCTCGGGTCATGTGACTTATCACGATTCCTGTTCGGGGCTGCGCGAACTCGGCGTCAAGGCGCAGCCGCGCGCGTTGCTGGCGCAGGTGGGCGTGGCGGTGACCGAAATGAAGGATTGCGAGCACTGTTGCGGCTTTGGTGGCACCTTCGCAATCAAGTACGGCGACATCTCGACCGCGATCGTCGACGAGAAATGCGCGAATATCGGTGCGAGCGGCGCCGGCACGGTGGTGCTCGGCGACCTCGGCTGCATGCTCAATATTGAAGGCCGCCTGCGGCGCACGGGCGACACCACCACCCGCGTGCTGCACATCGCCCAGGTGCTGGCGGGCGACGCGTAAGAAGCGTCGCGGCGCCCCAGTACGCGCTTGATTCGAGACACGCCATTTCAGGCGCGTCATTCGCGCACCCCAGTCGAATTCGCTCAAGGCTGCCATGCAAGTCCAATCGATGCATTTCAAGGCCCGCGCGGGCCAAAAACTCGCCGACCAGCGTTTGCAGCAGAACCTCAGCAAGCTGTCGACCAAGTTCGTGTCGGCGCGCGCCGCGTCCATGACCGCGATCGATTTTTCCGCCACCCGTGCCGCGCTCAAGGAGCGCCGCAATCGCGCGCTGGAAAATCTCGATGTCTGGCTCGAGACCTTCGAACGCGAAGCGGCCCGGCGCGGCGTAACGGTGTTGTTCGCCGAGACGACGCAGGAGGCCGCGCGCCTCGTCGGCGATATTGCGCGCCGGCACGAGGTGAAGAAGGTGATCAAGACCAAGTCGATGGTCACCGAGGAAATGCGCCTGAACGAGGTGTTGGGGCAGATGGGCGTGCAGTCGATCGAAACCGATCTGGGCGAATACATTCTGCAGATCAACGACAACGAGCCGCCCAGCCACATCATTGCGCCGGTCGTCCATAAAGATAAGGACGAGATCGCCGATCTTTTCGCGAAAACGCACGACCGGCCGCGCCTGACCGAGATCACGGACATGACCCGCGAAGCGCGCGAGATGCTGCGCCCGCACTTCATGAGCGCGGATATGGGCGTAACAGGTGGCAACTTCGTAGTGGCCGAGACGGGTTCGGTTGTGCTGGTCACGAACGAGGGCAACGAAGGCATGTGCACAGTGATGCCGCGCGTGCATGTGGCCGTGACCGGCATCGAGAAAGTGTTGCCAACGCTGGAAGATCTGGCGACGGCGATGCGCCTCTTGCCGCGTTCGGCCACCGGCCAGGCAAGCTCGAATTATTTTTCATTGCTGACTGGGCCGCGTGGCGCGGGCGATCAGGACGGTCCCGAGCATATGTACGTGGTGCTGGTCGACGGAGGCCGCACGGGGCTGATCGGCGGCGATTTCCAGGACATGCTCCGCTGTATCCGCTGCGGCGCTTGCATGAACCACTGCCCGGTGTATCAGAAGGTGGGTGGTCATGCCTACGGTTGGGTTTATCCGGGGCCGATGGGCTCGGTGTTGACGCCGAGCTACGTCGGGATCGACAAGGCGCTGGATCTGCCTCAGGCGGCAACGTTGTGCGGTGAATGCAACAGCGTATGTCCGGTGGGCATTCCCTTGTCCGATTTGCTGCGCAAGCTGCGCGAGAAGCAGGTCGAGCGCCGGCTGCGACCGTGGCGCGAGCGGCTAGGGTTTGCCGTGTGGGGTTTCCTCGCGCTGCACCCGGATGCTTATGCGCTTCTCACCAGGCTGGCGGTTCGTGTGCTGGAACAAATGGGCGGCCGGAATCGTTCGATCGCCAAACTGCCGTTGGGTGGTGCGGGTTGGACCAATACGCGCGACATGCCGGCGCCGGTTGGCCGTACCTTCAGAGAACTTTACGCCGCACAACGCAGCCATATTGGCTGAGCGGGCAAGGCGTGCGGCTGGATTGCGCCAACGCCTGCCCGCCGCGTTGCCGGGTCAGTGGTCCGACATGCCGGGCTGGCGGCCGTAAGAACCTCTAGCCGAGGCATTGCCGCCGTTGCCGCGCCCGCCGCCATTACCTCCGTTACCTGCCTGCTGGGGTGGAGGCGACGGCGGACTGCCTGCGCCGGGGCGTGGCGCATTCGACCCGCTCGGTCCTCTCGGACCACCCACGGCGCCTTGAGGCGGCGGCCCCCCGCGTGGACCGGCGCCATTTGGCTGACCATGCCAGCCGCCGTTATCGCCGCGATTTCCGCTGTTTCCATAGTTGCCGTTATTCGGCCGGCCCCGATCCGGATAACCCGGGTAGCCCCGATATCCGGGTCCTGGCCCCGGTCCGTAATAGCGGCCCGGTCCGTCGTAGTAACCCGGCCCTGAGTAATTGCCGTAGCCCATGTAGACACTGGTTTGCGGCACAACCGGCACACCCGTGGCGTAGCCGTCGTAACTGCCATAGTCGTTGTAGCCGCCGCCATAGCCGTTGCCGTTCATGGCTGTGCCGTCAGGATAGACGGCACAGCCGCCTAGCAATGCGGCAGCGACGGCCAGACCTGCGAGTGGAGCAATAGGTTTCATTTGGACGACCAGTGCGAAGTTTTCATTTCCGTAAGACAGCTATTATCGCCAACCGTCGCACTAGCTTTGTATGCGTTTGTAAGGACTTCTCTTTTACGCCACGACGTACGTCAACGTTGTGCACGGCAAGCCGGTCAACGGACTGTTCCATCCAGCGCAACGCTGTATCTCGTCCCTATGGGTTTTTCCCGATTGTGAATTCCTATAGCATTTCGACTGGGCATAGTGCGTCACGAGCGTACGAGCCCCAATCGGAGAAACAAACATCATGAAAAAGATAATATCGGTGTACTGGCCCCTCGCCATCGTTGTGCCGCTTGCTGCGGCAGCCTATCTGCACATTTGCGGCAATGAGGCTATGCGTTCGTCGCAAGCGCCGCTCGCGGCCGATCAACTGACCGCGGAACTGGCTCGTGCCGTCTCGTACGGCATGGTCGACAGCACGGCGACGCTGCCGGCCAAACCCATGCGCGCCGTCACGGCAATGCCGCTAGCTGAAGCGTCTTAAGTCTCAAGTAACCAGGCGGCCGCCTTCCGGCGCGATTCGGCGCGGCTTTGTATAATCGCGCCACCGTTTCTTAACCGTCGATCCGCGGGCGTTCAGCGTCCGAAAGCCTCTGATGAAAACCGTGTCCATCTGCTTTGTCTGCCTGGGGAACATTTGCCGTTCGCCAACCGCGGAAGGCGTGATGCGCCGTTTGGTCGAGGAGGCGAAGCTTGCGGAGCAGATTCTGATCGATTCCGCCGGCACGGGTGACTGGCACATCGGCCAGCCGCCGGACGAGCGCGCGCAAGCCGCCGCCGGCCGGCGCGGTTATCAGCTTGCTGCGTTGCGCGGGCGTCAGATTGCGGCAGCCGACTTCGAGCGCTTCGATCTGCTGATCGCGATGGATGACAAAAACGTCGCCGCGCTGCGCCAGGTTTGTCCGGCGCAGCAGCGCGACAAAATCCGCCTGCTGATGGAGTTCGTGCCTGAAGCGGACGGCCGCTGGTCCGGCGCGCGAGAAGTGGCCGACCCCTATTTCGGTGGCGCCGAGGGCTTCGAGCAGGTGCTGGATCAATGCGAAGCGGCCTGCCGTGGGTTGATCGCAGCGTTGCGGCCCCAACTGATTGCATAAGTCTGCTGGTGGCCGGCAAGCGTCGGCTGCGCAATCCAGCAATTAAGCAAATGACCCAATTTGCGATAGGGATACTTGACTAATTCACTCATGTATTTATACTTGACCAAACTTGTCGAGAATTGCGGTTCCCACACCATATGAGACTCACCACGAAAGGCCGTTTCGCCGTCACGGCGATGATTGACCTGGCACTGCGCCAGGAGCAGGGCCCGGTGACGCTTGCGGGTATCAGCCAGCGCCAACATATCTCCCTGTCTTATCTCGAGCAGCTGTTTGGCAAGCTGCGTCGTCACGAAATCGTCGAATCCGTGCGCGGACCCGGCGGCGGCTACAATCTGGCCCGCCGCGCTGAAGACGTGACCGTCGCCGACATCATCATCGCTGTCGATGAGCCGCTCGATGCCACCCAGTGCGGCGGCAAGGGCTCGTGCGAGGGTACCAAGCAGCACGACGGCCATTGCATGACGCACGAATTGTGGTCGACGCTGAACCAGAAAATGGTCGAGTACCTGGATTCGGTTTCCCTGAAAGATCTGGTCGATCAGCAGCGTTCGCGCGAAGGTGCGCCGGCGGTGTTGCGTGATCGCCGCAATGAGGCGCCGGCGGTCGAACCTGCTCGCGTCGTGCCGAAAGGGCCTAATTCAGTTTTCAACATGGCCGGTTCCTAGGCGCGGCAGCTAAGCACACCGCAGCCTGATCAGAAACCCAGAAGCCAGAGCAATGACGTCCCCGGAGCAATTGATGAATAACGACACTCTCCACCTGCCCATTTACATGGACTACAGCGCGACGACGCCGATCGATCCGCGCGTGGTGGACAAGATGATTCCGTACCTGCGCGAGCAGTTCGGCAACCCCGCGTCGCGCAGCCACCAATATGGGTGGGACGCGGAACGTGCGGTCGAGGAAGCGCGCGAGAACGTCGCCGCACTGGTGAATGCCGACCCGCGCGAAATTATCTGGACCTCGGGCGCAACGGAGTCGGACAACCTCGCGATCAAGGGTGCGGCGCACTTCTACAAGAGCAAGGGCAAGCACATCATCACGGTGAAGACCGAGCACAAGGCCGTGCTCGATACCTGCCGCGAACTCGAGCGCGAAGGCTTCGAAGTTACGTATCTGGATGTCAAGGAAGACGGTCTGATCGACCTCGAGAAGTTCAAGGCCGCGCTGCGCCCGGATACGATTCTGGTGTCGGTCATGTCGGTCAACAACGAGATCGGCGTGATCCAGGACATCGAGGCAATCGGCGAGATTACCCGTGAAAAGGGCATTGTTTTCCACGTCGACGCGGCGCAAGCCACCGGCAAGATCGAGATCGATCTGCAAAAGCTGAAGGTCGACCTGATGTCGTTCTCGGCGCACAAGACGTATGGTCCGAAGGGCATCGGCGCGCTGTACGTGCGTCGCAAGCCGCGTATCCGCATCGAAGCGCAAATGCACGGCGGCGGTCACGAGCGCGGCATGCGTTCGGGCACGCTGGCTACGCACCAGATCGTCGGCATGGGCGAAGCGTTCCGTATCGCACGTGAAGAAATGGCGACGGAAAACGAGCGTATCCGCATGCTGCGCGACCGTCTGCTGCGCGGCCTGTCGGAGATGGAAGAAACGTATGTGAACGGCGACATGGAAAAGCGTGTCCCGCACAACCTGAACATCAGCTTCAATTTCGTCGAAGGCGAATCGCTGATCATGGCGGTGAAGGACGTGGCGGTGTCGTCGGGTTCGGCTTGCACGTCGGCTTCGCTGGAGCCGTCGTACGTGCTGCGCGCACTCGGCCGCAACGACGAGCTTGCGCATAGCTCGATCCGTTTCACGGTGGGCCGCTTCACGACCGAGCAGGACGTCGATTACGTGATTAACCTGCTGAAGACCAAGATTTCGAAGCTGCGCGATTTGTCGCCGCTGTGGGAAATGCACAAGGACGGGATCGATATTTCGACGATCCAATGGGCAGCGCACTGACGCGCCAGTTTGGACAACGTCGAATTTATCGAATTGCAATTTGCAGGTTGAAACGGATCAAGGAGTGTAATCATGGCTTATAGCGACAAGGTTCTGGACCACTACGAAAACCCGCGCAACGTCGGTTCCTTCGCGAAGGACGACGATGCGGTCGGTACCGGCATGGTCGGCGCGCCGGCATGCGGCGACGTGATGAAGCTGCAGATCCGCGTGGGTGCGGACGGCATCATCGAAGACGCGAAGTTCAAGACGTACGGCTGCGGTTCGGCAATCGCGTCGAGCTCGCTCGTCACCGAATGGGTGAAGGGCAAGACGCTCGATCAGGCCATGTCGATCAAGAACACGCAGATCGCCGAAGAACTGGCGCTGCCGCCGGTGAAGATCCACTGTTCGATCCTCGCGGAAGACGCGATCAAGGCAGCGGTCGCCGATTACAAGCAGCGTCACGGCGAAGCGGTCGTCGAAGGCGACAAGCAACACGCGTAAGCGTGTTGGAGTGAATCGAAGCGGGCGGTGCGGCTAGCAGTGCACGGCCCGGCATGAGCGATATTTGATGCAGGCAGGGTAGCAGCGCGGAAGTAGTCACAAGAGTGACGAACACGCGCCGCGCAATGAGAAACGCTATGGCAATTACGTTGACCGAAAAGGCAGCACAGCACGTCCAGAAGTATCTGACTCGCCGCGGCAAGGGTGTCGGGCTGCGCGTAGGCGTGCGCACGACCGGTTGCTCGGGTTTGGCCTACAAGCTCGAGTACGTGGATGAACTCGCGCCCGAAGACGAAGTATTCGACTGCAACGGCGTGAAGATCATTGTCGACCCGAAGAGCCTCGCTTACATCGACGGCACCGAACTCGACTTCGCACGCGAAGGGTTGAACGAAGGCTTCAAGTTCAACAACCCGAACGTGAAGGACGAGTGCGGCTGCGGCGAATCGTTCCGCGTGTAGATCGGTTCACTCCGCGTGCAGCGGATCAAAGGCGGCGCGTGCCGCCTTTTTAGTTTTATCCGCGTGTTTAGCCTGCACTCCGGTGCGCTTTCCTGAACGGACTCCTTTTATCTGATGGCATCGCTGAACGACAGCCACTTCGACCTGTTCGATCTGCCGGCGCAATTCGCGCTCGACGCAGCGGCACTCGATCACGCCTACCGCACGGTGCAGGCACAGGTGCATCCGGACCGCTTCGCGGCGGCCGGCGACGCCCAGAAGCGGATCGCAATGCAATGGGCGACGCGCACCAACGAGGCCTATCAGACGCTGCGCGATCCGTTGAAGCGCGCGACCTATCTGCTGCACCTGCGCGGCATCGACGTCGGCGCGGAGAACAACACGGCGATGGAGCCGGCGTTCCTGATGCAGCAGATGGAGTGGCGCGAAGGTATCGAAGACGCGGCCGCGGCGAAAAACGTCGACGCGCTCGATGCGTTGCTGACCGAACTGCGCGACGAAGAGCGCATGCGCTTTGACAAGCTCGGCGCGCTGCTCGACAGCGGTGCGAATCAGGCGGCGGGCGAGGCGGTGCGGCAGTTGATGTTCATCGAGCGGGTGGCGTCGGAAATCGGTACGCAGATCGAGCGGCTCGAAAATTAGCGCTGCAGCGTCGCGCATGAATACGCAGCCAAAGCAGACGTAGCAAACGCATTTAGCAACGCATCAAGCAACGCTTCAAGCAACGCATCCAGCAACGCGAAAATTCAGGACGGGGCCAAGCAGCTCCGAGAAGATCCAGATGGCCTTACTGCAAATCTCCGAACCCGGCATGGCGCCGGCGCCCCATCAGCGGCGCCTCGCGGTCGGCATCGATCTCGGCACCACCAATTCCCTCGTCGCCGCCGTGCGCAGCGGCGTGCCCGACGTGCTGCCCGACGAAGACGGCCACGTACTGCTGCCCTCGGTGGTGCGTTACCTGGAAAAGGGCGGCCGCCGTATCGGCCGCAAGGCCAAGGCTGAAGCCGCCACCGATCCGCGCAACACGATCGTGTCGGTCAAGCGCTTCATGGGCCGCGGCAAGGCGGAAGTGGAGGGCGCCGAAAATGCGCCCTACGATTTCGTCGACGCGCCCGGCATGGTGCAGATCCGCACCGTCGACGGCGTGAAGAGCCCGGTCGAAGTGTCGGCGGAAATTCTCGCGACGCTGCGCCAGCGTGCCGAAGACACGCTGGGCGACGAACTGGTCGGCGCGGTGATCACCGTGCCCGCGTATTTCGACGAAGCTCAGCGCCAGGCGACCAAAGATGCCGCGCGTCTGGCCGGCCTGAACGTGCTGCGTCTGTTGAACGAGCCGACCGCGGCCGCGATCGCCTACGGCCTCGATAACGGCTCCGAAGGCCTCTACGCGGTCTACGACCTCGGCGGCGGCACCTTCGATCTGTCGATCCTGAAGCTCACCAAGGGTGTCTTCGAAGTGCTCGCGGCGGGCGGCGATTCCGCGCTCGGCGGCGACGATTTCGACCACGCCCTGTATCGCCACGTGCTGGAACAGGCGGGCATTGCGCCGCAAACGCTCGCGCCTGAAGACGTCCGCCTGTTGCTCGACACAGTACGCGTGACCAAGGAGGCTTTGTCGGATGCGCCGGATGCAAAGGTACAGGCCACGCTCTCGAACGGCACCCAGATCGATCTGACGGTCGACGAGGCCACTTTCGAGGCGATTACTCAGGCGCTGGTTCAACGCACGCTGGGACCCACGAAGAAAGCGCTGCGCGATGCCAAGGTGACGACCCAAGAGGTCAAGGGCGTGGTGCTGGTGGGCGGTGCGACGCGCATGCCGGTGATTCGCCGCGCGGTCGAGTCGTTCTTCGGCCAGCCGCCGCTCGTCAATCTGGACCCGGATCAGGTCGTCGCGCTCGGCGCGGCGATCCAGGCCGATCTGCTCGCGGGCAATCGCGGCGCCGATGGCGACGACTGGCTGTTGCTCGACGTGATTCCGCTGTCGCTCGGCGTCGAAACCATGGGCGGTTTGACGGAGAAAATCATCCCGCGCAATTCGACCATTCCGGTCGCCCGCGCGCAGGATTTCACGACCTTCAAGGACGGCCAGACGGCGATGGCGATCCATGTCGTGCAAGGCGAGCGCGAGCTCGTCAGCGATTGCCGTTCGCTCGCGCGTTTCGAGCTGCGCGGCATTCCGCCGATGGCGGCCGGCGCGGCGCGGATTCGCGTCACGTATCAGGTCGACGCGGACGGTTTGCTGTCGGTATTCGCGCGCGAGCAGGGCTCCGGCGTGGAAGCGTCCGTGGTGGTCAAGCCGTCCTACGGTCTGGCCGACGACGACGTCGCGAGGATGCTCGAGGAAAGCTTTTCGACCGCTGAAGTCGACATGCGCGCGCGCGCCTTGCGTGAAGCGCAAGTCGAAGCGCGCCGTCTGGTGGAAGCAACCGACGCGGCGCTCGCCGCCGACGCCGAATTGCTCGACGACAGCGAACGCGCCGAACTCGACGCGCTGCTCACCGCGTTGCGCAACATCGCTGAAAGCGACGACGCCGACGCGATCGAAACCGCGACAAAAACGCTCGCCGAAGGCACCGACGAATTCGCTGCCCGCCGCATGAACAAGGGCATTCGCCGCGCGCTGGCCGGCCGCAAGCTCGACGAGATCTGAGCGCCTTGCGGCGTGTGTCGCGCGATGCGCGGCCCGCCGGCAATGAACCGCGCCGCGTGGACTTAAAAAGTCCGTGCAGCGTCAGTAAAATGGTACGGAGCCTTGTTTGCGGCCGCCGTGCCGCAGACCCAAACGGAAAATGTATGCCTCAAATCGTTGTGCTGCCCCACGTCGAACTGTGCCCGGAAGGCGCGGTGATCGATGCCGTGCCCGGCAAGAGCATCTGCGACAATCTGCTCGATAACGGCATCGAAATCGAGCACGCCTGCGAGAAGTCCTGCGCGTGCACGACTTGCCACGTGATCGTGCGTGAGGGTTTCGCCGCCTTGACGCCATCCGAGGAAGACGAGGACGATCTGCTGGACAAGGCGTGGGGGCTCGAACCGGCGTCACGCCTGTCGTGCCAGGCCATGGTGCCGGCTGAGCAGGATCTGGTCGTCGAAATCCCGCGTTACTCGATCAATCACGCGAAGGAAAATCACTAACTGGAGGATGCAGCCATGAAGTGGACCGATACGCAAGACATCGCGATGGCCCTGACTGACAAGCACCAGGGCATAGACCCGCAACAGGTGCGCTTCACTGATTTGCACCGCTGGGTTACCGAGCTGGAGGGTTTCGACGACGACCCTAACCGGTCGAACGAAAAGATCCTGGAAGCGATTCAGGCTGCATGGATTGAAGACGCGGATTACTGAGCACGGGGCTGGGTTTTCCGCGGGCGGCGGGGCGCGATTGATTCTGCTCCGGCTGCGGCAAAGAAAAAGGCGATTCCATTGGAATCGCCTTTTTTAACGCCTGGAGAATCTTCAGGCTGTCAGCGGTCAGCTTGCTACGAGCGTGCCGTTTTCGACCCGCACACGCTGGCCTTGCTGGAACGGCGGCGCTTCGTGATACGTGAAGTAGCGCGTCTTGCCGTTTTCCATCCGCACTCGCACTGAATAGGACGTCGTGCTGCGGATGTGTTTTTCAACCGAGTTACCGGCCAGGCCACCGCCGAGGGCGCCCAGCACCGTCATCGCGGTACGGCCGTTGCCACTGCCGAACTGGTTGCCGACTACGCCGCCGGCCACCGCGCCGCCGACTGCGCCGATACCCGTGCCATGGCCTTCCTGACGTACCGCCGAGATGCCCTCGACCGTGCCGCAGGTCGAGCAGTAGGCCGGTTGCGACGGCTGTTGCTGGGCGTACTGCGGTGCCGGCTGAGCTTGTTGTTGCTGAGCGTACTGTTGCTGCGTCGGCGCCGGGGCGCGTTGCGGCGCCTGCTGCGCTGCCTGTTGTGCTGCGGCCTGCGCGGCCACCTGTTGAGCGGCCGTGTTTGCCGGCGCAGCCGAATCGACCACGCCCGGCTGGGTGGCCACTTGCGCCGCCTGGGTTTGATCCGTTTGCGCGCTGGTGCTCGACGCCTTCGGGAACAAGCCCGTGACGGCCGCGGTCGCGGCCAGACTGGCGATGATCACCGCACCGGCAGCGGTGGCGACGAGCGGGTGAAGACGACGTTGTTGCGTGGATTTGGTATCTGGATTATCCATATTGGCCTCCGTCTGGAGCAGAGTCGACTGTTATTGAGACTTAGTGTCGGGCAAATCGATCCCCGGAGGGTTTCAATTTGTAACGATTTCCGGGCAATCATCGCGTCCCGTACGCGTCAAAGTCCGCCCAGTACGGCGGCGTGCCTGATTTCTTGCGGGTCCGCGGGAGGCTGGAAAAGCGGCGGACTGGTAGAGCATACGCACCTTTTACCGACGGTTACAAACTGTCAGGTTACGGCCCTACGTTTTTTCGCAGCTGCAATAAAAAACGCCCGGTATCGAGCCGGGCGTTTCTCTTTTGCGAGCCGTTACCGCGAACGACGCGGCGATCAGTCTTCGCGGCGCAGATGCGGGAACAGGATCACGTCGCGAATGCTCGGGCTGTCGGTCAGCATCATCACCAGCCGGTCGATGCCGATGCCGCAACCGCCGGCCGGCGGCATGCCGTATTCCAGCGCGCGGATGTAGTCGGCGTCGTAGAACATCGCTTCTTCGTCGCCGGCGTCTTTCTGATCGACCTGCTTCTTGAAGCGGGCAGCCTGGTCTTCCGGATCGTTCAGCTCGGAGAAGCCGTTGGCGATTTCACGGCCCGTGATGAACAACTCGAAGCGCTCGGTGATGCCATCGAACTTGTCCGACGCGCGCGCCAGCGGCGACACTTCGATCGGGTAATCGATGATGAAAGTCGGCTCCCACAGTTGCGATTCGGCGGTCTCTTCGAACAGCGCCAGTTGCAGTGCGCCCACGCCCGCGTTCAGGAACTGCGGCTGCGATGCGTCCACGCCGAACTTCTTCAGTTCCGTGCGCAGGAATGCGTCGTCGCTGAGTTGTGCGTCCGTGTATTGCGGTGCGTATTTCTGGATCGCCTGGCTGATCGTCAGACGATGGAACGGCTTGGCCAGATCGAGTTCACGGCCCTGATAGGTGATCGTGGCGCTGCCGAGCGCGTCGACCGCCGCCTGGCGGATCAACTGCTCGGTGAAGTCCATGATCCACTTGTAATCGGTGTACGCCGCGTAGAACTCGATCATCGTGAATTCCGGATTGTGGCGTACCGACACGCCCTCATTGCGGAAGTTACGGTTGATCTCGAACACGCGCTCGAAGCCGCCGACCACGAGGCGCTTCAGATACAGTTCCGGCGCGATGCGCAGGAACATCTGCATGTCGAGTGCGTTGTGATGCGTGGTGAACGGCTTGGCCGCCGCGCCGCCCGGAATCGGGTGCAGCATCGGCGTTTCGACTTCCATGAAATCGGCGTCCGCCATGAACTTGCGGATCGACGACATCGCCTTGGTGCGCGCGACGAACGTCTTGCGCGTTTCCGGCGTGACGATCAGGTCGACGTAGCGCTGGCGGTACTTCATTTCCTGATCGGCGAGACCATGGAACTTGTCCGGCAGCGGGCGCAGCGACTTCGACAGCAAACGCAGCTCGGTACAGCGCACCGAGAGTTCACCCTTGTTGGTACGGAACAGCACGCCGCGCGCGGCGACGATGTCGCCCATGTCCCACTTCTTGAAGGCGTCGTACGTTTCCTGGCCGACGTCTGCGGGCGTGATGAAGAACTGGATCTGACCCGACCCGTCGCGCACGGTCGCAAAGCTTGCCTTGCCCATCACGCGCTTGAGCATCATGCGGCCGGCGATCGCGACTTCAAGCGGATTGGCTTCGAGTGCTTCCTTGTCGGTCCCGGCGTACTGCGTTTGCAGATCTTCGGCGTGATGCGTGGGGCGGAAATCGTTCGGATAGGCGACGCCCTGCTCACGCAGCTCGCGCAGCTTTTCGCGGCGTTCGGCCATGATCTTGTTGTCGTCTACCTCGGGCGCGACATTCTGGGCCGCATTAGGCTGGGTCGGTTCGGTCATGATGGTTTGGTATTCGGTGGCCCGCACCAGGATGGTCCGCATGCGGGTGGCCAGTCAGTAAAAACCTCAGGCGCTATAACAAAGATGCACAAGATGCAAAGATACGGCGCGGCGCTGTCAGGCATGCCGCGCCGGTTGCGCTTAGACGCCCTGTTTCAGGCTCGCGCTGATGAACGGGTCGAGGTCGCCGTCGAGCACGCTCTTGGTATTGCTGATTTCGACGTTGGTGCGCAGATCCTTGATACGGCTGTTGTCCAGCACGTACGAGCGGATCTGATGACCCCAGCCCACATCGGTCTTGCCGGCTTCGAGCTTGTCCTGCTCTTCCTGACGCTTGCGGATTTCCGCTTCGTACAGGCGCGATTTCAGCATGGCCATGGCTTCGGCGCGGTTACGGTGCTGCGAACGGTCGTTCTGGCACTGCACGACGATGCCCGACGGAATGTGCGTAATCCGCACGGCCGAATCGGTCTTGTTGATGTGCTGACCGCCCGCGCCGGACGCGCGGTAGGTGTCGATACGCAGATCGGCCGGGTTGATGTCGACTTCGATCGAATCGTCGATTTCCGGGTACACGAACACCGACGAGAACGACGTATGGCGGCCGCCCGACGAATCGAACGGCGACTTGCGCACGAGGCGGTGCACGCCGGTTTCGGTACGCAGAAAGCCGTACGCGTATTCGCCTTCGATCTTGATCGTGGCGTTCTTGATGCCCGCGACGTCGCCGTCGGTCTGTTCCAGCACTTCGGTCTTGAAGCCCTTGCGCTCGCAGTAGCGCAGGTACTGGCGCAGCAGCATGGACGCCCAGTCGCACGCCTCGGTGCCGCCGGCGCCGGCCTGGATGTCCAGGAAGGCGTTGTTCGGATCGGCTGGATTCGCGAACATACGGCGGAATTCCATGTCCGCCACGCGTTGTTCGATGCCTTGCGCGTCTGCTTCGCAGGCGATGAGGGTTTCCTCGTCGCCTTCTTCGCGGGCCATGTCGAACAGATCCTGCGCGTCGCGCAGGTCGTTATCGAGCGACGTGAGTTTGCCGACGGTGTCGTCGAGCAGCTTCTTTTCCCGGCCGAGGGCCTGGGCGTGCTTCGAGTCGTTCCAGACGTCCGGGTCTTCGAGTTCCCGGTTGACTTCGATTAGACGCAGTGCTTTGTCGTCGTAGTCAAAGATACCCCCGTAGCGAGTCCGCGCGCGTGCGCAGGTCCGCCAGTGAGGCTTCGATCGCGTTGAGACGTTCCGCTTCCATGTCGATCTTTTATAGCTTCGTAAAAAGGAGAAATTATAGCCGATCGGCGCCCCGCGCCGGAGGCTTGTGAGCGATCCGGCGCGGGTTTGGGATTGATTTTGCGGTGATTTTTGGCGCTTGTCGCGCGCTTCGCGATCCGCGGGCCGTTTCAGCTCGCCGCGTGCTCGACGATCAATTGCACCCGCGACACGCCATTCCACGTGTCGCTCGCCAGACGGTAGGCGACGGTGGTCCGCGCGGGCAGCGTGTCGGTGTGATTGAACCAGATCGCGTTGAACCGCTGACGGCCGCGCACCAGCTGCAGCTTCAGATGTTTGTCTTTGACCAGCGCCTGCGATGCGATGTCGAATTCGCCGGAAAATACCGGCGCCGGGAAGCCCTGGCCCCACACGGCGGCATCGAGCATTTCGACGAATTGCGGCGTGAAGTAGGCGTCTTCGAGTTCGCCGTCGGTTTCGACCGTGCGCGACAACGCCTCTTCGGAGAGCCATTCGCGGCCCACCGCCTCGAACGCGGCGGTGAAGCGCGGCACGTCGGCTGCGGCGATCGTCAGGCCCGCGGCCATCGCGTGGCCGCCGAATTTGACGATCAGGCCCGGCTCGCGCTTCGAGATCAGATCGAGCGCGTCACGCAGGTGGAAGCCCGGGATCGAACGGCCCGAGCCTTTGACGAGCTGGCCGCTGTCGTCGGCGAGCGCGAAGGTGAACGACGGCCGGTGGAATTTCTCCTTCAGCCGTCCGGCGACGATACCGATCACACCTTGATGCCAGCTCGTGTTGAACAGCGTGATGGTGCTCGCGCCCTCCGGATCGATTGCCGACAGGTCTTCGAGCGCCTGCTGCTGCATGCCGGCTTCGATTTCGCGGCGCTCGCGGTTCATCGTGTCGAGTTGTTGCGCGAGATCCCATGCACGGCCGATGTCGTCGGTGGTCAGGCACTCGATGCCGAGCGACATATCCGACAGGCGGCCGGCCGCATTCAGGCGCGGGCCGAGCGCGAAACCGAGATCGAAACCCGATGCGCTGCGAGCGTCGCGCGCGGCAGCGCGGAACAGGGCGGCAATGCCCGGTTGCATCTTGCCTTTGCGAATCCGCTGCAGACCCTGGGCGACCAGCACGCGGTTATTGCCGTCGAGCTTGACCACGTCGGCGACCGTGCCGAGCGCGACCAGATCGAGCAGGCCGTCCAGACGCGGTTCGGGGAAATCGTCGTTGAAAGCGCCGCGGCGGCGCAATTCCGCGCGCAACGCCAGCAGCACATAAAACATCACGCCGACCCCGGCGATGCACTTGCTCGGAAACGTGCAGCCCGGCTGGTTCGGATTGACGATGGCGCGGGCAGCCGGCAGTTCGTCGCCGGGGAGGTGATGGTCGGTGACCAGCACGTCGATGCCGAGCGCATTGGCCGCTTCCACGCCGTCGACGCTGGCGATGCCGTTATCGACGGTAATCAGCAGTTCCGGCTTGCCCGACGCGCTGCGGGCGGCCAGCGCCACGATCTCGGGCGTGAGGCCATAGCCATACTCGAAGCGGTTCGGCACCAGATACTCGATCCGGCCGCCGAACATGCGCAGGCCGCGCACCGCGACCGCGCAGGCGGTAGCGCCGTCGCAGTCGTAGTCGGCGACGACCAGCATGCGGCGCTGGTTCTGGATCGCATCGGCGAGCAGCACCGCCGCGTCTTCGCAGCCCTTGAGCGCCGCAGGCGGCACGAGCCGCGCGAGGCCGGTTTCGATTTCGTCGGGCATGCACACGCCGCGCGCGGCATACAGGCGCGCGAGCACCGGATGCAGGCCGTGGCGGGTGAGGATTTCGGCGTCGACAGGTGACGCGGCGCGCGTAACGATTCGAGTCATTCGGAAAGGCCGTGGGTCATTCGATGTTTCATTCGGTGTGTCATTCGATAAACAGCGAGGCGAACACGCGCCGCCGCCAGAATTTGCGCAGGTCGCCGCGTGTCACCGTGAGCGTCACCGAGCCGGTGTCACCGCATAGCGTCATGCCGAGTTCATCGAGCCGGCCCGCTTGCAGCGCGGCCAACGCCGGTTCGAACCAGTCGGTTTGCAACGCGGCGAAGGCGTCGTTCCAGCGTGCCCAGTCCTGCTCGATGTAGGGTGCGGAGAACGGATCGAGTTCGACCAGCGTAGTGCCGTTGGCATGGGCATTCGTGCCGTCAGACGCGCCGGCTTGCGTGCCGCCCGCAGCGCCACGCGCTGTCAGTGCGGCGAAGGACGCCGGCGGTGCGCCGGTCTCGACGCCTGCGGTCATGGCGAGACCGCGCGTGGCTGCCGCGTCGGACAACACCCGTGCGAACGGGCTCGTCACTGCCTGCGCCGTTCCCTGGGCGTGAAACCAGATCGAGTTGACGGCCGGCAGGCCACGCGCCTCGCGCGCTTCGTTGACCGGATGCTCGAACCACGCCATTTGCACTTCGTTCTGCAATTTCATCCAGGCGCGCGAGCGCTCGCCGGAATGCGCTTCGTGCGGCAGCCAGATTTCGATGTTGCGACCGCTCGCGCGCAACGGCGACGCCCCCGCCAGCGTGCCGAAACCGTCTCCCGACAAGTACCAGCGCGCGGGCCTGGGCGCTTCGATCCGCACGCCGAGTTCTTCGATCAAGGGCCGCGCGACCGCCAGCAGGACGCTGGCTTCCTCGTCGGACAGCTCGAGCGAGGCCGGATCGATCAGCACCAGATGGTCATGCGCGATGCGCACGTGCACCGGTTGCACGCAGGCCCACGTGGCGCTGCCCGGGTCGCCGCCGTCGGCACGCAGCATATACGGCGCGAGCGGTGCTTCATCGGCGGCCGCCGCGCCGCCCGGCAGTGCGCCGAACTGGCGCGCCACCCAGCGCTCATGCGGCAGCGTGCGCTGAAAATCTTCGCCGATCACCCGTTCGACCAGCGTCGCGCGCGCGATCAGCCGGTCGAGGGCCGGACTTCGGATGTCGTGTAGAGCGGTGGAGGCGTCCGCTGCGGCGGGCAGCGCGAAGGGCAGGAGAAGATGAAGACGGTTGGCGTGCATGATGCTGCGCATTGTAGGGCAAAGAGTGCGAGTATTCAGACCATATCGGCGGATTCGGGCAGCGCGCCCGGATCCCGCCGATGGCAGCAGCCGAGCGCGGCGGCACCGCGCCCATGACGCCGGAGACCGACATGTCGCGTGAACTGAAAACCGAGCAGGAGTTGCTGGAACTGGTCGTGAAAGCGCTCGACGCCAATCCGGCCACGGCCGGCTGGATTCCAACCGGGTTCCACGAGACCGTGGACGACGAAGACGGCTGCAACTGGGATATCACCCATCTGCATCGCGACCGCAAGGACGCGGAACTGCGCGACATGGCGGCCAGCCAGGCGGCCGGGATCATCAATGGGCTGAGGAGCCGCTACAACCTGCGTTAGGGGCGGGGCCGCGCGCCTCGCGCACCGGGTCATTGCGCGAATGCGCGGCATTGTATGGCAAACTTCGCGCTTGATTGACGGCGGTAGCAGCAGCGACGGGGCGCCGGCTTCGGCGGCGCGGGGGTTTGCGAGGGGCGCGCCGGACGGCACCGGAACGTTTTACCGGAACCATCCGGGTTGCCGCGACACCAATAGATCACGACGCTCAGGCCGCATGACAGGCGCGACGGTGGCAGGTTGGCGCCGTCGTGTGCAGCAGAAGGCCGGAAGCAGACGAAGAACGCAGAAAAGGATTCGCTTGAAATTTCCCTACGAATGGCAGATTGGCTGGCGCTACACCCGCGCCGGCAAACGCACGACCGGTAACGGCTTCATTTCCTTCATCGCACTCGTGTCGATGTCGGGCATCGCGCTCGGCGTCGCGGCGCTGATCGTCGTGTTGTCCGTGATGAACGGTTTCCAGAAAGAGGTGCGCGACCGGATGCTGTCGGTGCTGGCGCACGTCGAGATCTTTTCGCCGACCGGTTCGATGCCCAACTGGCAACTGACCGCCCAGGAAGCGCGCCAGAACAAGGAAGTGATCGGCGCGGCGCCGTACGTCGACGCGCAGGCGCTGCTCACGCGCCAGGACGCCGTGAGCGGCGTGGCACTGCGCGGCGTCGAACCGTCGCTGGAACCTGAAGTGTCCGATATCGGCAAGGAAATGAAGGGCGGCAAGCTGACCGACCTCGTGCCGGGCGACTTCGGTATCGTGCTGGGGGCGGACCTCGCCGCCAATCTCGGCGTGACGGTCAACGACAAGATCACGCTGGTCGCGCCCGAAGGCACCATCACGCCCGCCGGCATGCTGCCGCGGCTGAAACAGTTCACGGTGGTGGGCATCTTCGAGTCCGGGCACTACGAATACGACAGCACGCTCGCACTGATCAACATCAAGGACGCCGAGGCGCTGTTCCGGCTATCCGCGCCGACCGGCGTGCGACTGCGCGTCACCGACATGCAGCGGGCGCCCGAGGTCGCGCATCAGTTGGCGCGCACCTTGTCGGGCGATCTGTATATCCGCGACTGGACCCAGCAGAACAAGACGTGGTTCTCGGCGGTGCAGATCGAAAAACGCATGATGTTCATCATCCTCACGCTGATCATCGCGGTGGCGGCGTTCAATCTGGTGTCGTCGCTGGTAATGACGGTGACCAACAAACAGGCTGACATCGCGATTCTGCGCACGCTCGGTGCGCAGCCCGGCTCGATCATGAAGATTTTCGTCGTGCAGGGCGTGACGATCGGCTTTATCGGCACGGCGACCGGCGTGGCGCTCGGCTGCCTGATTGCGTGGAGCATTCCGTGGCTCGTGCCGATGATCGAGCATCTGCTCGGTGTGCAGTTCCTGCCGCCGTCGGTGTATTTCATCAGCGAACTGCCGTCCGAACTGATTCCCGCCGACGTGGCGCGGATCGGCATCATTGCGTTCCTGATGTCGGCGCTGGCGACCCTTTATCCGAGCTGGCGTGGTGCGAAAGTCCGTCCTGCGGAGGCACTGCGCTATGAATGACCGTTCCACTAGCGTATCCATGGTTTCTGACGACAACACGCTGCATCCCTATGTGCTGGAAGCAACCGGCATTTCGAAGTCGTTCGTGCAGGGCGGTCTCAATGTGCAGGTGCTCAACAACGCGCAATTGAGCGTGCGGCGCGGTGAAAAGCTGGCGATCGTCGGCGCGTCGGGTTCCGGCAAGAGCACGCTGCTGCATGTGCTCGGCGGGCTCGACGATCCGAGCGCGGGTCATGTCTCGGTGATGGGCAAGCCGTTTACGAAACTCTCCGAGCGCGAACGTAACGACCTGCGCAATCGCGCGCTCGGTTTCGTGTACCAGTTTCACCATCTGTTGCCGGAATTCACCGCGCTCGACAATGTCGCGATGCCGCTGCGGATTCGCCGCATGACCACCGAAGCCGCGCGGCGCGAGGCGCTCGCGGTGCTGGAACGGGTCGGCATGGGGCATCGCGCGAAGCATCGTCCGGGTGAGCTGTCGGGCGGCGAGCGTCAGCGCGTGGCCATTGCCCGGGCGCTGGTGACCAAGCCTGCTTGCGTGCTCGCCGACGAACCCACGGGCAATCTGGACGGCGGCACGGCCGACACCGTGTTCAACCTGATGCTCGAACTTTCGCAAACACTCGACACCAGCTTCGTGATCGTCACGCACGATCCGGAGCTGGCCGGACGTTGCGACCGGATCATGCGGCTGCGCGACGGCGTCTTGCACGAAGAGCCACCCGTGCCGGTTTAAGCGCCGCGCACAACGCGAGCGAGGCTCTGCCGCTAACGAGGAGCGCGCCATGTGGATCGATACGCACTGCCATCTCGACGCTTCCGAATTCAACGCCGACCGCGAGGCGGTCGCCGATGCGGCGCGTCAGGCCGGTGTCGGGCGTATCGTGATTCCGGCGATCGGCCGCGAGAACTTCACGGCAGTGCGTGAGCTCGCGCACCGCATCGACGGCGGCGCGTATGCGCTCGGCATTCATCCGCTCTTCACGCCGGGCGCGCAGGAGAGCGATCTCGAACTGCTGCGCATGGAAATCGAGGCGAGTCTCGACGATCCACGGTTTGTCGGCATAGGCGAAATCGGCCTCGACTATTTCGTCGAGGGTCTCGACGATGCGCGCCAGCAGTTCTTCTACAACGGTCAACTTCAACTGGCGCGCGAATTCGATCTGCCGGTGATTTGCCACGTGCGCAAATCGCAGGATCAGGTGATCAAAGGGCTGCGGCGGCATCAGATTCATCGCGGCATCGCGCACGCCTTCAACGGTAGTTTTCAGCAGGCCGAGGCGTATATAGACCAGGGCATGCATCTCGGTTTTGGCGGCAATCTGACCTTCGAGCGGGCGCGGCAAATCCGGCGCCTCGCGGAGCAATTGCCGTTCGAGGCACTGGTCGTCGAGACCGACGCGCCGGACATCGCCCCTTCGTGGATCTACAAACAGCGCAACTCGCCGGATCAGATTCCGGCTATCGGCGCGGGACTCGCGCAACTGCGCGGCATGAGCGCCGACGAAGCCGCCCTAGGCACAACGGCTAACGCGCTCGCCGCGCTGCCGCGGCTGGCACTTTCCTCTGCATAATTGAACGCGATGGTCTGAGTGGTTCGCGTCGGGCGGAACACATGCCCGGCGGGTTCGCTGACGTCTGCTCACTGAGCGTCGCGTCGTCCGGCGAAGGCTGAACGGAGGGCGCGGAGGTCGGATGCGGGCATGGTGGTGCGGGTTTGCGTTGGGGGTGATTGGGCTGCAGCGGCAGGCGGCATTGCCGGATTGGCGTGGGTGGTGTGCGCTGCTTTCCCTTGGGTGCGTTGCGATTCTGGTCGCGGTGTGGGGCTTGCGCTGGCCGGTTTCAGTAGCCGCCGATGCGCATGCGGCTGCCGCTGCCGCGAAATCATCCATTGGCCGTGCCTTGTCCGGCACGCGCGCGCGTTCTTGCGCCGGCTGGGGCGCGCTGTGGATCGCGGCTCTTTGTGTGGGTTTCGGCTATACCGCCTGGCGTGCGGAAGTCCGGCTCGCGGTGAGCTTGCCGAACGCCTGGGAAGGGCGCGACATTGAGGTTGTCGGCAGTATCAAGGGACTGCCGTCACGCGACGATAAGGGTGCGCGCTTCCTTTTTGAAGTCGAGTCCGCGGGTGCGCCGATCGTCGCTTTTCCGCGCGTGATTCAACTCTCGTGGATTGCCGCTGATGCGCCTGCGCCGCCGCTCGAACCGGGCACGCGCTGGCGTCTGACGGTGCGGCTCAAACGCCCGCATGGCAATGCGAACTTCGGCGTGCGCGATGTGGAAGCCAGTTTGCTGGCGCGCAATGTGCGCGCCACCGGCTATGTGAGCGCGCCGGCTCAAGCTGTGCGCCTGCCTGGCATTTCGCGTGGCATAAGCGTGACGGTCGATCGCTGGCGCGCCGCGCTGCGGGCGCGCATTGACAGCGTGCTCGCCGACGCGGCGCATCGTGGGATCGTGGTGGCGCTCGCCATCGGCGCGCAGGACGAAGTCAGCGCGGCCGACTGGCTATTGATGCGCGGCACGGGCACCAGTCATCTGGTGGCGATTTCGGGTTTGCACATCGGCTTTGCCGCCGGCCTCGCGGCGTGGCTCGCCGGGGCGGTGTGGCGGCGCTCGGGATTCGTCGGCCGCAACTGGCCGCTGCTGCTGCCGGCGCAGGTCGTCGCGGTGATGGGTGGCGCGTTGTTCGCCGGGCTGCATGCGGCGTTGGCGGGTTTCAACGTGCCGGCCCAGCGCGCGCTGTGGATGGCGGGGGTGGTGGCGCTGGCGTTTATCAGCGGGCGCAACCTCGCGCGATCGGTGGTGCTGGCGTGGGCATTGGGCCTCGTGCTGCTGATCGATCCGTGGGCCGTGGTGGCGGCGGGATTCTGGCTGTCGTTCTGCGCGGTGGCGGCGATTCTGTTCGCGATGTCGGGACGGCCGCGGGTGCAGGACCACGAGCAGCGCCGCGACGAAAAGGGTGAAGGCAGCGTGACGCCAACGAGATTTGCGCGCCTGTGGTCTGTCGTATGCCGCCGCGCCCGGGCTTTCGGCGAACGGGCGCGCGGTGCCGCGCATGTGCAGTTCGCGGTGACCGTCGCGCTTGCACCGCTCACCGTCTATTGGTTCGCCCAGATTCCGTTGATCGGCCCGCTCGCGAATGCCTTCGCGATTCCGTGGGTGAGTCTGCTGGTGACGCCGGCCGTATTGGCAGGCGTCGTGTTGCCCGCGCCGTTCGACGCCTACGCTTTTCGCGCCGCGCACAGCTTGCTCGACCTGCTGGCGACAGGCCTGCAAATGCTGTCCGGTCCGGCGTGGACGCTCTGGCGGCTGCCCCAGCCGGACCCGTGGACGCTCACCGCGGCGGCGCTTGGCGTTTGCTGGTGTCTGGCGCCGCGTGGCTGGCCGCTGCGCTGGGCCGCACCGATCACGTGGCTGCCGCTGCTGATGCCGGCGCCGGCCGGGCCGCCGCACGGCAGCTTTCGCCTGACGGCGCTGGATATCGGTCAAGGCACCTCGGTGCTGGTCGAAACCGCGCATCACACGCTGTTATTCGACGCCGGACCGGGACCGGAATCGACGCATGCGGGTGAACGGGTAGTCGTGCCGTTTTTGCAGGCACACGGCGTCACGGCGCTCGATACGCTGCTAATCAGCCATGCCGATTCCGACCATTCGGGCGGCGCGCCGGCGGTACTGGAGGCGATCGAGGTACGTCAAATGATGGCGGCATTGGCGCCCGCTAATCCGTTGTGGTCGAACGCGAGGGAGCGCGGCGCGGCTACGTTGCCCTGTGCTGCTGGCCAGCGTTGGCAATGGGACGGCGTGGAGTTCGCGATACTGTGGCCGGATGCCGGACCGCTGCAAGGCAAGCCGAATGCCCATTGCTGCGTGTTGCGGGTGAGTACGGCGCCGGCCCGCACGAATCTGCCGACCGCGGCGAGCCCGCCGGCCGCTAATGTTCAAACCGTGGCGCCGCGTATGGCCGCCTTGCTGGCGGCTGATATCGAAGCGCCGGTCGAACGCGTGCTGCTCGCCCGCGATCGCGATGCGTTGCGCGCCCAGGTGCTGGTCGTGCCGCATCACGGGAGCAAGACCTCGTCGACTGAGCCGTTCCTCGACTCTATCGATCCGCTCATCGCACTATTTCAGGTAGGCTATCGCAACCGGTTTCATCATCCGAATGCAGGTGTGTTCGAGCGTTACAAGGCTCGGCATATCGAGCTTGCACGCAGCGATGCGGACGGTGCGGTGCGGGTTGACGTCAATCCGAACATCAACCCCGACATCGACCCGACCATCGAACCAGGCGCCGGGCCGAAGGCCAGCGAGGGACTTGATTCCGCAG
Source organism: Paraburkholderia sp. BGA-UO-ETr-F12 (assembly GCF_059567945.1). Taxonomy (NCBI): domain Bacteria; kingdom Pseudomonadati; phylum Pseudomonadota; class Betaproteobacteria; order Burkholderiales; family Burkholderiaceae; genus Paraburkholderia; species Paraburkholderia sp. BGA-UO-ETr-F12. The sequence continues at coordinate 201,666 of NZ_JCAQOZ010000029.1, read as the reverse complement.
TCGCCGAAGGAGTCGATCCGGGCCTTGGCGCCGCCACCCTGACGCTCGAGCGCTATCGCGACACGCAACACCGCTACTGGATGGATCGCTGATGGATTGCCGGCCGCACGAAGAGAATAAATGCGCCGCCGGGCCGGAGTCTGAACCAAGAGTCAGGCGCGGGGCCCAGGCGCCGAAACAGAACGGAGAGTGCCGCAGTTGAAAAACATCATCCACTTCTCGCATGCGAACGGGTTCCCGGCGTCGACTTACCGAACGATCTTCGCCGAGCTCGCCGACGACTACGAACTGCGCTCGATCGAGCGCATCGGTCACGACGCGCGTTATCCGGTCACGCAGGACTGGCCGCATCTGGTCGAGCAGTTGCTCGACGACGTGGGCCGGTCTTACGAGCAGCCGGTGTGGCTGGTCGGCCATTCGCTGGGCGGCTATCTGTCGCTGATGGCGGCGCTGAAAAAGCCGCAGTGGGTGAGAGGCGTGATCATGCTCGATTCGCCCGTGATCGCCGGTTGGCGCAGCAGCATGCTGCGAGTGTCGCAATGGACGGGACTCGACGAACGCCTGTCGCCCGCGGCGGCCACCCGCACGCGCCGTACGCAGTGGGCAAGCCGCGAGGAGGCGTGGCGGCACTTTCATTCGAAACCGGCGTTCGCGCGTTGGGACGAGCGCATGCTGTCGGACTACATCGACTTCGGCATTCCGCAGAGCTCGCCCGACGGCGGGCGCTCGCTCGCATTCGACCGGCGCACCGAATATCAGATCTACAAGACCTTGCCGCATACGCTTGGGCCCCGCCTCGCGCGTGGCGCACCGGTGCCGGTTGGGTTCATCGCCGGCACGCGGTCAAAGGAAGTGCGCCAGGCGGGGCTGGACGCCACCCGCCGCGCAACCGGCGGGCATGTGGAATGGATCGAAGGCAGCCATTTGTATCCAATGGAAAAACCGCTCGAAACCGCACGTGCGGTGCAGCGGATGTTGCGCGAACTGGAGCGGCGCGCTTAAGGCCGTGACGGGCGCCGCGCGCGAGGCGGCGTCGGCGTTCACCGGCGTGGCGGCCTGACCATAAGAGGCGTGACGGCAGACGCTAGCGCGGTGCGACCCACTAACGCGCTTCACCGGCGCCGCGAAAACGGTGCATGATCGATGGACGGCGATTGCCATCGCCGCGGCATACTTTCGTGCGGATGTCGCCAGGAATTCGCTGGGTTGAGACCCTGCTTTACGGTATAATCCGTTTTTCCCGCGAGCATCCAGCGATGACCAAATATGTTTTCGTCACCGGCGGCGTAGTATCTTCCCTCGGCAAGGGTATTGCCGCCGCTTCCCTCGCCGCGATCCTCGAATCGCGCGGTCTTAAAGTCACCCTCCTCAAGCTCGATCCCTACATCAATGTCGACCCCGGCACGATGAGCCCGTTTCAACACGGCGAAGTGTTCGTGACGGAAGACGGAGCGGAGACTGACCTCGATCTTGGCCACTATGAGCGCTTCATCAGCACGAAGATGCGCAAGGCCAATAACTTCACCACAGGCCAGATTTACGAATCGGTGATCCGCAAGGAACGCCGTGGCGATTATCTCGGCAAGACGGTGCAGGTCATTCCGCACATCACCAACGAAATCCAGGCGTTCATCGAACGCGGCGCGGCTTCCGCTACGTGCGGTGAGCCGGACGTCGCCATCGTCGAAGTGGGCGGCACCGTGGGCGACATCGAATCGCTGCCGTTCCTCGAGGCCGCGCGTCAGATGAGTCTTCGCATGGGCCGCAACAGCGCGTGCTTCGTGCACCTCACGCTGGTGCCCTGGGTCGCGACCGCGGGCGAGCTGAAAACCAAGCCGACCCAGCACAGCGTGCAGAAACTGCGTGAAATCGGTATCTCGCCGCACGTGCTGCTGTGCCGCGCCGACCGCCGCATTCCGGACGACGAGCGCGCGAAGATCTCGATGTTCTCTAACGTGCCGGAAGACGCGGTGATTTCCGTGTGGGACGCCGACAGCATCTACAAGATTCCGCAGATGCTGCACGACCAGGGTCTTGACGCGATCATCTGCGAAGAGCTCAAGCTCACGCCGAAGCCCGCCGATCTGTCGATGTGGGCGAATCTCGTCGAAAAACTCGAGCATCCGAAGCACGAAGTCACGATCGGCATGGTCGGCAAGTATGTCGATCTGACCGAGTCGTACAAGTCGCTGATCGAAGCGCTGCGCCATGCGTCGATGCATACGTCGACCAAGGTCAACATCGAGTACATCGATTCGGAAGAGATCGAGACGCAAGGCGTCGAGAGCCTCAAGCATCTGGATGCCGTGCTCGTGCCGGGTGGCTTCGGTCGCCGCGGCACTGAAGGCAAGATTGCCGCGATCCGCTATGCACGCGAAGCGAAGGTGCCGTATCTCGGCATCTGCCTCGGCATGCAGCTGGCCGTGATCGAATTCGCCCGCGACGTGGTCGGCCTGAAAGACGCGAACAGCACCGAGTTCGATCCGGAAACCGAGAACCGCGTGGTTGCGCTGATCACCGAGTGGTACGACCGTGAAGGCCGGGTCGAGAAGCGTACCGAAGAATCGGATCTGGGCGGCACGATGCGCCTGGGTTCACAACGTTGCCCGATCAAGCCCGGCACGATGGCCGAAGAGATCTACGGCAAGGATGTGAACGAACGCCATCGTCACCGTTATGAGGTCAATAACCGTTTCGTGCCCCAGCTCGAAGCCGGTGGCCTTATCATCAGCGCCCGTACCCCGAGTGAAGATCTGCCGGAAATGATGGAATTGCCGCGCAGCATGCACCCGTGGTTTGTCGGCGTGCAGTTCCACCCGGAATTCACGTCCACGCCGCGCGACGGCCATCCGTTGTTCAAGTCGTTTGTCGAAGCGGCGCTCGCGCACCAGCAGCCGCGCACGACGGCGGAAGTCGGGGAGAAAGCATGAAGCTGGGCGATTTCGAAATCGGGCTCGACAAGCCGTTTTTCCTGATCGCAGGCACCTGTGTTGTCGAATCGGAGCAGATGACGATCGATACGGCAGGCCAGCTGAAAGAAATCTGCGCGAAACTGAACATTCCGTTCATCTACAAATCGTCATACGACAAAGCCAACCGCAGCAGCGGCAAGTCGTTTCGCGGTCTGGGCATGGACGAAGGTTTGCGCATTCTGTCGGAAGTGAAGCGTCAGCTTGGTCTGCCGGTGCTGACGGATGTGCACGCGGAGCATGAGATCGAGCAGGTTGCGTCGGTGGTCGACGTTCTGCAAACGCCTGCTTTCCTGTGCCGTCAAACTGACTTCATTCAGGCTTGTGCGCGTTCGGGCAAACCGGTCAACATCAAGAAAGGCCAGTTTCTCGCACCGCACGACATGACGAATGTGATCGACAAGGCGCGCGATGCGGCGCGTGAAGCGGGGCTTTCGGAAGACCGCTTCATGGCGTGCGAGCGCGGCGTGTCGTTCGGTTATAACAACCTGGTTTCGGACATGCGATCGCTTGCGATCATGCGCGAAACCAAGGCGCCGGTCGTGTTCGACGCTACCCACTCGGTGCAGTTGCCGGGCGGGCAGGGCACGAGTTCGGGCGGCCAGCGCGAATTCGTGCCGGTGCTGGCGCGTGCCGCGGTAGCCGTCGGCGTGTCGGGTCTCTTCATGGAAACCCATCCGAAGCCTTCGGAAGCCAAGTCGGACGGCCCGAACGCGGTACCGTTGCATCGCATGGCCGAGCTGCTCGAAACGCTTGTTACGCTCGATCGGGCGGTCAAGCGCGCGCCGTTCCTCGAAAGCGATTTCAACTGATTCAGGCATTCACCGCGTGTCACGATGGGCTTGCATAATCGGTGCGCGGCGAATGCACGCAATGGTCGTCGAAAGCATCAGGGCGCCAGTAGTTTGCCGGGGAGACCGGCGGTGTCCGGTGCAGTTTCACAGTAAAGAATTCAACGTCATTTCTTGAGGAAACCATGAGTGCTATCGTAGATATCATCGGTCGAGAGATTCTCGATTCGCGAGGCAACCCCACCGTCGAATGCGACGTGCTGCTCGAATCGGGCACGATGGGCCGCGCTGCGGTGCCGTCGGGCGCGTCGACGGGTTCGCGTGAAGCGATCGAGCTGCGCGACGGCGAAGCCGGCCGTTACGGCGGCAAGGGCGTGCTGAAGGCCGTCGAGCACATCAACACCGAAATCTCCGAAGCGATCATGGGCCTCGACGCTTCCGAGCAGGCTTTCCTCGACAAGACCCTGCTGGAACTCGACGGCACCGACAACAAGTCGCGCCTCGGTGCGAACGCGATGCTGGCTGTTTCGATGGCCGTCGCGAAGGCTGCGGCTGAAGAAGCCGGCCTGCCGCTGTATCGCTACTTCGGCGGTTCGGGCGCGATGCAACTGCCGGTGCCGATGATGAACATCGTCAACGGTGGCGCGCACGCGAACAACAGCCTGGACATCCAGGAATTCATGATCGTGCCGGTCAGCCAGCCGACCTTCCGCGAAGCACTGCGCTGCGGCGCCGAAGTGTTCCACGCGCTGAAGAAGATCCTGTCGGACCGCGGCATGAGCACGGCGGTGGGCGACGAAGGCGGCTTCGCACCGAACTTCGGCAGCAACGACGAATGCCTGTCGACCATTCTGCAAGCCATTGAAAAGGCCGGCTACCGCGCGGGCGAAGACGTGCTGCTCGCGCTCGACTGCGCGGCCAGCGAGTTCTATCACGACGGCAAGTACCAGTTGGCGGGCGAAGGCCTGCAACTGTCGTCCACGGAATTCGCCGACTACCTGGCGAACCTGGCCGACAAGTTCCCAATCGTCTCGATCGAAGACGGCATGCACGAAAGCGACTGGGCAGGCTGGAAGACACTGACCGACAAGCTCGGCAAGAAGGTGCAACTGGTGGGCGACGACTTGTTCGTCACCAACACGCGCATCCTGAAGGAAGGCATTGAGAAGGGCATCGCCAACTCGATCCTGATCAAGATCAACCAGATCGGTACGCTGACGGAAACCTTCGCGGCGATCGAAATGGCGAAGCGCGCCGGCTACACGGCTGTGATCTCGCACCGCTCGGGCGAAACCGAAGATTCGACGATTGCGGACATCGCAGTCGGCCTGAACGCCGGTCAGATCAAGACGGGTTCGCTGTCGCGCTCGGATCGTATCTCGAAATACAACCAGTTGCTGCGCATCGAGGAAGACCTCGGCGATATCGCTAGCTATCCGGGCAAGTCGGCGTTCTACAATCTGCGCTAATGGTCCTGCTGCTAGCGCCGACCAATGAGCCGGTTATCCTTCGTTTCTGATTGACCCCGCCGCCCTGCGTATAGCGCAGGGCGGCGTGTATTTATTGTGCTTACTTCATGCGGCTTGTCACTGCTGTCCTGATCGTTCTACTGGCGCTGATCCAGTACCCGCTCTGGTGGGGGCACGGCGGTTGGTTGCGCGTGCATGAGTTGCAGCAGCAACTGGCGCAGCAACTGCAGAAGAACGCCGATTCGAAGCTGCGCAACGAGCGCATTCAGGGCGAAGTGCAGGATCTGCAGAACGGCACGGCCGCGGTGGAAGAGCGGGCGCGCTACGAAATGGGCATGGTGAAAGACGGCGAGGTATTCGTGCAGTTCGTTTCGCCGAACGCCCCTTTGCCAAATACCAATACTTCTTCAGCGACCACCTCTACGCGTGGTGAGGTGTCGGCGGCGCCGCTGCATGTGGTGCCCAATCCGGAGTCGCGCGCGAAACCGGATCGAAAGCATGCCGGTAAGGCCGCGGTCAAAGATAAGAAGGCCACGCACTGAGCGTGGCGCCAGGCCTTATCGCTCGCGGCGCTCCTGTTCGGGGGTATCCGCTTCGGCTTACCAGCCCCAGTACGGCGAATAACCAAATCCGACGCCCGTACCCCAGCCGTGCCCCCAACCGCCGCCGTAATAACCGCCGTACACGTTGACGGGCGGCGAGTAGTAACGCGCATACGCCTGAGCCGCGTTGTCGGCGGCAATCGCCTGATTCTGCTCGGCCATCACCTGACGGTCGATCGCGTCGTAGCGCTCACGTTCTTCGGGCGTGAGCGGCTGCGCGGTGCTGGCCATGCCCGACTGGTCGGCCGGCAACCGGCTATAAATCGGCGACGGTCCCGGCGGGTCCATCACGCAGCCCGTCAGCGCGGCGCCGCCGGCAATGGCTGCCAGCACGGCGAATGTGCGCATGCAGTGCTTTAGCGATGTATTGATGTTCATTTTGATCTCCATCGGTCGGATGCCTAAGCAAAACATGCGCAACGCGCACCGCCGACGATCCAACGCAACGCTCAACGATAACGCGCCGCCGGCGCCTCGAAAAGGCACCTGGCGACGTGTCATTTTACTGCGGTAATCAGGGGCGTAATAAGCCGCCGCCGGGCCGTTTCAGTGCCGCTGGCTGGCGGCCGGCGTCACACCTTGTGAGAGCGCGTCGGCGACAAAAAGTTGCGCCACGTCGACCGGGTCGAACTCATAGCGCTGGTTGCAGAATTCGCAATGAATCTCGACGTGGCCACGCTCTTCGATTACGCCGTCCACTTCTTCGCGGCCCAGCATTTTCAGCATGGCGCCGACTTTCTCGCGCGAACAGCTGCACTCGAAGCGCGCCGTGGCCGGCTCGAAATGCTGGACGTTTTCCTGCCAGAACAGGCGGCGGAAAATCGTAGCCGGCTCTTCTTTCAGCAGTTCGTCTTGCGACATCGTGCCGCCGAGCGTGCAAACGCGCTCCCACGTATCCGCATCCAGCTCGCCCGGATGCGGGACGATGCCGCCGTCGCCGGGCAGCTTCTGCAACAGCATGCCGACCGCGCGTTCGGTGTTCGCCGCGAGCCACAGGCGCGTGTCGAGCTGCTCGGAGTGATGCATGTAGTGTTCGAGCACTTCGGACATCGACTTGAGCGGGCCGTCCACGCCCGACAGCGGCACGATACTTTGATACGGCTGCTGGCCGGGCTGCTTCTCGCGCGGGTCGAGCGTGATCACACAGCGGCCGTGGCCGCTCGCGTTGACGAGATCGATCATGGAAGTGGTGTCGTCGATCGTACTGCCCGCTTCGCCGGAGAGCTTGGCGGTGGCGCGCATCGACAGGTCGGAGCTGCATTGCACCACCAGCATCTTCGCCGGCCCGTCGCCGAAAATCTGCATGACGAGCGTGCCGTCAAACTTGAGGTTCGCCGAAAGCAGCGCGCACGCAGCCATCATCTCGCCCAGAATCGTCCGCACGGGCGCCGGATAGTCCCGGCGCGTCAGCACTTCCTGCCACGTATTGCGCAGCGAAACGATCTCGCCGCGCACCGGCGCCGCGCTGAACATGAATTTTTGCAACTGGTCGCTCACAACTTTTCCTCGGTCGAATGACGCAGCCTGATGCTGCGCCGTGCGCGCCGCGCGCTCCGGCTGGTTAGCCGATGCGCACGAGCTGCGCCTTGAAATATTCGCGGCGCTCGGCATAGCTTGCCGTGCCGCGCTGCATATTGGCGATATCCGTCTCGGTCAGTTCGCGCACCACTTTGGCGGGCGCGCCGAGAATCAGCGAATTGTCGGGAAACACCTTGCCTTCCGTGACGATGGCGCCCGCTCCAACCAGACAGTTGCGGCCGATTACCGCACCATTCAAGACCACCGCCTGAATTCCGATCAGCGAGCCTTCCTTGATCGTGCAGCCGTGCAACATGACCTGGTGGCCGATCGTTACATTCGGCTCGATCGTCAGCGGGAAGCCCGGATCGGTATGGAGCACCGCGTTTTCCTGGACGTTGCTGCCCGCGCCAACGGTAATCGGTTCGTTGTCGCCGCGAATCGTCGCGCCGAACCAGACGCTCGAATTTTCTTCAAGCGTTACCTTGCCGATGATGTTCGCCGAATCGGCGACGAACACGCTTTCATGGATGGTCGGGGCTGCTTCGCCAAGCTTGTAAATTGTCACGGTGTCTCCTCTTGATCGGTCGCCAGGTGCTGCACGGGTTGGCTCGGGGCGAACGGGCCACGAACGGGCTGCCTCGGGGCTGCAAAACTGGGCTGCAAAACGCTCGAGAATGCCCGAAAGGTCGCGATGGAGCGGGTTGCCCTGCCGGACCTGCGCAACAGGCACGCGAGATGGTCGAATCGAGTATTGTAAACGGTTGTGTGCTTAGGCCGCTTGGCGGTGCTGCAAGCGGTCCTGCGCCCAGCTTTGGCGAACGCCGTGCCGCCTGGTTTTGCCTTTCGCCGCGCCTTTTGCCGTGCTCTTTGCCAACCTGTCGCCATGAATTCCGCTATTCCGTCTCGTTCGCCCGCTGCGCCAGTATCGAATCCTGAAAGTACTTTGAATCTTGCGAATTGCGCGCGTACGGCGGCACTGGCGACATTGCGCGAAATCGATCCGGCAACCAAGGCGGACGCGGCCCGTGCGCTATACGCCGCAGTGCTCGAGGGCCGCCTCGCCTGTCCCGCCGACCTCGAACTCGCCGAGCCGCCGGACTTGCCCGGTCGTCCCGCGCGCCCCGAACTGGTCGACCCGCGCAAGCTGAAGCGCCGCAGCATGCAATCGCCCGAAGGACGGGCCGTCCTGCTGCACGCGCTGGCGCATATCGAATTCAATGCCATCAACCTCGCGCTCGACGCCGTCTGGCGCTTTGCCGGCATGCCCGCCGCGTTCTATACAGACTGGCTCAAGGTTGCCGCGGAAGAGGCTCATCATTTCTCGCTGCTGGTCGCGCGGCTGGCGGAATTCGGCCATGCCTACGGTGATTTTCCCGCCCACGACGGCCTCTGGGATATGTGCGAGCGCACCCGTGCCGACGTGCTGGCGCGCATGGCGCTGGTGCCGCGCACCCTCGAGGCGCGTGGCCTCGATGCCTCGCCGCCCATCCGCGCCCGTCTGCAACAGGCGGGCGATCACGCGTCGGCGGCGATTCTCGACGTGATCCTGCGCGACGAAATTGGCCACGTGCTGATCGGCAACCGCTGGTTTCGGCATCTGTGCGACGAGAGCGGTGTCGATCCGCATACCACCTACACGCGCCTCGCCGAGCAGTATCACGCACCGAAATTACGCGGTCCGTTCAATTTCGAGGCACGCCGCGACGCCGGTTTCGATGAGACGGAACTGGCTGCGCTGGTCGCTCTGGCGGGCCTCGATTCGGAACCCTCCGTCCCGCCGGCCGCGCCGGACTGAAGCCTTTTTCCACACTCAGCTCCCGCGCATCGTCGGGCTATCTCGTTATAATCGAACGATCATTCTTTTTTCGGGCGCGCCGTTCATGAATACCTCCAGGTCTGAATTCGTCGCCGTGCGCGGCATCCGTCTGCACGTGCGGCGCTGGGGCAACCCCGACGCGCCGATGCTGTTCATGCTGCACGGCTGGATGGACGTGGCGGCGTCGTTCCAGTTCGTCGTCGACGCATTGGGCGGCGACTGGCAGGTGATCGCGCCCGATATGCGCGGCTTCGGCCTGTCGGACTGGCCGGTCGCCGAGCGCGGCGGCGGCAACTACTGGATTCAGGACTACCTGGCCGATCTCGACGCGCTGCTCGACCACTATGCACCGACCGGCGAAGTGAATCTGGTCGGCCACAGCATGGGCGCGAACATCGTCTGCCTGTATGCCGGCGTGCGGCCGGAACGGGTGCGGCGCGTGGTCGATCTGGAGGGCTTCGGTCTGGCGCCGTCGCACTCGGCGCAGGCGCCCAAACGTCTGCGCAACTGGCTCGACGAATTGCGCGATCCGCCGCAACTGAAGCGCTACGCGTCGCTGGACGAGGTCGCCGGGCGCCTGATCAAGACCAATCCGCGCCTCCCTTTGCCGCGTGCGCAGTTCCTCGCGCAGCATTGGTCCAGGCCGGACGGAGAAGGGCGCTTCATGCTGCTCGCCGATCCGGCGCACAAACTGCGCGGACCGACGCTGTACCGGCTCGACGAAGTGATGGCGGTGTGGCGCAAGGTCGCCGCCAAGGTGCTGCACGTCGAGGCCGCGAATTCGCCCACGCTTGCCCAGATCGCCGGCGAGATTCCACTCGATGAATTCAAGGCGCGTTTCCAGGCGTTTCCGAACTGGCGCGAAAAGATCATCGACGAAGCCGGACACATGGTGCATCACGATCAGCCGGAGCAGGTGGCCGCATTGATCGAGGGTTTTTGCGCCTGAAGCTTGCAAAAAAGTTTCGGTGCGAGATCCGCTTTCGCGAGATAGCGCTGCGGTCACTTACTGCGTTGCAGTAAAATGAGCACAGAACCTTCTCAAGACAAAGATGAACGCCGACCTCCACTGTCACTCCACCGTTTCCGATGGCCAGTTCGCCCCGGCCGATGTCGCGCGCCGCGCGCACGCGGGCGGCGTGACGCTGTGGGCGCTGACCGATCACGACGAACTGGGCGGCCAGCACGAAGCGCGCAGCGCCGCGGAGGCGCTCGGCATGGCTTACGTGAGTGGCGTGGAAATCTCGGTGACATGGGCTTCGCGCACGGTGCACATTGTCGGGCTCGGCATCGATCCAACCAGTTCGATCCTGATCGACGGCCTCGCGCGCACCCGCAACGGCCGCGCGGCGCGCGCCGAAGCAATCGGCGAACAACTGGCCACGCTCGGCATTCCCGATGCCTATCAGGGCGCGCTCAAATACGTATCGAATCCGGACATGATTTCGCGCACGCACTTCGCGCGTTTCATGGTCGAAAGCGGCTACGCCAGCTCGACGCAGGACGTGTTCAATCGCTATCTCGGCGACGGCAAGCCCGGCTATGTGTCCCATCGGTGGGCGAAACTGGCGGATGCGGTCGGCTGGATTCAGGCGGCCGGCGGCGAGGCGATCGTCGCGCACCCGGGTCGCTACGCCTACTCGCCGCTGGAGTTCGACGCGTTTTTCGCTGAATTCATCGACCTGGGCGGTAAAGCCATCGAAGTGGTGACGGGCAGTCACACGCCGGATCAGTACCGCGAATATGCGGATGTCGCGCGCCGTTATGGCTTCGAAGCCTCGCGCGGTTCCGACTTCCATGCACCCGGTGAAGGCCGCATCGAGCTCGGCACGCTGCCGCAACTGCCTTCCGATCTCAAGCCTGTTTGGGAACGCTGGTTGTGATCGCGCGCCGCGCCACGGCGGCACGATACGCGCGAAAGCCCTTGTTCGACGGGCTTGCGTTCACCCGATTTTCCTTCCGTAGTCACCGTTAGCCAAAATGTCCCAATACTTTCGGCTTCATCCGGATAACCCGCAGCCGCGCCTCGTCAAGCAGGCCGTGCAGATCATCAACGATGGCGGCGTCGTCGCATTGCCGACCGATTCGAGCTACGCGCTCGCCTGTCATCTCGACGACAAGGACGCGGTCGAGCGTTTGCGGCGGATTCGCGGGCTCGACGAGAAGGCGCTGCTGTCGCTGCTGGTGCGCGATCTGTCGGAGCTGGCGAACTTCGCGATGGTCGATAACCGTCGGTATCGTTTGATCAAATCGGTCACGCCGGGCCCCTATGTGTTCGTCTTGCAGGCCACCAAGGAGGTGCCACGGCGCCTGTCGCATCCGTCGCGCAAGACGATCGGCCTGCGGGTGCCTGAGCACGCCATCACACTGGCGATTCTCGAAGAGCTGGGGCAGCCGTTGATCGGTTCCACGCTGATCATGCCGGGCGAAACGCAGCCGCTGAACGATCCGGAAGAGATTCGCGAGCGGCTCGAGAAACAGCTGGATCTCGTGATCGACGGCGGCCCGTGCGTGTGCGAGCCATCTACCGTGATCGATCTGAGCGGCGCCGAGCCAGTGCTGGTGCGGGCGGGGCGCGGTTCGCTCGCGCCGTTCGGTCTCGAAGAGACGGCATGAGCGAAAGCGGACAGACGCACGCAGTCGCGTTGTTACAATAGCGAGTTATGGATTCTTCCCTGATACAGACCATTGCGGTTTACGCGTTGCCGGTGATTTTCGCGATCACGCTGCATGAAGCCGCGCATGGCTACGTCGCGCGCTGGCTCGGCGACAATACCGCGTACGTGCTCGGCCGCGTCTCCCTCAATCCGATGCGCCATATCGATCCACTCGGCACGATCGCGATTCCCTTGCTGCTGTACTTCGCCACCAGCGGCGCGTTCATGTTCGGTTACGCGAAGCCCGTGCCGGTCGCCTTCGGCAATCTGCGCAATCCGCGTTGGGGCAGTCTGTGGGTCGCGGCCGCCGGGCCGGCCTGCAATTTCGTGCAGGCGCTGGTGTGGGGCCTCGTCGGCGTCGCGCTTGCTGTAATGGGCGTCGACGAACCTTTCTTCACACGTATGGCGGCCGCCGGCGTCGGCGTGAACCTTGTGCTTGGCGTACTCAATCTGTTCCCGTTGCCCCCGCTCGACGGCGGCCGCGTGCTGATGGCGCTGTTGCCGCCGCGGCAGTCGATCACGCTGTCGCGCCTCGAGCCGTACGGTTTTTTCATCGTCATGGCGCTGGTCATGACGGGCACGCTCACGCGTTATTGGCTCAGCCCGCTCGTCACGCTCGGCTATGGTGCGATCACCGCAATTCTGACTCCACTTGTTTCGCTTTTCTAAATAACCATGTTCCCAGACCGTATCTTCTCCGGCATGCGGCCCACCGGGTCGCTGCACCTCGGCCACTATCACGGCGTGCTGAAAAACTGGGTGCGGCTGCAGTCCGAATACCCGTGTTTCTTTTGTGTGGTCGATTGGCACGCGCTGACGACGCACTACGAAACGCCCGAAGTGATCGAAAAGAACGTCTGGGACGTGCTGATCGACTGGCTCGCCTCCGGCATCGATCCGGCGCAGGCCACGCTCTTCATCCAGAGCAAGGTGCCCGAGCATGCGGAGCTGGCATTGCTGCTCGGCATGAGCACGCCGCTCGGCTGGCTCGAACGTGTGCCGACTTACAAGGAGCAGCAGGAGAAGCTGAAGGACAAGGATCTGTCCACCTACGGCTTCCTCGGCTATCCGGTGCTGATGGCGGCGGATATTCTGCTGTATCGCGGCTCGCTCGTGCCGGTCGGCGAAGATCAGGTGCCGCACGTCGAAATGACGCGCGAAATTGCGCGCCGTTTCAACTACCTGTACGGCCGCGAGCCGGGCTTCGAAGAGAAGGCCAATGAAGCCGCGAAGAAGCTGGGCGGCAAGCGCGCCAAGCTTTATCACGAACTGCGCAACGCCTATCAGCAGGAAGGCGACGACGAAGCGCTCGAACAGGCGCGAGCCATGCTGCAGGAATCGCAGAGCCTGTCGATGAGCGATCGCGAACGTCTGTTCGGCTATCTCGAAGGCTCGCGCAAGATCATTCTGGTCGAGCCGCAAGCCATGCTGACCGAGGCGTCGCGTATGCCGGGTCTGGACGGGCAGAAGATGTCGAAGTCGTACGGCAACACGATCGGCCTGCGCGAAGACGCGGAAACGATCGCCAAGAAAGTGCGCACCATGCCGACCGATCCGGCTCGCGTGCGCCGCACCGATCCGGGCGATCCGGACAAGTGCCCGGTGTGGCAGTTGCACCAGGTCTACACGGATGAAGCCACGCACGAGTGGGTGCAGAAGGGTTGCCGGACGGCTGGGATTGGTTGCCTCGAGTGCAAGCAGCCGGTGATCGAAGGCATTCTGCGCGAACAGCAGCCGATGCTGGAGCGTGCGCAGAAGTACATGGACGATCCGTCGCTGTTGCGCGCGATCGTCGCCGACGGCTGCGACAAGGCTCGCAAGTACGCGTCGGAAACGATGCGCGACGTGCGCGAGGCAATGGGCCTCTCGTACAACTGACACCACTTCGTCGCGCTGACATGATGAGCACGCCCGCGACCATGCCGGACGGTTTTTCGCACGGAAACGGCGAACCGTCGCGCTGGGTGCGTCATTGGGCGCATCTGGTCGCGCCGGGCGGCGCGGTGCTCGACGTGGCGTCGGGAGCAGGGCGGCATGCGCGCTTCTTTGCCGCGCTGGGCCATCCGGTGACCGCGCTCGACCGGGACGCGGCCGCCCTGGACCTGATGCGCGATGAAGCGCTTGTCACCACCCTCGTTGCCGACCTGGAAGGTGCCGCGTGGCCGTTGCCCGCCGACGCGAAGTTTGCCGCGATCGTGGTCACGAACTACTTGCACCGGCCGCTCTTTCCGCAGCTATTGCGTTCGCTCGCGCCCGGCGGCGTGCTGGTTTACGAGACCTTTGCGCAAGGCAACGAAAGCGTCGGCAAACCGTCTAATCCGGCGTTTTTGCTCGCGCCCGGCGAGTTGCTCGACGCGGTGCGAGGCCATCTCCGGGTGGTCGCATTTGAAGACGGATTTCTCGCGCAGCCGCGTCCGGCTTACGTCCAGCGGATATGCGCAATCATGGAGGCGGATCGTTCAGCCGGCCGCGCAGAGGCGGTGCCCCCGCCTTGTTACGAGCTGGCTGGCTAATCCGCTACAATCGCGGTTTACCTGATCAAATTCATGGCGTTTCATGACTAACGGCAATCAAAGCAGCACTGGCGGCGTTCAGATTCGCGGCAGCATTCCTGCCATCATTACCCCGATGCTCGAAGACGGCGGCCTCGATCTGCCGGCGTTTCGCAAACTGATCGACTGGCATATCGAAGAGGGCACGAACGCACTGGTCGTGGTCGGCACGAGTGGTGAGTCGGCCACGCTGTCGGTCGAGGAACACGTGCTGATGGTCAAAACCGCAGTCGAGCATACGGCGGGCCGGATTCCGGTGATCGCGGGCTCGGGCGGCAACTCCACCACGGAAGCCATCGAACTCACGCAGCAGGCCAAGGAAGTCGGCGCGGACGCCACCTTGCAGGTCGTGCCGTACTACAACAAACCGACCCAGGAAGGCATCTATCGCCACTTCGCGAAGATTGCCGAAACCGTCGATCTGCCGGTGATCCTGTACAACGTGCCGGGCCGCACGGTCGCGGACATGAGCAACGAAACGATTCTGCGTTGCGCGCAGGTGCCGGGCATCATCGGTGTGAAGGAGGCGACCGGCAACATCGATCGCGCCGCGCACCTGATCAAGTCGGCGCCGGCCCATTTCGGCATCTACAGCGGTGACGATCCCACGGCAATCGCGCTGATGCTGCTTGGCGGCCACGGTAATATTTCGGTCACCGCGAACGTCGCGCCGCGCGCGATGAGCGAGCTGTGCAAAGCCGCGCTGGCCGCGGACGCCAAGACTGCCCGCGAGATTCATCTGAAACTCCTGTCGCTGCATAAGAACCTGTTCATCGAATCGAACCCGATTCCCGCGAAATGGGCATTGCAGCAACTGGGTCGTGTGCAGGGCGGAATCCGCCTGCCGCTCACGCCGCTCGACGCGCAATACCACGAAGTGGTGCGCGGCGCGTTGCGCGAAGCGGGTCTGCTGGGCTAAACGGGTTTGTCCCGGCAACTCCCAGCTTAACCAAAGCCTGCCACCGGCATTCCCTTAACCGACGTCGATCCAGCCCACGTTCCCGGCACACAGAACCAGGCACCGCGTTCCAGCATCACGAAGGACCTCATGAAACGTTCCGCACTTTCCCTCCACGCAACCCGCATGGCGGCGCTGGCGCTTGCTCTCGTCACGCTCGCCGGCTGTGACACGCTGAACGACTGGTTCGCCTCCGACCGCGTCAACTACAAGGGCGCGGGCAGCGCGCCGCCGCTCGCCGTTCCGGGCGATCTGACCACCACGCCGACCGACCAGCGCTACGTGGCGCCGCCGGCCAATCTGGCGCTGGGCGGCTCGCCGCAACGCGCGGTCACCGCAGCGGGCAATGCCACGGAAGGCCAGCCGAATGCGCAAGACCCGTTGGGCATGCACATCGAGCGTGACGGCGATCGCCGCTGGCTGGTTGTCGACGGACGCACGCCTGAACAACTGTGGCCGCAATTGCAGGAGTTCTGGCAGGAGAATGGCTTCGCGCTGAAAACCGATGCGCCGGCCACCGGCATCATGACGACCGACTGGGCCGAAAATCGCGCCAATATTCCGGACGACTGGTTCCGTCGTACGGTCGGCAAGGTGATTGACTTCGCCTACTCTTCGGGTACCCGTGACAGCTTCCGCACGCTCGTGTCGCGCGGTCCGGCTGACACGACGGACATCTCGATCACGCACAGCGCGATGGAAGAAGTGCTGACGGGCCAGGACAAGACGTCGTCGCGCTGGGAAGAGCGTCCGCGCGATCCGGCGCTGGAAGCACTGTTCCTGACCAAGCTGATGCAGAAGTTCGGCCTGACCGAAGCGCAGTCGAAGCAGCTCCTGACTGACGCCCGCCCGGCCACTGCACCGGCCACGATCGACCAGAGCGCGGGCGTATCGACGCTCGACCTGCAGGAATCGTTCGATCGCGCCTGGCTGCGCGTGGGCCTCGCGCTCGACCGCACCAACTTTACGGTCGACAACCGTGATCGCGCGAAAGGGATCTACTACGTGCGGTACGCCGACTCGATGCAGGAGCTGAAGAAGGAAGGGCTCTTCGGCAAGCTGTTCTACAGCGGCAATTCGTCGAAGAAGCCGGGCCAGGAGTTCCTCGTCAATGTCCGCGCGAAGGGCGACGCCGTGACGCAGGTGGCGGTGCTGGATGCGAACGGGCAGGTGGATAACTCGTCGGACGCGCAGCGCATCGTGACGCTGCTGCACGCGCAACTGAATTAAGCGGGCTGTGCGCTTCGCCAGTCTCGGCAGCGGCAGCGAAGGCAATGCCTTGCTGGTGGAAGCGCAGAGCGGCGCGACCACCACGCGGGTTCTGCTCGATTGCGGCTTTTCAGCCAAAGAAGTCGAGCGGCGGTTGGCGCGGCTTGGCGCGGGCGTCGAGGGTCTCGACGCCATTCTGATTACCCATGAACATAGCGACCACATTGGCAGCGCGCTGACGCTGGCGCGCAAGTGGTCGATCCCGCTGTACATGAGCTGGGGCACCGCCCGCGCGGTGGGTGCCGACGAAGCCGATGTCGATCTGCAGGTGTTGTGGGGCGACGAAGCGGTGGCGATCGGCGACCTCAGCGTTCTCCCCTATACCGTTCCTCACGACGCCCGCGAGCCGCTGCAATACGTGCTCTCCAATGGCGCGAGCCGGCTTGGCGTGCTGACCGACGTCGGCACCTCCACGCCGCACATCAGCGCGGTGCTGAGCGGTTGCGACGCGCTGGTCCTCGAGTGCAATCACGATGTGCGGATGCTGGCGGGCAGCCGGTATCCACAATCGCTGAAGGCGCGTATTGGTGGCAATCATGGGCATCTGAACAATGAGGCGGCGGCTGAAATCCTGGCCTCGCTCGACCGCTCGCGCTTGCGCTATCTGGTGGCCGCGCATCTGAGCCAGCAGAACAATTCGCCGGAACTGGCGCAGGCTGCCATGGCGGGCGTGTTGGGCACTGCGCCGACTGAAGTAATCGTTGCTTCTCAGGACGACGGCTTCGCGTGGCTGAGCTTGTGATCTGCTTGTAATCTGTTCCTGATTATCGGCGCCGACCTCGTGTCCGGCGATACGCTGTTAGCGCGCCCGGCAGTTGCAAAAGAAAAAGCCCATGACGATTGCTCGCCATGGGCTTTTTCTTCAAGGCCGGCGTTTCAGGCGCCGGCCCTCGTCAGGCTTAGTTGCGGTTGCCGCCAAAGATGCCGAGCAGCGCGAGCAGGTTGACGAACACGTTGTACAGGTCCAGATAGATCGCGAGCGTGGCGGTGATGTAGTTCGTTTCACCGCCGTTCACGACGCGCTGGACGTCGAACAGCATGTAGGCCGAGAAGATCACGATGGCCAGCACCGAGACGGTCAGCATCAACGCCGGCAGGTGCAGGAACACGTTCGCGACCGAAGCCAGCAGCAGCACGATCACGCCCATGAACAGCCACTTGCCGAGACCCGAGAAGTCACGCTTGCTGACGGTGGCGATCGTTGCCATGGAGGCGAAGATCACACCAGTGCCACCAAACGCGAGCATGATCAGCGATGGGCCGTTCGAAAAACCGAGCACGAAGCTCAGGATGCGGGAGAGCATCAGGCCCATGAAGAACGTGAAACCGAGCAGCACGAACACGCCGACTGCGCTGTCTTTGGTCTTCTGGATCGCGAACATGAAGCCGAAGGCGATCGCGAAGAACGCCAGCATGCTCATGGCAGGACTGGTGGCGGCGAACAGCGAAAAGCCGGTGGCCAAGCCTACCCACGCGCCTAGCACGGTCGGAATCATGGACAGCGCTAGCAGCCAGTAGGTGTTCCGCAGTACGCGGTTGCGGGTCTCGACCGTGCTGACCGCGCCATTGCGGCCAAAGCTATACGGATGATCGTTCATGGTCTCTCCTTACCTCAGAAGCGTGTTGCGTAATGGTTGTGCCGCGGGTTGGGCAGCAGGTCGTACAGCGCCGGCCGGAATTTTTACCGCCAGTCGCAGGGTTCTCTTTCCTAAGATTGGCGCGCCGGCGGGGAGTTTCAATACCTAGAAAATGTCCACACGGCCTACGCTACCAGTATTCTCCGACTCCCGCTTGGACTCTTTCAACACTGTAAGGGTTCAATCGCAATCATACACGGGAACATGCTACAATAGCGGATTCATTTGAATCTGTAACCTCTTAATTTTTTGGAGTTTTTATGGCGATCGAACGCACCCTGTCGATTATCAAGCCGGACGCAGTGGCAAAGAACGTGATCGGTCAGATCTACAGCCGTTTCGAAAACGCTGGCCTGAAGATCGTGGCTTCGCGCATGGTCCAGCTGTCGCGCGCTGATGCAGAGAAGTTCTACGCTGTGCACGCAGCACGTCCGTTCTTCAAGGACCTGGTTGATTTCATGATTTCGGGCCCGGTGGTCGTGCAAGCGCTGGAAGGCGAAAACGCGATCCTGAAGCACCGCGACCTGATGGGCGCAACGGACCCGAAGAAGGCAGAAAAGGGCACGATCCGCGCCGATTTCGCCGACAGCATCGACGCTAACGCGGTGCACGGTTCGGACGCCGCTGAAACGGCAGCAGTCGAAATCGCGTTCTTCTTCCCGGAAGTGAACGTTTACTCGCGTTAAGCGGGTTTAAGCTGCCGGCGTGATTCGTGCGCAGCCGTTGGATTTGTCGCACGAATCCGCGCGAACAGCCCGGCAAAGTAGTAAGGTAAAGCAGCAGGAATGGGCGCGAACGGCATTGCGTTCATGCAGCTTGTTGCATGAACACAGTCTCGCACTGAAATGGCAGGATTCGATATGACGAGCAGTCCCACCGTCAACCTTCTCGACCTTGACGCCCAAGGGCTTGTCGCCTACTGCGACAGCCTGGGCGAGAAACCGTTTCGCGCCAAGCAATTGCAGCGCTGGATCCACCAGTACAACGCTGCCGACTTCGACGGCATGACCGATCTGGCGAAGTCCTTGCGCGAAAAGCTCAAGGGGCGCGCTACGATCACGATGCCCGGCATCGTCAGCGACAATATTTCGACCGACGGCACACGCAAGTGGCTGATCGACGTCGGCAACAGCAACGCGGTTGAAACCGTCTATATCCCCGAAGAAACGCGTGGCACGCTGTGCGTGTCGTCGCAGGCCGGGTGCGCGGTCAACTGCCGTTTCTGTTCGACCGGCAAACAGGGTTTCTCGCGCAACCTCACCACCGGCGAAATCATCGGCCAGTTGCGCATGGCCGAGTTCGCGCTGCGCGCAACGCGCGGCACGGATGGTGGCCGTGCCACGGGTGGCGACGGCAAAGGCGAGCGCGTCGTCACCAACGTGGTGATGATGGGCATGGGCGAGCCGCTCCTCAATTACGACGCGGTAGTGCCCGCGATGCGTCTGATGCTGGACGACAACGCGTACGGCCTGTCGCGCCGGCGCGTCACGTTATCCACTTCGGGCGTGGTGCCCATGATGGACCGGCTCGGCGCCGATTTGCCGGTGGCGCTGGCGGTATCGTTGCATGCGCCAAGCGACCCGCTGCGCGATATGCTGGTGCCGCTGAACAAAAAGTATCCGCTGCGCGAACTGATGGCCGCCTGTCAGCGCTATCTGAAGGTTGCACCGCGCGATTTCATTACTTTCGAATATTGCATGCTCGACGGCGTGAATGACAGTGAAGCGCAAGCGCGCGAATTGCTGGCCGTCACGCGAGACGTACCATGCAAGTTCAACCTGATTCCGTTCAATCCGTTTCCCGAGTCGGGTCTCATCCGCTCGAAGCCGGAGCAGATCAAGCGGTTTGCACAAGTGTTGATGGACGCGGGCGTCGTCACCACGGTGCGTAAGACACGCGGCGATGATATCGACGCTGCCTGCGGTCAGTTGGCCGGTGCGGTGAAAGACCGCACGCGTCTCGCTGAGCGCACCGGGAAGGCAGCGAAGATTATCGAGGTGCGCGCCGTGTAATCGCGCGAGACGGCGGGGCGCGGTGTCCGGAAGAAAGCCAACCGGGGCGCAAAAACCCGATATGTCGTCGGCGATTGAAAAGAAAGTTTGCAGAAGCGATCGGAAGCGGCACACAAGGCCGCGCATTTTGTTATAAACGGTCTGCGATTCGGGCGCGACGCTTTGGCCCGTCCGGGTTGCACAAGTGAAAAAGAAACGACGCGAAAGGATTTGGGATGAGTGAGCCGCAGCACCCGCAGCCGCAGGACACAGACGGAAATGAAGGCCATCCGGCGCCGGTCGCTCGGGCGGTGGTGCAGCCTGTTACGCAGTCGGGTCCGGCGAGCTTCGATTCATTGGCAGCGGTGGGCGCGCGCTTGACCCAATTGCGTGAATCGAAGGGCTGGACGATCGAAGACGTGTCGGCACGCCTGAAGGTATCCGTCACCAAATTGCGTGCGCTCGAATCGGGTGACATCAGCCACTTGCCGGACACGACCTTTGCGCTTGGCGTGGTACGCAGCTACGCGAAGATGCTCGGCGCCGATCCCACGCCGTTCACCCAGGCTCTGCGTCGCGAGAAGGGTGTGCCTGCGCCGGATCTGTCGATGCCGGCCTCGTCCGGTAAGGATTTGCCGCGCGGCCGCGTTTCGCTGTCGCTCGGCGGCAGTGGGCAAAAGAGCCGCTCATGGTTATGGGGCATCGCGGCGGTGATCGTCGCGGTGATCGCGCTCGGCATGTGGCATACCAATGGCGGCGATTCGTCGGCGTGGCTCGCGAGGTTGAAGGCGAGCGCCAACGGCGCAGCGGGCGGTGCGACCGGAGCATCGGGCGCGGTGGCACAGGGGCAGCCGGCGGGTTCTGAGGCAAGCGTAGATGAGGCTGCTTCCAGCCCGGGCTCGCAGGCAGCCGCAGCCGATAACGCAGCGTCAGGCACGCCGATGCCTGCGCCGCTGGCGACGGGTACGGCCGATACGGCACCATCTTCCGCGCCGGCAGTTGCGGCCGCAGCGGTTGCGCCGAAGGCCGGTTCGCAGGTCCCGGCGGTAGCGCCGGGCGTGAATGCACCGGTAGTCGCCGCGATAGGCGCATCGAACGCGGCAACGGCAGTGCCGGCCGCGGGTGAGGCGATCGTCGCGTTGCGGGTGACGCAAGACAGTTGGTTCAGCGTGCGTGGCAAGGACGGCAAGGAAGTGTTTTCCGGCCTCGTGCACGCAGGCGATACGAAGGAAGTGACGGGCGTGGCGCCGTTCAAGGTTACGGTGGGCAACAAGGCGGGTCTCGAATCGCTTACGCTCGATGGCCAGCCAGTCGATCCGTCGAAATATTCGGCGGCCAAGGGCAACGTGGCGCGCTTCGCGTTGCCTTGATATAGATACGGTATGCGTCGCGGCCAACCGGTCGCGGCGCTTTTTCAATTCAGGCGCTACGTTTTTTGTGTAGCGCATGCGGCGTAAATGGGTTTTTCGATGCAATCCGAAGCTCAATCCCAATCCAGTAGCAAGATTGTTTCAAACGAACCGGTGTTCGGCGGCCACGCTGCGCGGCGCAAGTCGCACGCGGTCGATGTCCGTTGGGGCGGTCAACTCGTCACTATCGGCGGCGATGCGCCCGTGCGCGTCCAGTCGATGACGAACACCGACACCGCTGACGCTATCGGCACCGCAATCCAGATCAAGGAACTTGCGCAAGCCGGTTCTGAGTTGGTGCGTATCACGGTCAATACGCCGGAAGCGGCGGCGGCCGTGCCGGCGGTTCGCGAGCAACTCGACCGCATGGGTGTGTCGGTGCCGCTGGTCGGCGATTTTCATTACAACGGTCATTTGCTGTTGCGCGATTACCCCGCGTGCGCGGAGTCGCTGTCGAAGTACCGGATCAACCCGGGCAACGTCGGCCACGGCGCGAAGCGCGACACGCAGTTCGCGCAAATGATCGAAGCGGCGGTGAAGTACGACAAGCCGGTGCGGATCGGCGTCAACTGGGGCAGCCTCGACCAGGACCTGCTCGCGAAGATGATGGACGAAAACGCCGCGCGTTCCACGCCGTGGGAAGCGCAGAGCGTGATGTACGAAGCGCTGATCCAGTCGGCGATCGGCTCGGCTGAGCGCGCCGTGGAAATCGGCCTGCCGCGCAACAAGATCATTCTGTCGTGCAAGGTTAGTGGCGTGCAGGATCTGATCGCGGTGTATCGTGAACTCGCGCGCCGTTGCGAATTCGCGCTGCATCTTGGCTTGACCGAAGCCGGCATGGGCTCCAAGGGCATCGTGGCGTCAACCGCTGCGTTGTCCGTATTGCTGCAGCAGGGCATCGGCGACACGATCCGCATCTCGCTGACGCCGGAACCGGGCGGCCCGCGCACCGGCGAGGTGGTCGTCGGTCAGGAAATCCTGCAGACCATGGGTCTGCGCTCGTTCACGCCGATGGTGATCGCGTGCCCGGGTTGTGGCCGCACCACCAGCACACTGTTCCAGGAACTGGCGTCGCAAATCCAGACCTATCTGCGTACGCAGATGCCGGTGTGGCGCGATCAGTATCCTGGCGTCGAGAAGATGCACGTGGCGGTGATGGGCTGTATCGTCAACGGCCCGGGCGAGTCGAAGCAGGCGAATATCGGCATCAGCTTGCCGGGGTCGGGAGAGAATCCTGCCGCGCCGGTGTTCATCGACGGCGAGAAGGTCAAGACACTGCGCGGCGAGAACATCGCGCAAGAATTCCAGCAAATCGTGAGTGACTATGTCGAGCGCCGCTACGGCCGCGCCGAAGCCGGCCGCGCCGAAGCACTCAACTAAATACCGTCAATCGAAGACAGATGACTGAACAGAAGAAAAAGCTCGAAAAGTTGTCCGGCGTGAAGGGCATGAACGACATCCTTCCGCAGGAAGCCGGGCTGTGGGAGTTTTTTGAAGCAACCGTCAAGTCGATGCTGCGTTCGTACGGATACCAGAATATTCGTACGCCGATCATCGAGCATACGCAATTGTTCAAGCGCGGGATCGGCGAGGTGACCGACATCGTCGAGAAAGAGATGTACAGCTTCACCGACGCGCTGAACGGCGAAAATCTGACGATGCGTCCGGAAAACACGGCCGCTGTCGTGCGCGCGGCGATCGAGCACAACATGCTGTACGACGGTCCGAAACGTCTGTGGTACATCGGCCCGATGTTCCGTCACGAGCGCCCGCAGCGCGGCCGCTACCGGCAGTTCCATCAGGTCGGCGTGGAAGCATTAGGCTTCGCGGGCCCGGACACCGACGCTGAAATCATCATGATGTGCCAGCGCTTGTGGGACGACCTTGGGCTGATGGGCATCAAGCTCGAACTCAATTCGCTGGGTCTCGCAGAAGAGCGCGCGGCACATCGCGTCGAGTTGATCGCGTACCTCGAAAAGCACATGGACGTGCTCGACGAGGAGGCGAAGCGCCGCCTGTACACGAACCCGCTGCGCGTGCTCGACACGAAGAATCCGGCGATGCAGGAAGTCGCGCAGAACGCGCCGAAGCTGATCGATTTTCTCGGCGAAGAATCGCGCGCGCACTTCGAAGGCCTGCAACGCATTCTGAAGGCGAACAACATTCCGTTCACGATCAATCCGCGTCTCGTGCGCGGTCTCGATTATTACAATCTGACCGTGTTCGAATGGGTGACCGACAAGCTTGGCGCGCAAGGTACAGTGGCAGCCGGCGGCCGTTACGATCCGCTGATCGAACAGCTGGGCGGCAAGCCGACGGGCGCGTGCGGCTGGGCAATGGGTGTCGAGCGTATCCTCGAGTTGCTGAAAGAAGAACAACTCGTGCCGGAAGAGGAAGGTTGCGATGTCTACGTGGTCCATCAGGGCGACGCGGCACGTGAGCAGGCCTTTATCATTGCCGAGCGTTTGCGCGATACGGGCCTTGACGTGATCCTGCATTGCAGCGCAGACGGCCAGACGGCGAGCTTCAAGTCGCAGATGAAGCGCGCCGACGCAAGTGGTGCGGCCTTCGCGGTGGTGCTTGGCGAAGATGAAATCGCCAACGGCACGGTCGGCGTCAAACCGCTCCGTGATACAAGTTCTAACGGCGGTAAAAACGAGCAACATAACGTGCCCGCTGAAGACTTGACCGAATTTCTAATCAATGCGATGGTTGCAACCGCCGAAGACGGCGACGACTGATCGCGATGTCGTCGAGCCTGCTGGCTCGACACGCACACGTATCAAAAAGAGGAAATCGCCGGGCGATGAGTTACCACGACGAACAAGAATCGATTGAAAGCCTGAAGGCATGGTGGACGCAGTGGGGTAATGCAACCACGTGGATCGTGCTGGTGGCGTTGGTCGCTGCAGCAGGCTGGAACGGCTGGAATTTCTGGCAACGGCGCCAGGCGGCGGAAGCCGCGGTGCTGTATGACCAGGTGCAGCAAGCCGTAGCATCGGGCGACAAAGCGAAGATCACGCGCGTCGCCACCGACATGGAAGACAAGTTCAGTCGCACCGCGTATGCGCAAATGACCGCGCTCGGTGCTGCCAAAGCGCTGTACGCCGCAGGTGACGAAGCCGCCGCGAAGGCCCAGTTGCAATGGACCATCGATCACGCCAAAGACGACGAGTTCAAGCAGATCGCGAAGCTGCGTCTGGCTTCGCTGCTGCTCGACGACAAGGCCTACGACCAGGGCCTCGCACTGCTCGCCGAACCGCAGTCCGACGCGTTCAAGGGCATTGTGGCGAATGGCCGCGGTGACCTGCTCGCTGCGCAAGGCAAGCGTGACGATGCACGTGCGGCCTATAAGCTCGCGCTCGATTCGCTGTCGAAAAATGACAGCTCGGCGCGCCAGTTGATTCAGTTCAAGCTGGACGCGCTGGGCGGCTAATCGCCGTATGCAGTGCGCCGCATGACACGACCAACCGGTCTCCTTTAATCAATTTCCTGAATGCTTCGTCCACCGATGAATCTGCTGAAACGTTACGCTGTGCCCGTTGCCTGTGCGATGACCGTGCTCACCATGGCGGCTTGCTCATCCACGAAAGACGAGCGCCGCGTGCCGACGCCGCTCACCGAGTTCAAACCTGTGCTCGACGTGCAGCAGGCGTGGAAGGCCAGCGTGGGCAAGGCGGGTCGTTACCTGTTCTCGCCGGTCGCGGTCGGCAACGCGGTGTACGCGGCCGGCGCGAACGGCTCGGTCGCGAAGATCGACGCGCAGACCGGCCAGGACATCTGGCGCGTCAAACTGCATGACGACCTTTCGGCAGGTGTCGGCAGCGATGGCACGCTCACCGCGGTCGGCGGCTTGAAGGGCGATGTCTACGTGCTCGGCGCTGACGGCAAGCAATTGTGGACCGCCAAGGCGCCCGGCGAAATCATCTCGCCGCCGCTGGTCGGCAACGGTCTTGTGGTGGTGCGCACGGTCGACGGTCAGATTGTCGCGTTCAATGCGCAGACCGGCGAACAGAAGTGGAACTACCGCAATCGCGCCGTGCCGCTCAATCTGCGCGTCTCGTCGGGCATGACGTTCGCTGGCGACGCGGCCGTGCTGGCAGGCTTCCCGGGTGGCGCGTTCGCCGCGATCAACCTGCAGACCGGAGACAACTACTGGCAGACGCCAGTGTCGTATCCGAAGGGCGTGACCGAAGTCGAGCGTATTAATGACGTGACGGGTCCGCCTACGCTGGTCGGTTCGGAAACCTGCGCGGTGACGTTCCAGGGTCAGATTGGCTGCTTCGATGCGAACTCGGGCCGCGCGCTGTGGGAAAAGGCGTTCTCGAGCACGAGCGGCCTCGCGCAGGATGATCGCGCGGTGGTGGCGGCCGACGACTGGTCGGTGGTGTCGGCGTTCGACGCCACCACCGGCACGCAACTGTGGAAGAACGACAAGCTGAAGAACCGTGAGCTCAGCGTCCCGTTCATCCTGGGTCACGCCGCCGTGCTGGGCGACTACCAGGGCTTTGTGCACTTCCTGTCGCGCGACGACGGCACGCTCGTGGCCCGTATGAAGACCGACGGCAGCGCGATTACCGCGGCGCCGGTGCTGGCAGGCGAAACGCTGGTTGTGCAGACGCACGACGGCGACCTGTACGGCTATCGCCCGCGCTAATCGCGCAGGCAACAGGTAGTCAGGCGTGCAGGCCGGCTTCGCCGGCCGCACGCGTTTTTGTGTTGCAAGAGCTAACTAGAAGAATTCCGCCGGACTGGCTGGTCCGGCAAGTCGGATCAGAAACGGCCCATGTGGGCCTCGGTGGCTGCTTGCGGCGCCACCTTTAACGGCATCGCAGGAAATCGTACCGAACTGGCGTGCGAGCCGTTGAGCAAGAAAGACTGAACCCGGCGGCCCATTGGCGCCGCCCCATACAGCCAAACTCTCGTCCGCCCGGTTGCGCATATTGGCAGCACATCCGGGGCTGGCCGAATTCGTGATAATTTTCGTCAAACGCTGCCGTGTAGCGGCCGCATGGCGTCGCTACGCAGGCGGTCGATTTCGATCCCGCGTTTCACCGTGAACAACATCTGATGAAACCCGTTATTGCCCTGGTTGGGCGCCCCAATGTGGGGAAATCCACGCTATTCAACCGTCTCACGCGTACGCGTGATGCGCTGGTTGCCGACCTGCCCGGTCTCACCCGCGATCGCCATTATGGCGAGGGTCGCGCCGGCGACCGGCCGTATCTGGTCGTCGATACGGGCGGTTTCGAGCCTGTCGCGAAAGACGGCATCCTGCATGAGATGGCGCGTCAAACCCGTCAGGCGGTCGAGGAATCGGACATCGTCGTGTTCATCGTCGACGGCCGCAATGGTCTCGCGCCGCAAGACAAGACGATTGCCGACTACCTGCGCAAGGTCGGCCGGCCGATTTTCCTCGTCGTCAACAAGGCCGAGGGGATGAAGTACAGCGCGGTGGCCGCCGACTTCTACGAACTCGGTCTCGGCGACCCGCGCGCGATCTCGGCCGCGCATGGCGACGGCGTCACCGAAATGATCAACGAGGCACTCGGCGTCGCGTACGCCGGGCAGCCGGAAGAGAGCGACGAGGGAAAGCCGGCGCACGGTGTAAAGATCGCGATCGTCGGCCGGCCGAATGTCGGCAAGTCGACCTTGATCAATGCACTGGTGGGCGAAGAGCGCGTGATTGCGTTCGACATGCCGGGCACCACGCGCGATTCGATCTACGTCGACTTCGAACGTCAAGGCAAGCCGTATACGCTGATCGATACGGCCGGTCTGCGCCGCCGCGGCAAGGTGTTCGAAGCGATCGAGAAGTTCTCGGTGGTGAAAACGCTGCAGGCGATTTCGGACGCGAACGTCGTGATCCTGCTGCTCGATGCACGTCAGGACATCTCGGAGCAGGACGCGCACATTGCCGGCTTCGTGGTGGAGCAGGGCCGTGCGCTGGTAGTGGGCGTGAACAAATGGGACGGTCTCGATCCGCATGTGCGCGACCGCACCAAGGCAGACCTCGAGCGCAAATTAAAATTTCTCGACTTCGCCAAATTTCACTTCATTTCCGCTGCGGAAAAAACCGGCATTGGCCCGCTGATGCGCTCGGTCGACGACGCCTACAAGGCCGCCATGACCAAGCTGCCGACGCCGAAACTGACGCGTGCGCTGATCGATGCGGTGGAATTCCAGCAGCCGCGCCGCCGCGGCCCGGTGCGCCCGAAGCTGCGCTATGCGCACCAGGGCGGCCAGAATCCGCCGATCATCGTGATTCACGGAAATGCGCTCGATGCGATTACCGACACGTACAAACGCTACCTCGAAAACCGCTTCAGGGAAACTTTCAAGCTGACAGGGACTCCATTGCGCATAGAGTTCAGATCGTCGACGAACCCTTACGCGGACAAAGGCTGAAATGCAGGCTGAAACCCGCGTGCGTGCTGGGTTTGGCCGCCAGGGCCGCCTGCTCGCGCAAAAATGAAAATCGGCTATAGTGTAGCGGTTGGCGGCGGATCCCTTTTTCCTTCGTCGCCAATTCAGTCAACCTGCAAAAAAATACGGAGTTTGCTATGAGCAACAAAGGGCAATTGTTACAAGACCCGTTTTTGAACGCACTGCGTAAAGAGCATGTGCCGGTGTCGATCTACCTGGTCAACGGCATCAAGCTTCAAGGGAACATCGAATCGTTCGACCAGTACGTCGTGTTGCTCCGGAATACGGTCACCCAGATGGTCTACAAGCACGCCATTTCGACTGTCGTGCCGGCCCGTCCGGTGAATTTCCACCCGGATTCCGAACAGTCCTAACCCCCGTCGCGGCCGGCGTAGCGTCGCCCGTTGGCGATTACTCCCGGCCGCCTCATTTTGATACCGTCCAATTTGATCAATGCAGCGCTTGTCGGCATCGACTTCGGTAAGATCGATTTCGAAGCCAGTCTCGAAGAACTCAGCCTGCTCGCGCAAAGCGCGGGCGCGAATCCCATAGTCACCCTCACTGGGCGCCGGTCCAGTCCCGACGCCAAGATGTTCGTCGGCAGCGGCAAGGCCGAAGAACTGCGTCTTGCGTGTGAGGCGAACGACATCGAACTCGTCATTTTCAATCACGCACTGGCTCCCGCGCAGCAGCGCAATCTGGAGCAGGCGCTTAACCGCCGCGTGATCGATCGCACCAGCCTCATCCTCGATATTTTTGCGCAACGCGCCCGCAGCCACGAAGGCAAGCTGCAGGTAGAGCTCGCTCAATTGCAGTACTTATCGACGCGGCTAATCCGCGCATGGACCCACCTCGAACGCCAGAAAGGCGGTATCGGTTTGCGCGGCCCAGGCGAAACGCAGCTCGAGACCGACCGCCGTTTGATCGGCGAGCGCATCAAGGCGCTCAAGACCCGGCTCGAGAAGCTGCGCCGTCAGCATGGCACGCAGCGCCGCGCGCGCAGTCGTAACCAGACCATGTCGGTGTCGCTCGTCGGCTATACGAACGCGGGCAAATCCACACTTTTCAATGCGCTGACGAAGGCCCAGGCGTACGCGGCCGACCAGCTGTTCGCCACGCTGGATACCACGTCGCGCCGCGTCTATCTGGGCGACGAAGCCGGCCAGGTGGTGGTGTCCGACACGGTCGGTTTCATCCGCGAATTGCCTCACCAGCTGGTGGCGGCTTTCCGCGCCACCCTCGAAGAAACCATCCACGCCGACCTGCTGCTGCATGTGGTCGACGCGTCGAGCGCCGTGCGGCTCGACCAGATCGACCAGGTGAACGAGGTGTTGCACGCAATCGGTGCGGACACGATCCGTCAGGTGCTGGTGTTCAACAAGATCGACGCCGTGCCGGAGTTGGCGGCTCGTGGGGACGCGGTCGAGCGGGATGAGTATGGTAATATTTCGCGCGTCTTTTTGAGCGCGCGCACGGGGCAAGGGCTGGATACATTGCGCGCTGCCATCGCTGAAATCGCTACTGCCGAACCTCTCTCCGATACGCTGGTCGATCTGTCGGAAGAAGACCGGTCGGCAGCACCACGCGAGGACCGCAAGGTCTCAGAACTCGGGCACTGACCCGCTCCAATTGCACTGACCCGCTGTCTACTCTGGTGAACGAACACAGGTGAACGATTACAACGAGCGGAGTATCTGGCTGCGCATGCGCGCCATGCTTTCACTGAACGATCCGCGCTGGGGCCGGGGCGACGGCAATGGCGATCGCCAACGGCCCAACGAACCCAAGCGTCCGTCGACCAAGGACGGTGAAGGTCCCCCCGATCTCGACGAGATGTGGCGCGATTTCAACCGCCGTCTGAGCCGGGTGTTCGGTCGCAAGGGCGGCGGTGCGGGCGGTGGCCGCCCGGACAACGGTCGCGGTGCGCGCATTGGCGTAGGCATCGTGATCGGCGTGCTGATCGCGATCTATCTCGGCAGCGGCGTGTTCGTCGTGCAGGATGGCCAGGCCGGCGTCGTGATGCAGTTCGGCAAGTATCGCTACACGGCCGGGCAGGGCGTTCACTGGCGTCTGCCGTATCCGTTCGAAGCGCATGAACTCGTCAATATCGGCCAGATCCGCCAGGTGGAGGTCGGCCGTAACAATGTGGTGCGTCTCGCTAACGTGAAGGACGCGTCGATGCTCACGCACGACGCCGATATCGTCGACGTGCGCTTTGCCGTGCAGTATCAGGTGAGCAAGCCGACCGACTATCTTTTCCGCAGCGTCGATCCCGATCAGAGCGTCATGCAGGCCGCGCAAGCCGCGGTGCGCAGCATCGTCGGCGCGCGTAGCACCAACGACATCCTCTATCAGGATCGCGAAGCAATTCGCCAGCAGTTGATGGCGTCGATTCAGCAATCCCTGGATGAATACCAGTCCGGCCTCGCCGTGACCGGCGTCACGATCCAGGGCGTGCAGGTGCCAGACCAGGTGCAAGCCGCTTTCGACGATGCCGCCAAGGTGCGTCAAGACAACGAGCGCGCCAAAAACGAAGCGCAGGCCTATGCGGCCCAGTTGCTGCCGCGCGCGCAAGCCGACGTCGCGCGTCAGATCGACGAAGCGAAAACGTATAGCGATAAGACCGTGGCGCAGGCGCAAGGCGACGCCGAACGCTTCAAGCAGGTCTACGCGCAGTACTCGAAAGCGCCCGCTGTGATTCGCGAGCGTATGTATCTGGAAACCATGCAGCAGATCTACTCGAATACGACCAAGGTGTTTGTAGACAGCAAGAGCGGCAACAACGTGCTGTATCTGCCGCTTGACAAACTGGTCGAGCAGACACGCCAGCGCGTCGCCGATGCGGCGGCCGCTTCGGGTGCAGCGGCATCGGCGGGTGCGCCGGGTGCCGTCCCGCAAGGCACGAGCAGCGCGGCACCATCTGCCGCCGCGCCTTCCGCTGCTGCTTCCACATCCGCCGCGGTCGCGACGCCTGCCAGCCAGGCCGCCGCCAGCAGCGACGCACTCCGTTCACGCGACTCCTTCCGCAGCCGTATGCGTGAAGACGACGTTCAATAAGGAGCGCACATCATGAACAAGATCATTGCGCTCGTCGTCGCCTTAGTCATCGTGCTGTTTGCCGCATCGTCGATGGTATTCGTGGTCGACCAGCGGCATATGGCCGTGCTGTCCTCACATGGCGACACCGCGCCCGTATTGCTGGGGCCGGGCCTCCATGTAAAGCTGCCGCCGCCGTTGCAAACGCTCACGCTGGTCGACAACCGCATCCAGTCGCTCGACGCGCCGGATGAAGACCGCTTCGTCACGTCGGACAAAACCGATCTGCTGGCTAACCCGGTCATCAAATACCGCGTGACCGATCCGCTGAAGCTGCTCGCCGAAACCAAGGGCGATGTGCAAAGCCTGTCGGACCGCCTGGCGCTGCTGTCGCGCGGCGCGCTCGGCGACGCGTTCAGCAAGGTCACGCTGACCGATGCGCTGGCGAAGCAGCAAGCCGTTGCCGACGAAGCCCGCGGCGCGATGGACAAAGCCGCGGCATCGCTGGGCGTTTCGGTGCTCGACGTGCAGCTCACGCGAGTCGATTTCCCGGCGGCGATGGCCGACTCAGTCTATAAGCGGATGATCGCCGCACGCGAGCAGGTGGCGGCCGACGAACGTGCGAAGGGTACGGCCGAGGCTGACCAGATCAAGGCGGACGCGCTCGGCCAGCAACAGGCGATTCTCGCGGACGGCTATCGTCAGGCCCAGACCATCAAGGGCGAGGGCGATGCCAAGGCAGCGGAAATCGCGGCCGCGGCGTACGGTAGCGACCCGCAGTTCTACCAGTTTTATCAAAGCATGCAGGCATACAGGAACACCTTCAAGCCGGGCGACGTGATCGTGGTCGACCCGAGCAGCGAGTTCTTCCGCTTCATGCGTAGCCCGACCGGCGGCGCAGCCCCGGACGCTTCCGCGGCACCGCGCAAACACTGATAACCGGAACGCCGCGGCATCCGCATCGCGGCCCCTTGATTCGCATGGACATAGCCGGCTCGTTACTGCTCGCGATCGCATTGATGCTGATTATCGAAGGGATGTTTCCCTTCGTTTTTCCGAGCGCCTGGCGCGATACGTTCCGTAAAATTGCGGAACGGCCCCCCCAACAGATTCGCATCGGCGGGCTGATCGTGATGGTGCTCGGACTGATCCTGCTGTTCATCGTGACCTGACGGGGCGTTTGCGCGACGCGCTTCGCAGCGTACCGTTGCACTGGCGAAATGCGCTGCGGGCAGCGGCGCGGCAATAGCGAGCGCTGTGGCTGGCCGAGGGGCTGCGAAGGAGGGGCGGCCCCACGCCCGCTACAGCCCC
The DNA here is from genome assembly GCF_059567945.1 of Paraburkholderia sp. BGA-UO-ETr-F12. Classification (NCBI taxonomy): domain Bacteria; kingdom Pseudomonadati; phylum Pseudomonadota; class Betaproteobacteria; order Burkholderiales; family Burkholderiaceae; genus Paraburkholderia; species Paraburkholderia sp. BGA-UO-ETr-F12. The sequence continues at coordinate 169,252 of NZ_JCAQOZ010000029.1, read as the reverse complement.
CAAAATAGAGCCGTCGCCCGCCATTCACACTTACTTACCGGCGCCCCAGTCGCCGTGTTCAACGTCGTAGGACTGTATCGATGTCGACCTGGTTACTTCCCGAGAATATCGCCGACGTGCTGCCGTCGGAAGCCCGCAAGATCGAAGAATTGCGGCGCCGTTTGCTGGACCGTTTCCGCTCGTACGGCTACGAGATGGTGATGCCGCCGCTGCTCGAATACATCGAGTCGCTGCTCACCGGCGGCGGCCACGATCTGAATCTGCGCACGTTCAAGCTCGTCGATCAGATGTCCGGGCGCACGCTCGGTCTGCGCGCGGACATTACGCCGCAGGTCGCGCGTATCGACGCGCACTTGCTGAATCGTCAGGGCGTGACGCGCCTCTGCTATGCCGGCAATGTGGCGCATACGCGTCCGCGCGGCCTGCACGCCACGCGTGAGCAGATTCAGATCGGCGCGGAAATCTACGGTCACGCCGGCCTCGAGGCGGATCTGGAAATCCAGCAGTTGATGCTCGACGCACTGCGTCTGGCCGGCCTCGCGAAAGTGCGGCTCGATTTGTGTCACGCGGGCGTGCTCGCCGCGCTGATCGAAGCGGAGCCGGCGGCGGCCGAGTTGGGTCAATCGCTCTACGACGCGTTGGCGGGCAAGGACGTGCCGCGCCTCGTCGAACTGACCGCGAATCTCACGCCGGTCACGCGCGACGCGTTGCGCTCGCTTCCCACGCTCTACGGCGACGCCTCGGTACTCGACGAAGCCCGCGCGCGCTTGCCGAACGCACCCGCGATTGCCCGCGCGCTCGACGACCTCGCGTTCCTCGCGAGCCAGGTGGAAGGCGCCGAAGTCATGATCGACCTGGCCGATTTGCGCGGCTACGCCTACCACAGCGGCGTGATGTTCTCCGCGTATGTCGATGGTGTGCCGAATGCGGTTGCGCGCGGCGGCCGTTACGACCACGTTGGCCAGGCCTACGGTCGCGCTCGCGCGGCAACCGGTTTCTCGCTCGATCTGCGCGAAGTCGCCCGTATTTCGCCTGTCGAGGCCCGTAGCAGTGCGATTCTCGCGCCGTGGCAACACGACGACGCGCTGCGCGTGAGCGTCGCGGCGTTGCGCGATGCGGGTGAAGTCGTGATCCAGGCACTGCCTGGCCACGAGCACGATCTGGACGAGTTCGCGTGCGACCGCGTGTTGGTCGAGCGCAACGGCGCGTGGGTGGTCGAACCGCGGCCCTGAGTCCAAACTGAGTCCGGATAGTCAAACCGTTCGCGGGGCGACCCAAGGGCATTTCTGAAGGCGTCCAAAGCGTCGCCGGACCCGGCGCGGCCCCTCGCCGCGCTATTTTCGATATACCCACCATAACGTGCATACCATTGAGCGGAAACGGAAAAATTCGGAAGGTTCCGCGAACATAGGTAGAATACGTTTTTAACCAGCTTACGAAACAACATGTCTGCCAGCGCAGTGAATGTGAACCCCGGGCGTAACGTCGTCGTCGTGGGAACCCAATGGGGTGATGAAGGCAAGGGCAAGATCGTCGACTGGCTGACGGACCACGCCCAAGGCGTCGTTCGCTTCCAGGGCGGTCACAATGCCGGTCACACGCTTATCATCGGCGGCAAGAAAACCATCTTGCGTCTGATTCCGTCGGGCATCATGCATCCCGGCGTCGCGTGCTACATCGGCAATGGCGTCGTGTTGTCGCCGGAAGCGCTGTTCAAGGAAATTGGCGAGCTCGAAGCCGCCGGGGTCGATGTTCAGAATCGCCTTTTCATTTCCGAAGCCACCACCCTGATCCTGCCGTACCACATTGCCATCGACCAGGGCCGCGAAGCGCGCCGTGGCGCGGGCAAGATCGGCACCACCGGCCGCGGCATCGGCCCGGCCTACGAAGACAAGGTGGCGCGCCGCGGTTTGCGCGTGCAAGACCTGTTCGAGCCGGAAAGCTTCGCCGAACGTCTGCGTGAAAATCTCGATTACCACAACTTCGTGCTGACCAAGTACCTGGGCGTCGCAGCTGTCGACTTCCAGCAAACGCTCGACACGATGCTGAGCTACGCCGACCGTCTGAAGCCGATGGTGACCGACGTGTCGCGTCGTCTGTACGACGAAAACGCCGCCGGCAACAATCTGCTGTTCGAAGGCGCGCAAGGCACGCTGCTCGATATCGACCACGGCACCTATCCGTTCGTCACGTCGAGCAACTGCGTGGCCGGTGCGGCCACCGCGGGTGCGGGCGTCGGTCCGCAAAAGCTGAACTACATTCTCGGCATTACCAAGGCGTATTGCACGCGTGTTGGTTCGGGCCCGTTCCCGAGCGAACTGTACGACGCGGATAACGCCGCCCGTCAGGAAGCGATCGGCCTCGAACTGGCCACCGTCGGCAAGGAATTCGGTTCGGTCACCGGCCGTCCGCGCCGCACGGGCTGGCTCGACGCCGCCGCGCTGCGCCGTTCGATCCAGATCAACGGTGTGTCGGGTCTTTGCATGACCAAGCTCGACGTGCTCGACGGCCTCGACGAAGTGAAGCTGTGCGTCGGCTACACGGTCGACGGCAAGCCGGTCGATCTGCTGCCGCGTGGCGCATCCGAAGTCGCGCGTTGCGTGCCGGTGTACGAAACTTTCCCGGGTTGGAAGGAAAGCACCGTCGGCATCACGCAGTGGGACAAGCTGCCGGCCAGCGCGCGTGCGTATCTGACCCGTGTGCAGGAAGTCGCGGGTATTCCGATCGACATGGTGTCGACCGGTCCGGATCGCGACGAAACGATTCTGCTCCGTCATCCGTTCAAGGTTTAAGCCATGGTTCAAGGTGTACCCATGATTGCGATGAAAGATCCGCGCAACGACGACAAGAACCTGTGGGTTGGCTGGGACGAGTATCACCGGCTGATCGAACTGCTGGCGTTGCAGGTGCACGAGTCGGGCTGGAAGTTCGACAAGATCCTGTGCCTCGCGCGCGGCGGCTTGCGCGTCGGCGATCAGCTTTCGCGTATTTACGATCTGCCGTTGGCGATTCTCGCCACCAGTTCGTATCGCGAAGCGGCCGGCACGGAGCAGGGCGAACTCGACATCGCGCAATACATCACGATGACGCGCGGCGAGTTGCACGGCAACGTGCTGCTGGTCGACGATCTGGTCGATTCCGGTGTGACGCTGGCACGTGTGCAGCAACATCTGAAGGAACGCTATCCGGCGATCACCGCGGTACGTTCGGCGGTGCTCTGGTACAAGGGTTGTTCGAAAGTGAAGCCCGACTACCACGTGCAGTATCTGCCTACCAATCCGTGGATTCACCAGCCGTTCGAGGAATGGGACACGGTTCGTCCGCACAATCTCGGCGCGTGGATCAAGCGCGGTATGCAGCAGGAGTCGTCAGGCACGTGATGCGAGTTACGACGCCATACCTGTTGCGTCGTATCCCGTGCAGTACCTGCAAAACGGAGCCCGATCGGGCTCCGTTTTTTTTGTGCGCTGCGTGTCCGTCGCATAGGTTTTGCGCTGGCGCTTCGCGGAACGCGCGCGCCTGCCCGCGTGAAACGTCTGACGTAGCAGACGTGCCCAAATCGCAGTGCTACACTTCGCGGACCATCCGCGTGGTGTATCCACAACAAGCCGGGTGGCGTCAGACGGGCAGTTTAAAATAGCGGTCGTTTTTTCCGCTCAGGGAACGGATTTTCTCGCGTTTATGACAGATAACAATCACGTGCACAAACAGCCCCTGCCTTCCCTCGCGATTGCCGCGATTGGGGTGGTGTTCGGCGATATCGGCACGAGCCCGTTGTACTCGCTGAAAGAGGCGTTCAGCCCTTCACATGGCATTCCTCTGACCGATCAGTCGATCCTGGGCGTGATCTCGCTGCTGTTCTGGGCGATCATGATCGTGGTCGGCGTCAAGTATGTGTTGTTCGTGATGCGCGCCGATAACAACGGCGAGGGCGGTGTTCTCGCGCTGATGGCGCTGGCGCTGCGCTCCATCGATCAAAAATCGAAGATGGCCGGCTTGCTGATGATGCTGGGTATCTTCGGCGCCTGCATGTTCTATGGCGACGCGGTGATTACGCCGGCCATTTCGGTGATCTCGGCGGTCGAAGGCCTGGAGATCGCTGCGCCCAATCTGTCCCATCTGGTGCTGCCGCTCACGATGATCATCCTCGTGCTGCTGTTCTGGATTCAGCGGCACGGAACGGCCACGGTCGGCCGCCTGTTCGGTCCGATCATGGTGCTGTGGTTCCTGGTGCTCGCCGCGCTGGGCCTGTGGCATATCCTGCAGTCGCCGAACGTGATCCGCGCGCTGAACCCGTACTACGCCTATACCTTCATGGCCGCGCACGTGTTGCAGGCTTATGTGGTGCTCGGCTCGGTCGTGCTGGTGCTGACCGGCGCCGAAGCGCTGTACGCCGACATGGGCCATTTTGGCGCCAAGCCAATTCGCATGGCCTGGTATTTCCTCGTGATGCCTTCGCTGGTGCTGAACTATTTCGGGCAGGGCGCGTTGCTGATGCACGACCCGAAGGCGATCGAAAACCCGTTCTTCCTGCTCGCGCCGGATTGGGCGCTGCTGCCGCTCGTGGTGCTGTCGACGGTGGCGACCGTGATCGCGTCGCAGGCGGTGATTTCCGGCGCCTACTCTTTGACGAGTCAGGCGATCCAGCTCGGCTACGTGCCGCGCATGAAGATCCTCCACACGTCGGAACTGGCGATCGGCCAGATCTACGTGCCGGTGGTGAACTGGATGTTGCTGTTCATCATTCTGTGCATCGTGATTGCGTTCAAGAGCTCGGATAACCTCGCCGCCGCTTACGGTATCGCAGTGACGGCCACCATGGTGATCACCACGATCCTCGCCTGCGTCGTGATGGTGAACGTGTGGAAATGGAACAAGTTCCTCGTGGCGTTGATCATTGGCGTATTCATGGCGGTCGACCTGGGCTTTTTCGGCGCCAACCTGCTCAAGGTGGCGGAGGGTGGCTGGCTGCCGCTTGGCATCGGCGCGCTTCTGTTCTTCCTGCTGATGACCTGGTTCAAGGGCCGGATGATCGTCAAGGAACGTACGGCGGCCGACGGTATTCCGCTGATGCCGTTCCTGCAAGGCCTGCTCGCGCATCCGCCGCACCGCGTGTCGGGTACGGCGATCTATCTGACTGGCAGCGATTCGCTTGTGCCGGTGAGCTTGCTGCACAACCTGAAGCACAACAAGGTGCTGCATGAGCGCACGATTTTCCTGACCTTTGTGACGCTCGATATCCCGTATGTGAATGACGCGGAACGCGTGACGGTGAAGGATCTCGACGGCGGCTTGTTCCTCGTCAAGGCGGCGTACGGTTTCAACGAAACGCCTGACGTGAAGGCTGTGTTGCTCGAAGTCGGCCGCACGCACGACATGACGTTCGAGTTGATGGACACGTCGTTCTTCCTCGCTCGCGAAACGGTCGTGCCGACGCAGTTGCCGGGCATGTCGGTGTGGCGCGAACGTGTGTTCGCCTGGATGCATCAGAATGCCGCCAAACCGACCGATTTCTTCAGTATTCCGGCCAATCGGGTGGTGGAGTTGGGAACGAAGATCGAGATCTGAACGCGGGCCCAGGTTCACCTGCACCTCGCAAGCCGGGGTGTAGCAACCGGCACGCGATAAAAAAAGCCCACGCAAATTGCGTGGGCTTTTTTATTACCGCTTAGCCGGCGCTTGTGAGCGTCAGCGCGCGATTCCGTCACGCACTGACGAACCTGCTTACTTCTGCTTGAGCTTGGCGAACGCGGCCGCCATTGCACCGCCTGCTTCCGGTTCACGCGAGCGCTGTTGTTGCGCACCGCGCCCACCGCCGCCGGAGCGGCCACGATCCTGCTGGGCGCCGCCCCCGCTGCGCGGCGCGGCTGCCGCGCCGAACTCGTCGTCCAGACGCATGGTCAGCGCGATACGCTGGCGCTTCACGTCGACTTCCAGCACCTTTACCTTGACGATCTGGCCGGCCTTGACCACTTCGTGCGGGTCCTTGATGAACTTCGTCGACATCGCCGACACGTGCACCAGGCCGTCCTGATGCACGCCGATGTCGATGAACGCGCCGAAGGCCGCCACGTTCGTCACGACACCTTCCAGCACCATGCCCGGCGTCAGGTCGCTGACCTTCTCGACGCCTTCACGGAAGGTCGCGGTCTTGAACTCGGGGCGCGGGTCGCGGCCCGGCTTCTCGAGTTCCAACAGAATGTCGCGCACGGTCGGCAGACCGAAACGTTCGTCGACGAATTCCGCTGGCGACAGGCCACGCAGCGCGTCGCGATTGCCGAGCACGTCGCCGACATGCTTGCTGATCTTCGCGAGGATGCGTTCCACGACCGGATAGGCTTCCGGGTGAACCGACGAGCGATCGAGCGGATTTTCGCCATTGTTGATGCGCAGGAATCCGGCGGCCTGCTCGAAGGTCTTGTCGCCGAGGCGCGGCACCTTGCGCAGATGTTCGCGCGACGGGAACGGACCGTTCGCATCGCGATAGTCGACGATGTTGCGAGCCAGCGTGGCGTTCAGACCCGACACGCGCGCGAGCAAGGCGACCGATGCCGTGTTGGCGTCCACACCGACCGCGTTCACGCAATCCTCGACCACCGCATCGAGCGAGCGGGCCAGTTCGCGTTGATTCACGTCGTGCTGATACTGGCCGACGCCGATTGCCTTCGGCTCGATCTTCACCAGTTCCGCGAGCGGGTCCTGCAGACGGCGCGCAATCGACACGGCGCCACGCAGCGACACGTCCATGTCCGGGAATTCCTTCGCCGCGAGTTCGGAGGCCGAGTACACCGACGCGCCGGCTTCCGACACAACGATCTTCTGCAGCTTGAACTCCGGATGACGCGCGATCAGTTCGCTCGCGAGCTTGTCCGTTTCGCGCGATGCCGTGCCGTTGCCGATACTGATCAACTCAGCCTGAGTCTGCGCGCAGAGGCGCGCCAGTTTCGCGATCGAGCCGTCCCAGTCGCGGCGCGGCTCGTGCGGATAGATCACGTCGGTGGCAAGCACCTTGCCGGTCCGATCGACTACCGCGACTTTCACGCCGGTGCGCATGCCCGGATCGAGGCCGATGACGGCCTTGGGCCCGGCGGGCGCGGCGAGCAACAGATCCTTCAGATTGCGCGCAAACACGCGAATTGCTTCGTGTTCGGCTTCGTCGCGCAGATTGGTCAGCAGCTCGTTTTCGATGTGCGGCTGCACCTTCACGCGCCAGCACCAGCGGCACACGTCGGCGAGCCACTTGTCGGCCGGGCGGTTCTGATTGGCGATGCCGAAGTGGCGGGCGATCAACGCTTCGCCCGGATGCGGAACCTGCGCGTCGAGCTCCTCGCCGAGCCCGAGCTTGACCATCAGCACGCCGGCATTGCGGCCGCGGAACAGGGCCAGCGCGCGATGCGACGGCACGGTCCTGATGGTTTCCGCATAGTCGTAGTAGTCGCGGAATTTTTCTTCTTCCGCGTGTTCCTTGCCTTCGACCACTTTCGACGACACCACGCCCTGGTTGAACAGGTAGTCGCGCAGCTTGCCGAGCAGTTCGGCGGTTTCGCCGAACTGCTCGGAGAGAATGTCGCGCGCGCCGTCGAGCGCGGCCTTGACGTCGGCCACGCCTTTTTCAGCGTCCACGTAGGCGGCGGCTTCGGTTTGCGGGTCGAGCAGCGGGTTGGCCAGCAAGGCGTCGGCCAGCGGCTGCAGGCCGGCTTCGCGGGCGATCTGCGCGCGCGTACGGCGCTTCGGCTTATACGGGAGATACAGGTCTTCCAGCACCTGCTTGCTGTCGGCGCCTTCGATCGCGGCGCGCAGCTCGTCGGTGAGCTTGCCCTGTTCGTCGATGCTGGCGACGATCGTGGCGCGCCGGTCTTCCAGTTCGCGCAGATACAGCAGGCGTTCCTCGAGGTTACGCAGTTGCGTGTCGTCGAGATTGTCGGTCACTTCCTTCCGGTAGCGGGCGATGAACGGAACAGTCGCTCCTTCGTCGAGAAGTTGCACCGCGGCCGCGACCTGGCGCGGCTGGACGGACAGTTCGGCGGCGATGCGCTGTACGATCTTGAGTGCTACGGTTTCCGTCATAAGGTCTTGGTGTTCCTGCTACTCAATCAAAGGTCGCGCGCTAATGCCACACGCGTCGCACGCGTGACACGCCGGGCCCACGTCGGGCACGCCGGTGCATGCTGGGCGTGCGCGCTGCGACCAGGTTGCTGGAGCGGGGCATTTTGCCATAAATGCCAAAGGGCTCAACCGCAGGGTGATAGAATTTCGGGCATGTTCCGTTGACCATTTACGACGTTGCCTACCTCCTTGTCCCTCAACCGCCTGGGCTCCCGCTTGGTCTCTCGCTTGTCACAATTGCCGTTTTCTTCGTCGCCGCGTTTGGCGCGCTCGCCGCTTATGTTGTTGATGTCGCTCCTGTCGACTGGGTGGACGTCGCGGTTCGTGCCTGGAGCAACGCTCCCGTCCAATGGGATGTTTTTTGCTTCGTGCGCCTCGTGCCTCCTCGCCGCAACGCTAGCCGTGTCCGCGCCGGCCGCGGCACAATCGGCGACCCCGGCAGCCGCTTCGGGCGCGCGGGCAACCAGCGCGACGCAGGCAAAGGGCGCCACGAACGGCGCGGGCGCGAGCAGTGCGGACAACGCGGATAGTGCCGGCAACGCTGATAGCGCGGCATCGCTTGACAGCGAATTCGACGCGCGGCAGAAAGTGCTGGATCAGCGCACCGAGGAAAACAACTACCGTTACGCGGTTGCCGAACACGACTGCTACAGCAAGTTCTTCGTGAACTATTGTCTGGGCAAGGCGCGCGACAGTATGCGCTCGGTGCAGGCCGACATTCGCAAGGAGCAGCTCGCGCTCGACGGCGAGCAGCGTGTCCAGCGCGCCCGTGAGCGTGACGAGCAGGCAGCGCTCAAACGCGCACAGGACGAAGCTGGCGCGCCGCAGCGCGCCGCCGACGAAGCGCGCAACGCACAGGCCTACGAAGACAAGCAGCGCCAGCATCAGATCGATCAGGCGCAGCGCGCGGCCGAGGCGCCGCAACGCGCCGCCAATGCTCAAGCGTATCAGCAGAAACAGCAACAGCATGCGCTGGATCAGGCGCAGCGCGGCATCAGTCCGTCGCAAGCCGCTGCCAACACCCAGGCGTACGATCAGAAGCAGGACGATTTCCAGCGTAAGCTCGAGCAGGCGCGTCAGCAGGGCGCGCAAAAGGCGCAGGAGCGGGTCGAGAAGCAACAAAGCTTCGAGAAGAAGCAGGCCGATGCGGCGCAGCACAAGGCCGACGTGGAAGCGCGCCAGAAGCAGGCGGCCGAGAAAGCCGAGCAGAAGCGTCAGGACCAGTTGAAACAGCAGCAGCAACTTGAAGAACAGCAGAAGCAGCAACAGCAACAACAGTAGATGGGCTGTAGCGGGTTCTGGTAGGGTAGTCGTACGCGTTTTAAGCCGGACAGCAACCTCAGGCATCGGGCGGCGCCACGCAGCCCGTGCCGCTTACGAGAGGAGGCGAGCATGCGCGATCAACATCACGTCATCACCGCGGAGACACTTCGCGACCGTATTCTGCAACTGGAATCGGAGCATAGTGGGCTCGATCGCTTGATCGACCGAATGTCGGATGAGCCCGGCATCGACGACTTCGAGTTGCAGCGCCTGAAAAAGCGCAAACTCAAAGTCAAGGACACCATCATCTTGCTGCAATTGCAGCTCGAACCGGACGCACGCGCCTGAGTTCGCGGCCTGGCGGGCGCCGGGTCGCGCCGCGCGCGCCGGACTTTGCAGGAAACGCTTGCCTTGAATTCACCGCTTGAAACTTCACCCCACCCCACGGCTGCCGACGATGCTCCCGCAGGCGGTACCTCCGCGGCCGGCACGCCGGCGCTGCGTCCTCCCGCGTCCGCGCTCTCCGCGTCGTTGAATCCACGCCGCGCCGCCGAACTGGACGATATCTTCGCCGACAACGGCTTGCTCGCCCGTCAGATCGACGGCTATCGCTCGCGAGCGTCGCAGATCGAGATGTCGCGCGCCGTCGCGGCCGCCATGGAAGCGTCGGGCCGTGCCATGCCCGAACCGGCGATGTTCGAAGCGCAAAAGCGTCCGGCGCGGCGTCTGCAAGCGCCGGGCACCGATGCGGCGGCGCAAGCCTCCGAACCTGATGAATCGAACGCACTCGACGGCAGCGAAAACACGCTGATCGTGGAGGCAGGTACGGGCACGGGCAAGACCTATGCGTACCTCGTGCCGGCCATGTTGTGGGGCGGCAAGGTGATCGTCTCCACCGGCACCAAGCATTTGCAGGATCAGCTCTTTCAGCGCGACATTCCGACTGTGCGCGATGCACTCGCCGTGCCGGTCTCGGTGGCGATGCTCAAGGGGCGGGCGAACTATCTGTGCCATTACTACCTGCAGCGCACGGCGGATAACGGCCGTTTGCCGTCGCGCCAGGAAACCTCGTATCTGCAGGACATCATTCGTTTCGCCAAGATCACGCGCACCGGCGACAAGGCCGAACTCGCGAGCGTGCCGGAAACGGCGGCGGTGTGGTCGATGGTCACGTCCACGCGTGAAAACTGTCTCGGCCAGGAGTGCCCGCACTACAAGGAGTGCTTTGTGATGCAGGCGCGCCGCGAGGCGCAACAGGCCGACATCGTGGTGGTCAATCACCATCTGTTTTTCGCCGACATCATGTTGCGCGATACCGGCATGGCCGAATTGCTGCCAACGGCGAACACCGTTATCTTCGACGAAGCGCATCAACTGCCGGAAACCGCGACGCTGTTTTTCGGCGAAACGCTTTCGACCACGCAGTTTCTCGAGCTCGCGCGCGATTCCGTAGCGGAGGGGCTGGGCCATGCGCGCGAGTCGGTCGACTGGGTCAAACTTGGCTCGACGCTCGAACGCGCGGCGCGTGACGTGCGGCTCGCGTTCAAGGAAGACTCGATACGCTTGTCGATCGGTCAGCTACCCGACGATCACCCGTTATTTCCCGCGCTCGAAACGCTTGAGACCGAGCTCGACGCATTGACTTCCGCGTTGTCGAGCCAGGCCGAGCGCGCCGAATCGATCGGCGCCTGTTTGCGTCGCGCGCGCGAGTTGCAAGGCGTTCTGGCGGGTTGGACGACGCCACCCACCGAGACCGAACGGGCAGCCGCTGACGCCGCTGCGGGCGATGCCAGGGCCGAGCCTGCCGATCCGAATGAAAAGGTGCGCTGGATCGAAGTTTTCGCGCATACGGTGCAGTTGCACGAAACGCCGTTGTCGGTCGCGCCGATCTTCGCCAAGCAGCGTGCCGGTGTGCCGCGCGCGTGGATCTTCACGTCGGCGACATTGTCGGTGCGGGGCGATTTCACGCACTATGCGGCGCAGATGGGCCTGAACGCAAAACGTTCGATGACACTGCCAAGCCCCTTCGACTATCCGACGCAAGGGCTTCTGTACGTGCCGCGCAACCTGCCGCAGCCTTCCTCGCCGATGTTTACGGATGCCGTGTTCGACGCTGCCTTGCCGGCGATCGAGGCATCCGGCGGTGGCGTATTCATGCTGTGCACGACACTGCGCGCGGTGGATCGCATTTCGAACAAGTTGCGCGACGTCATCGAAACGCGCGGCTGGAACTACCCGCTGCTCGTGCAGGGCGACGCGAGCCGCACCGAGTTGCTCGACCGCTTCCGTACCTATGGCAATGCGATCCTGGTGGGTAGTCAGAGCTTCTGGGAAGGCGTGGATGTGCGCGGCGATGCGCTCTCGCTGGTCGTGATCGACAAGCTGCCGTTTGCGCCGCCCGACGACCCGGTGCTGTCGGCGCGCCTGGATGCGCTGACGAAGAAAGGTCTGAGCCCGTTTGCGGTCCATCAACTGCCGCAGGCCGTCATTACGCTGAAGCAGGGCGCAGGCCGTCTGATTCGCGCTGAGACCGATCGCGGTGTGCTGATGATCTGCGACACGCGTCTGGTCGACAAGCCGTATGGGCGCCGTATATGGCAGAGCCTGCCGCCATTCAAGCGCACGCGTGAGATCGAAGTCGTGCGCGAGTTTTTTGAAGAAAAGGCAACGCCGGCTCAATAGGTGATTAAGTGAATGCCGTTGTAAAAAGCGGCTTTTAAATGACAAAACGCCACGGATGTGAATCCGTGGCGTTTTGCTTTACTGCCCAGGAAATCAAGGTGATTTCCTGGAGCAGTTTCCGCCCGAAGGCGAACCCTATGCGACAGCTTACTGGCTTGCGCCCGAAGCCGGAGCAGCAGCCGAAGCAGCAGCGCCTGCGTCCGAAGCAGCGGCCGAAGCCGAAGCAGCAGCGTCGCTCGCAGCAGCAGCCGCACCCGATGCAGCAGCAGCCGAATCCGAAGCTGCAGCAGCCGGTGCCGAAGCAGCAGCTGCGTCGCTAGCCGGGGCAGCGGCTTGATCGTTGCTCTTGTTGCATGCAGCCAGTGCCACAGCTGCCAACAGGGATGCTACGAGGAGGGATTTCTTCATGATCACGTCCTTTTATGGTTAAAGGTAAGCAACAGCGCAAAATAATACCGGTAATGTGCTCCAACACCGACCTGGGCCGCTGGTGGAGACGCTCTTTTGACGAGCTAGAATCTTCCCTACGGCTTGGGCGGAAATTATATGCACTTTCGTACTGACAATCCATAAATCCGGGGTCAATACGTTGTCTTTCTCATACAAAATTTCACAGTACGGTATAACACGCGGGCAGAGTTACGCAAGCTCGCCCACTTGTATCCAGCCCGCACAATACCACTCGTGTAGTAGTGCTGTCACCGACGAATCGTGTGAGAGTGTTACAAAGCGTTTCGCACTCATACACCGGTGGTCGGCGAGGTCAAACAACCACTTTTTAGCACCATCAAACTGTGTTTCCTCTCCATTTACGAAGAAAAAACGGCGGTTGTACAACAAATTAGTCTTGCGATCGAGCCGGATCCCGGACTTCGATGCCTGACCAATGAAACGCGCTACGTTGAGCGGCCTTTGCGGCGGATCAAACACAACGCTCGGCTTCGGTTCGCTGAGGTACGTGCCAAGGAACGACGCAATGTCCTGCTCATTCCATTTGACTCCAGCAAGGATTGCGCCAACCCGTTCGATCAATGCTGCGGGCAATTCTGCCGGGCGGTCGACCGCCGGTTGCTGCGGGTCGCGATAGAGCGCGGCGGGGCGCGGCGCCGACTCGCCGCGCTCGGCCAGATGGTAGAGGAACTGCGCGGTCAGCTCGCCCGCCGACGGAGCGCGAAAACCGATCGAGCAGGTCATGCATTCGCCTTCGGCAACACCGTCATGAGCGATGTGCGGCGGCAGGTACAACATGTCGCCCGGTTCGAGCAGCCATTCCTGTTCCGGCTCGAAATGCTGTAAAACTTTCAAAGGCAAACCCGCCTCTAGCGTCAGATCTTTCTGCGCGCTGATGCGCCACCGGCGCTTACCTTTTACTTGCAAAAGAAACACATCGTAGGAATCGAAGTGGGGGCCGACGCCGCCGCCATCGCTCGCATACGAAATCATCAGGTCGTCCAGACGCGCGTCCGGCACGAAGCGGAAGCGGTCGAGCAAGGCCCGCGCGCGATCGTCGTACAGGTCCACGCCTTGCACGAGCAAGGTCCAGGCGCGCTGCTTTAGCGACGGCAGTTCATCGGGCGCGAACGGGCCGTGCTCCATTTGCCATTTGTTGCGAAAGTGCGTGATCAGCCGGGCTTCGACCTCGTCCCGATCAGCCAGCTCGAAAAACTCGTCGCGTGACAGCGGCGCTTCCACGTTCGGAATCGCCTGGCGGATCAGCAAGGGCTTTTTCTGCCAATATCGGCGCATGAATTGCGACGGTGTCAGATTGCCGAGCAGGGGCGTGGGCGTGTCGGGCGACGGCGGCAGGCTGGGGAGCACCGGCTTCGAAGCCGGCGAAGATTTCCGTGCCGAAGCTGCGTCGGCCGGGTGGTCAGTGGGCCGCTTGGGCATCGTATAATGTGAGTTGTATTCTGGAGAATCGAATGAAAATCGCAAAGAACACCGTCGTGTCGGTCGCTTACAAGCTGTCGGATGCGCAGGGCAATCTGATTGAAGAAAGCGACGAGCCGATGGTCTATCTGCACGGCGGCTATGATGGCACGTTCCCCAAGATCGAGGAAGAGCTCGACGGCCACGAGGCCGGCTTCGAGACCCAGATCCAGCTCGAGCCACAAGACGCGTTCGGTGAGTACGACCCTGATCTCGTGAAGATCGAGCCGCGCGATCGCTTCCCGGAACCGCTTGAAGTCGGCATGCAATTCGAAGGCACGCCGGAAGAAGGCGACGAGGATCTCGATTCGCTCGTCTACGTGGTGACCGACGTGGCAGAAGACAAAGTCGTGCTCGACGGCAACCATCCGCTTGCCGGCATGGCGCTGCGTTTCGCACTGACCGTCAAGGACGTGCGTCCGGCTACCGAAGACGAAATCACGCACGAACACGCGCATGGCGCCGACGGCCTCGAAGTCCTCGATGACGATGACGACGAAGCCGATGACGAAAAGTCAGGGCCCACGCTGCACTGAGCTTGCGGGCAGCCCGGGAGCGCCTGAGGGCGTAACCGGTGCGTGCGGCAACACGGCTGAAGCGGGCGGCCCGGACATCGCGGGTCCGTACGGGCCGTATTGTCCATACTCGCCGCTACCGTCGTCCGCCGGTTTGGATTGCGGCTGGTCGGGTTGCTGCTGGAGCGGTTGAGGTTGCCCAGGTGTCGGCAACATGGGCGGCAACTCGGAAGCCGGGCCTAACGCAGGCACTGCCGGCATTGAAGCGGCCGGCTCGTCGCGTTGCGGCAGGGATGGCGTGGTGGGCATTGGCATTTGCCTCGGCACATCGCGCACACTCACGCGGAACGGCGGTTTCTTGCCGAGATCCGCATCAATCTGAATCCACTGGTTAAGACGATCATGCGGCGCGATCGCGACACGCGTGAGATTCGTCACCAGCATCCCCTTGTCATTGCGTAGCGGCTGATCGATCACGAAGCCGCCGCTCGCGCGTTCGTCGTCGCAATGAATCAGCAGCACGGGGCCGCGAAAAATCTGCGCGAGTTTGACAAGGCTGCGTTTGAATTCCAGAAAACCGTCGCGGCGCGTGTTGCGCGCAAAGCGCAGCCACGCGAAACGGTCAGGCCGTTCGTAGCGCTCGGGATCGGGGTCACCCTGAATAAAGACGACAATCGCGCGGGCGTCGCGGCGCTTGGCATATTCACCGGCGTGCTCGAGCCAGAACGCATTGGCGATCACGCGGTCTTCGAACTCGCCGTTGCGGCCGCCCGCGGTCAGGTAGTGATTATTCGGACCCGGCACGTTGAGGCCGACGAAGACGGTGTCGCCGACTTGCCAGCGCACGTTTTCCCGAAAGGGACGAAAGCGCGATACCTCGCTTTCGCGCGTCAATGCGATTGGGTTTTGACCCATCGACGTGGGGTCGGTGAACAGGGTCTGGCGCAACTGATCGAGCCGCTCGACCGGGTCAAAGCCGCCGGCCTCGGCCGTGCCGCAGTCGGTCCAGTCATGCTGGCCCGGAATGAAGAAGAGGGCGGGCCGCGATGTTTCAAGCAGCGCATGGCGGCGTTCGTATAGCGCATCCCGGCAGGCTTCTTTCGTACCCCTCAGATTACCGTCGTAGACAATGAACGAAATGTTGCGTTCGCGGCTGATCGCCTCGATCAGGCGTTGCGTGGGCGCCTCGTCCGCGGGACTTTGCATCGTGCTGGCGATGACCGCGAACGCATAGCGCGACGTTTCGGCGTGGGCGAGCGGGGTGAGCGCCAGTAGCGAACCCAGACACGCGAGCGACGCAAGGCTGCGCGTGCGCGTGAGGACGAGGCTCAGCGCCGCGCAAAGTTTGCGCGGGCGCTGCGAGGGCCTGTGTGCGTCAATGATCTGCATCCGGCGCGGTGGCCAGCTCGTGCAGTTCGTACAGCAGATCGAGCGCTTCGCGGGGCCGCAGATCATTCGGATCAATGGCGCGCAGGCGCTCGGCGAGTGCCTGCATGGCCGGCGATACCGCTGCTTCCGGCTTCGCGCCGCGTTCGTCTTCGGCGTCTTCGAGGAGCATAGGCACAGGCGTCGCGAACAGATCGAGTTGCGGCGCGGGTTGCGCTGCGGACTGCTGTTCGAGATGCGCGAGATGCTTTCGGGCCGCGCGGATTACTGCGTTTGGCACGCCGGCCAGCTGCGCGACCTGCAAACCGTAGCTCTGATTCGCCGGACCTTCATTGACCGCATGCAGGAACACGATACCGTGCCCATGCTCGACTGCCGACAGATGCACATTGGCCGCGTGTGGAAACTCGGCGGGCAACTGCGTCAACTCGAAATAGTGCGTGGCGAACAGCGTATGACAGCCGTTGTGCGAGAGCAGGTGCCGCGCGATGGCCCAGGCTAGCGCAAGGCCATCGAATGTCGATGTGCCGCGCCCGATTTCGTCCATCAGCACGAGACTTTGCGGTGTCGCGTCGTTCAGGATCGCCGCCGCTTCGGTCATTTCCACCATGAAGGTGGAACGGCCGCCGGCCAGATCGTCCGCCGCGCCGATGCGCGTGAAAATGCGATCGATCGGGCCGAATGACGCGCGCCGTGCCGGCACATAGCTGCCGACGTACGCCAGCAAGGCGATCAGCGCGGTCTGCCGCATGAAGGTCGACTTACCGCCCATGTTCGGGCCGGTGATCAGCAGCAGTTTGCGCTCGGGGCTGAGCGTGCAGTCGTTGGCGATGAACTGCTCGACCTGGGCCTCGACAACCGGATGCCGGCCCTGCTCGATTTCGATGCCGGTGTCCGGCGAAAACGTCGGTGCGACCCAATCGAGTGCGCGGGCGCGTTCAGCGAATGCAGCCAGCAGATCGAGTTCGGCGAGTGCTGCGGCAACCCGCTGGCAGTCCGGGATAAAAGGCAGCAGCGCTTGCAGCAACGCGTCGTACAGCGAGCGTTCCCGGGCCAGCGCGCGTTCCTGTGCGGAGAGCGCCTTGTCTTCGAACGTTTTCAGTTCCGGCGTGATGTAACGCTCGGCGTTTTTCAGCGTCTGACGGCGGCGGTAGTCGTCCGGCACCTTGTCGGTCTGGCCGCGTGTGACTTCGATATAGAAGCCGTGCACCTTGTTGTACTCGACGCGCAGATTGCCGATGCCGGTACGCGCCCGTTCGCGTGTTTCGAGGTCGATCAGGAACTGCCCGCAGTTCTCCGAAATATCTCGCAGTTCATCGAGTTCCGCATCGTAGCCGCGCGCGATCACGCCGCCGTCGCGCACCATGGCGGATGGCTCCTGCGCGACCGCGCGCTTGAGGAGTTCGACGCACGCCTGCGGCGGTTCCAGCGACGCGTCGATACGCGCCAGCGAATCTGCATTGGACGAAACGGCCGCGAGTTGCGTGCGCAGTTCGGGCAACGCGATGAACGTATCGCGCAAGCTCGACAGATCGCGAGGCCGCGCGGACAGCAGTGCCAGACGCCCGGTAATCCGCTCGATGTCGGAAATCTGCCGCAACGCGCCGCGCAGCGTGTCGACGCTTGCCGCCAGCGGCGCGTCGAGCAATGCGCCGATGGCCTGCTGACGTGCTTGCGCCACGGCGGCTTCACGCGGCGGATGGTGCAGCCAGTGACGCAGCAGACGGCTGCCCATCGTCGTACAGCAGGTGTCGAGCAGCGAGCACAGCGTGGGCGATTCGGTGCCGCGCAGCGTTTCCGTGAGTTCAAGATTGCGGCGCGTGGCGGGGTCGAGGCCGATATATTCGGACTCGTACTCGACCTTCAGGCTGCGCACGTGGCGCAGTTGCTGGCCTTGCGTGGCCGCCGCATACAGCAGCAGCGCGCCTGCCGCTCCGCATGCGGCGGTCAGCGAATGCGCGCCGAAGCCGTCGAGGCCGGCCACTTCCAGTTGATCGCACAGGCGTTGCGTGCCCGAGGCGATATCGAAGTGCCAGACCGGCACGCGGGTGAGGGCGCCGGCGTTGACGGGCGGCGTCCAGCTCGCGGAATCGGCCGACGTATCGGCCACCAGAATTTCCGCGGGACGAATCCGTTCGAGCGCGGCTGCCACCTGATCGGGAGCAACTTCGGCGAGGCGCAATGCGCCGCTCGCCAGATTCAGCCACGCGAGCCCGACGCTCGTCGCGACGCCGCGCCGGTTATGCGCGACGCACAGCGCCATCAGATAGACATCGCTCTTGTCGGACAGAAGGGCTGCGTCCGTCAGCGTGCCCGGCGTGACTACGCGTACGACTTTGCGCTCGACAGGCCCTTTCGACGTAGCCGGATCGCCGATCTGCTCGCAAATCGCGACGGATTCGCCGAGCTTCACCAGCTTGGCCAGATACTGTTCGACCGCATGATGCGGCACGCCCGCCATCTTGATCGGGTTGCCTGCCGACGCACCACGCTGCGTAAGTGTTAAATCGAGCAGACGCGCGGCTTTTTCCGCATCTTCGAAAAAGAGTTCATAGAAGTCGCCCATCCGGTAGAACACCAGCGTGCCCGGATGATCCGCCTTGATGCGTAGATACTGCTGCATCATGGGCGTGTGTTGTGCGACGTCATTGGCCGCTGCGGTTTGAATACCCATCCTTGGTGTCTTTTTGCGTTAGCTGTTCAGGGCGTGAGTTTAACCCGCCGGCGCGGCGAGCGGACCCTGGCCGGACGGCCAATCCGCCATACTGTTCGCATGCCGGCACGTCCATACTCGCACCTGTCGTGTGACGCTTGCCATGCCGTCATTCTTCCACCAGCGCCCGCATATCCACTGTGCGCTCATTCACGGCACTGCGCCGTTTTGCGAGCCACATCATGAACGTGATGAAGCTGCCGAACACGACGATGATCCATTGCGCCGGCATCTTCGCGGTGAGCAGGATCGCGTAGGCGCCGAGCATCAGCAGCACGGCCAGATTCTGGTTGAAATTCTGCACCGCGATCGAATGACCGGCGGAGAGCAGGGTCGCGCCACGGTGCTGGAGAATAGCGTTCATCGGCACGATGAAAAATCCGGACAGCGCGCCGAGCAGAATCATCAAGGGATAGGCGAACAGGATATAGAACAGCAGGACGTATGAGCCGAGGCGAATGCCGGCGCCCGCCGGAAACAGGTCCTTGTTGTAGAACGCCATGGCGATCGCTACCGCGCCCGTGAGGATGCCGATCGGCAGCACCCGCAGCGAACGGCGCAACGGAATTAGCGCGGCGGCAGCCGCCGCGCCGACGGCGATGCCCAGGCCCGTGACGCCTTGCATCACGGCGGCTTTCGAGAGCGACAAACCGAGGTTCACATTCGCCCATTTCAGCACCAGCAATTGCAGCGTGACCGCGCCGCCCCACATCAGCGTCGTGACCCACAGCGCAATCTGCGCGAGCTTGTCGGCCCACAGCACGTTGAAGCAATGATAGAAATCGCCGACCAGTTTCTTCGGTTCGGTCAAACGGTTCGGATAGCGCGCGCCGGTGTCGGGAATGAAGATGTTGATCCCGGCCGCGACGGCATACGTGAGCATTACCGCGAACATGGCCAGATCGGCGGAGGAGCGGATCAGCGGCAAATGCGCGTGGGCGACGAATTTATCGGCGAGTGTGCTGATCAGCGCGCCGCCGACCATCGTGCCGACAATGGTCGACAGCACGGTGGCCGATTCGAGCCAGGCGTTTGCCTTGACGAGTTTTTCCGCGGGAAGCAGTTCGGTGAGAATGCCGTATTTGGCTGGCGAGTATGCGGCCGCGCCAAAACCGACCACGCCGTACGCGATCATCGGATGAACGCCGGCGATCATCATCAGGCAGCCGCTTGCCTTGAGCGCGTTGGAGACGAACATCACGTGCCGCTTTTGCAGCGCGTCGGCGAATGCGCCGACGAAGGGCGCAAGCAGCACGTAGGAGACGGTGAAGAAAATCTGCAGCAGCGGCGTGACCCAGGCGGCCGAGCGGATCACCGATAGCAAGGCGATGGCGGCGATCAGCAGGGCATTGTCCGCGAGCGACGAAATAAACTGCGCCGCGATAATTGTGTAGAAGCCTTTTTTCATGAAGCGGGTTCGAAGCTGCGCGCAAATATGACGCGAAGCAGGGCGCTGTGAAAGACGCGCGAAACGCAACCGGCGAATCGAGCGTGCCGGCGCGGCCTTCCGCTTTGTAGCACGAACGCTCGCGGGATGCAGGCGCGCCAACGAAAAAGCGGCCGAAGCCGCTTTCTTGTGTCGCTCAAGCCGATGCAGAGTCGCCCGGATAGCAGGCGTGAGCGCCTGCCCGGAGGCTCCAGGCCAGAAACCTTAAGCCGATTGCTGACGCGTACGGCTGTAGCGCGACAGGATCGGGATCATCTGCGCGTAGACCTTCGGATTGCCCGCAACGATTTCGCCGACGTGCAGGAAATCGGAGTCGCCCGTGTAGTTGCCGACCAGACCACCGGCTTCCGTGATCAGCAGGCTGCCCGCGGCGACGTCCCACGGATTCAGGCCCTGTTCGAAGAAGCCGTCCATCCGGCCGGCGGCGACGTTGGCCAGATCGAGCGCGGCGGCGCCCGGACGGCGCAGGCCGGCGCAGGCTTCCGTCATTTCGGCAAACTGGCGGCCGTACGCTTCGAGGCCGTCGGTTTCGCGGAACGGAAAACCGGTGCCGATCAGGCCGTCGGCGAGACGGTCGCGCTTGGCGACACGGATGCGGCGGTCGTTCAGGAACGCGCCGCGGCCGCGCGAGGCGGTGAACAGGTCATTGCGGGTCGGATCGTAGACCACCGACTGCGTCACGATGCCCTTATGGGCGAGCGCGATCGACACGCAGTAGTACGGGAAACCGTGGATGAAATTGGTGGTGCCGTCGAGCGGATCGATGATCCACTGATATTCGGACTCGTTCTGCGACTTGCCGGATTCTTCGGCGA
The DNA here is from genome assembly GCF_059567945.1 of Paraburkholderia sp. BGA-UO-ETr-F12. Lineage (NCBI taxonomy): Bacteria > Pseudomonadati > Pseudomonadota > Betaproteobacteria > Burkholderiales > Burkholderiaceae > Paraburkholderia > Paraburkholderia sp. BGA-UO-ETr-F12. Next base: position 148,396 of record NZ_JCAQOZ010000029.1, on the reverse strand, counting down.
GAATGGCGTGATCGGGGTAGGCGGTCTTGAGCGTATCGATGATCGCCGCTTCAGACGCTTTGTCGACCTCCGTGACGAAATCGTTGTGCTGTTTCTTGCTGACCTGGATGAGATCGAGGTCGAGCGACGCGCGGTTGATGATCTGGGCTGCGCGGCGCGCGGCCTTCACAGCGATATTGAGCATGGGATGCATGAGACTGGATCCTTGTGCCGGGGCAGCACGGCTGCTTGCCGGTAAATGAGCGCGGGATGAGCGCTGACTGAGCGCCATCGAGGGGCGCGGAAACAGCACGGAACGCACGTCCGGTAAAGGATCGGTGCGGGTTCCGCCGACGGAGACGAATTGAATAAGAACGAGGCGCCGGACTTTTCACAGACGAAAGCCGGACGCGAATCCTGGTATTTTACCTGAGTCCGGCCGCCGCGGCAGCGCTTGCTGTCCGGCAGGCGGTATGACGGGCGATTGGCAAAGATTGGCACGCGTTTTGTGCGGCCGGCATGCGCCAATTCATGCGCAATTCATGCGCAATTCGGAGCCGGCGCGGGGTTGGCGCTACCATACGCGTTCTTTAGCCTGCCGAGTTTCATCGTGGACCACACCCACCATTCCTCCGATCCCGCCGTGGCGGACCTGCGCGGCGGTTTTACGTCGACGCGCTTCGTGCTCGTCGAGCCCAGCCATCCCGGCAACGTCGGCGCCGCGGCTCGCGCGCTGAAAACCATGGGTTTTTCGCGCCTCGTGCTGGTGTCGCCCCGTGTGCCGCACGTGCAAAGCGATCCGGAAGCCATCGCCATGGCGAGCGGTGCCGACGACGTGCTGGCATCCGCGCACGTCGTGCCGACGCTTGCCGACGCGTTGAGCGGCGTGCATTGGTCGATCGCGCTGACCGCGCGGTTGCGCGAATACGGGCCGCCGCAATGGACGCCGCGTGCCGCGGCCGGCGCCGCGCGCGAGCAGGCGGCGCATGGCGAGATCGCACTGGTGTTCGGCAACGAGCGCACGGGTTTGTCGAATGAGGACGTCGAGCGTTGCAGCGCGCTCGCGCATATTCCGGCCAATCCGGCCTACAGTTCGCTCAATCTCGCGCAGGCGGTGCAGGTGCTGGCGTATGAGTTGCGCACGGCGTATCTGTCTGCCGGCGACGCAACATCCGCGCCGGCCGCCGCGGCACAGGCGTGCGCGGGGCAGGCGTCCTCGGGGCAGGGCGAGGCGCTCGGCGCACGGGCGGCGAGCGACGAAATCGAAAGCATGTACGCGCATCTGGAAAGTGCGCTGATTGCGCTCGAGTTTCTCGATCCGGCCAATCCGAAAAAGCTGATGTCGCGTTTGCGGCGCCTGTTCGCGCGTTCCGGTCTGGAGCGGGAGGAGGTCAACATCGTGCGCGGCATCGCCAAGCATATTCTGCTGAAAACCAGAACGCCGGGCGGCGACGCTTCTTGAAGGACGCGGGGCGGCGCGCACTGGCGGTGCGCCGATCCCCCTGCAATCGACGACCTTGCCGGCAGCGTGGGCTTCCGGCAGGTTTCGCGCAATCGCCCTACAATTGCTCAAAACGTTCTAAGCAAAGCTGCCGATCTGCTATGCGGCAAGCCTCCGCGATGCGTGGTGTTTCACGCCTGCGGTCCTTTCCCCCACGACACAGTCCCTGCCATGTTCACGAGACTTCGCGAAGACATTGCCACGATCCGCGAGCGCGATCCCGCCGCCCGCAGCGCATGGGAAGTCCTCACGTGTTACCCGGGTCTGCACGCCCTCGTGCTGCACCGGCTCGCGCATGGATGCTGGCAGGCGAGGCGCCGCTGGCTCGCGCGTTTCATCTCGCAGATGGCGCGTTTCATGACCGGCATCGAAATTCATCCGGGCGCGACGCTTGGCCGCCGCGTGTTCATCGACCACGGCATGGGTGTCGTGATTGGCGAGACCGCGCAAATAGGCGACGACTGCACGATCTACCAGGGCGTGACGCTCGGTGGTACGTCGCTCACACGGGGTGCGAAGCGCCACCCGACGCTCGAGCGCGGCGTGATCGTCGGAGCCGGCGCGAAGGTGCTCGGCGGCTTCACGATTGGCGCGGACGCGAAGATCGGTTCGAATGCGGTGGTCACGAAGCCCGTGCCGGCACGCGGCACGGCGGTAGGCAATCCGGCCCGGATCATTATTCCGGCGGCGGGGTCCGGTGCGCAGTCCGGCAGTGCAGCGCAGGAAGCCAAACGCGCGTCTGAAAGCAGCGGATTCTGCGCCTACGGCATCACACCGAATGCGGACGACCCGGTTTCGTTGGCGATTCACGGCCTGATCGATCACGCCGCCACGCAATCGAAGCGTATCGACGAAATCGTCGACGCGCTGGAGCGGCTGGGAACAAGTCTGGAAGGTCTGCAAGGCGCCGATGCGGCATTGCTCGACTTGCGGCGCCTGTCGGCCGCGATTGCGGGAAAAGCGGAAGGGGTGGCGGCGCGCTAATTCTCCGCCGGTGCACGAGAACGCCTCGCGCAAGGCACCGGCGAATCATGGACGTGCACATGCTGATGCGCACGGTCACCGGCCCATCCGCGCGCCCAGATCACTCCAGCGGCAACGCCCGAATTCCTTCCGCGTCGATTCGCAGATAGCCGCCACGGCGCTCGCCGTGGTCGAGATCCCAGTCCGGCAAAACCCAGCGTGTGCCGTCCGGTTCGCGATGCCGCGCCGGCCGGTGCGTGTGCCCATGAATCATCGTGGCCGTTTTCGACGACTTGAATAACGCAGCAACGGCCTTCGCCGTCACGTCATATTTCGCCGAAATCGGCCGCGAGCGGCCTTGCTCACTTTTCGAGCGCATGTTTTCCGCCAGCGCCTGACGCCAGCGAAACGGCCACGCGAGAAACAGCATCTGCGCCAAACGGCAGCGCGCGAGGCCTCGGAAAATTTGATAGCCGCGATCGGCTGTGCAGAGGCCGTCGCCGTGCGCGAGGATGATGCGCGTGCCGAATGCGGTGATCACGAACGGGTCGGGCAGCCAGATCGCGCCGGCTGCTTTCATGAAGCGCTTGCCGAGCAGAAAATCGCGATTGCCGTGCATGATGTAGAGCGCGATGCCGCGCTCCGACAGCGTGTGCAGCAACGCTGCCATTCGCGCGGCGAACGGCTCGACCAGCATGTCGTCGCCGATCCAGTACTCGAACAGATCGCCGAGAATGAAAACCGAATCCGCCTGCTCGGCCGTGACGCGTATGAAGTGTTCAAACGCGGCGACGGTGCGCGGAATCGCCTCGCTCAGATGAATATCCGAGAGGAAAAAAAACGGGCGTGCGGCGTGCGGGCGTTTGCCCTCGCCAGGCACGCCCGCGGCGACGCTTCGCAGCGGCGTTTCTTGCAGCATTGAAGGTGCCTGATTTCAGTTCGAACGGGGTAGCGTTGATCCGACGCTTAGTCGACGATCACTGCTTTTTCGATCACGACGTCGTCGGCCGGCACGTCCTGATGAAAGCCCTTCGAACCCGTCTTGACCTTCTTGATCTTCTCGACGATGTCCATGCCTTCGACGACCTTGCCGAACACGGCGTAGCCCCAGCCTTGCGGCGTCGGCGACGAGTGATTCAGGAAGTCGTTGTCGTTCACGTTGATGAAGAATTGCGCCGTTGCCGAGTGCGGGTCGTTCGTCCGAGCCATCGCGATCGAGCCGTTGACGTTCTTCAGACCGTTGTTCGCTTCGTTGGTGATCGGCTCTGCCGTCGGCTTCTGCTTCATGCCGGGTTCGAAACCGCCGCCCTGGATCATGAAGCCGTCGATCACGCGGTGGAACACCGTATTGTCGTAGTGGCCGGCCTTCACGTAGTTGAGGAAGTTCTCAACCGACTTCGGCGCCTTTTCAGCGTCCAGTTCGAGTTTGATGACGCCGTGGTTCGTGTGCAGTTCAACCATGATGGAATCCTTTGATGATCGGAGTGAGTAAAAGGCGTGGCCGCCCGTCATGTGAGATGCAATGACGACGGGCCGCGCCGGGTGCGTAGAGTTATCAGTTATCGTTGACTTCGTGTACAGCGCGCCGGGTGCTGCTCTTTTGTTCTGCTTTATCCGGGTGTGTTCGGTTACTTGCCGACAACCGTGGCCGATTCGATCACGATCGGCTTTTGCGGCACGTCGCTCATCGGGCCGCGCGTGGTGGTGGGCGTGCCTTCGATCTTCTTCACGACGTCCATACCGCTCGTGACCTTGCCGAATACCGCGTAGCCGTTGCCGTCCGGATTCGGATAGTCGAGGCCGGCGTTGTCGACGGTGTTGATGAAGAACTGCGCGGTGGCCGAATTCGGGTCGCTGGTGCGCGCCATCGCGAGCGTGCCGACGGTGTTCTTCAGACCGTTGCGGCTTTCGAGCGGAATCGGCGCGCGCGTGGGCTTCTCAGCGAAGCTCTGCGTATAACCGCCGCCCTGAATCATGAAGCCGGGAATCACGCGATGGAAGATCGTGCCGCTGTACTGGCCGGATTTCACGTAGTCGAGGAAGTTGGCGACGGTTTTCGGCGCCTTCTCAGGATACAGCTCGACACGGATGTCGCCTTCGGTGGTCTTGAAGAGGACGGACGGGTGCGCGGCCTGCGAACCGGACTGGGCAAAGGCGGGGGCATTTGCGATCAGGGCGGCGCTGCCGAGCGCCAACATCAACCATTTCATGAAAGTCCTCAGGGTTGGAAAAAACGTGTTGCCGAAAACGATGACCGTGTTACTGCGACGGCGCCATGTAGGGCGGCATGGCAAACGAGCCATTGGCGCCGCCGTACTGGAAGCTCGGCGTTTGCGTCATGTCCGCGCTCGAGCGCGGGGCGCTGGCCTCGACAGGCGCGGCGGCCTGCTTCGCCGGTGTTTTGCCCTTGGGCGGCGAAATGACGTTCTGGATGTCCACGAGACGTTGCCTGGTTGTGGCGCTGGCTTTGCCGAGGCTCTGCGCGCGACGGTAGGCTTCGTTGGCCATGCGCAGATACAGGTCGCCGAGATTCTCATAGGCGAGACCGTAGCCCGGATTCACCTTGGTCGCCGTTTCGAGCGCAGCGCGCGCTTCGGCGTAACGGCCGTGCTTTGCATAGAGCGCCGCCAGGTTGTTATACGGTTCGGGCAGCTCGGGATACAGTTGCGTGAGTTCGGTGAAGGCGGCGATTGCTTCGTCGTCGCGATCCAGGTGCGCCAGCACCGTGGCGCGTTTGAACTTTGCCTGCGCGTCGCGCGGATTCGAGGCAATGCGCGCGTCGAGCTGAGTGAGCGCGGTTTGCCAGTTCTTCTGCGTAATCGACGCGTCGATCTCCGGCGTGTTGTCACGCACGGCGGGCCCTTGCGGCAGCGTGGAGGCTTTCTGCGCGTACGCCGCAGCAGCCGGCAAGACCGTGAGGGCGACGGCGCAGAATGCCGTCGCGGCGAGGGTCGCAGCGCTGCGCGCGCGGCCGCTGGAAGGTTTCATAGGCTCAGGTCTGGATGTTATACTCCGACCCATTCTAACAAAAGGTCTGCGCGTTCCGTCGAACCGCAAACTGTCTTTTCGCCACTCGTGGTCGTCTCCGCCTTGACCGCAGCCTGACCGCCGCACCAGGTGCACCGGTTTGCTGCTGTTGCCTGTTTCGTTAAGGAACGCACCCGCTGTCTTCTCGCGGGGCGCTTCATGCGCGAAACAGCACGAAACACATTGCGGATTTCTTTCGGCCAACGCACCGTTCTCTATGGAATCACTGCGCATCTACAACACGCTCGCGCGTGACAAGCAAACTTTCGTGCCGCTGCAGGATGGCGTCGTACGGATGTACGTCTGCGGGATGACCGTATACGACTATTGCCATGTCGGTCACGCGCGCGTGATGGTCGTGTTCGACATCGTGCAACGGTGGTTGCGCACGCTCGGTTACGAGGTGACCTACGTGCGCAATATCACGGATATTGACGACAAGATCATCCGCCGCGCGCTCGAGAACGGCGAGACGATCAAGGCGCTGACCGATCGCTTCATCAAGGCCTTGCACGAAGACGCGGACGCGCTCGGCATCGAGCGGCCCGATCTGGAGCCGCGCGCCACCGATTTCATTCCGCAGATGCTTGGCATGATCGAAAAGCTCGAGGCGAACGGCTACGCGTATCAGGCGGCCGACGGCGACGTGAACTATGCGGTGCGCAAGTTCGCGGGCTACGGCAAGCTGTCGGGCAAGTCGCTCGAGGATCTGCGCGCCGGTGAGCGCGTCGCGGCGAACGACGCCAAGCAGGACCCGCTCGACTTCGTGCTGTGGAAGCAGGCGAAGCCGGAGGAGCCGGCGGACACCGGCTGGGAATCGAAGTACGGGCGCGGCCGGCCAGGCTGGCATATCGAATGCTCGGCCATGGGCTGCACCTTGCTCGGCGAGCATTTCGACATTCATGGCGGCGGCCAGGACCTGCAGTTTCCGCACCATGAGAACGAGATTGCACAAAGCGAAGCTGCCACCGGACAAACCTTCGTCAATTACTGGATGCACAACGGCTACGTGCAGATCGACAATGAGAAGATGTCGAAGTCGTTGAATAACTTCTTTACGATCCGCGAAGTATTGGCGCAGTACGATGCCGAGGTTGTGCGTTTTTTCATCGCGCGTGCGCATTACCGCTCGCCGTTGAATTACAGCGACGTGCATATCGACGACGCTCGCAACGCGCTCGCACGTTTGTACACCGCGCTGAAAGACGTCACGCCGGACAGCGCGGAGCTCGACTGGAACGAAGCGCATGCGCAACGTTTTCAGGCGGCAATGAACGACGACTTCAACACGCCGGTTGCAGTGTCGGTGTTGTTCGAGTTGGCAACTGAAGTGAACCGCACGCGCGACCCCGCGCTGGCCCGCCAATTGCGCCTGCTTGCGCAAGTGCTCGGCTTGCTCGGCCGGGAGCCGCGTGCCTACCTGCAACAGGCTGCGGGCGCCGCTGCGCAAGGCGCGCTCGAGCCCGCCGCGATCGAAGCGAAGATCGCCGCGCGCGTGGCAGCCAAGCAGGCGAAAGACTATGCGGCAGCAGACCGGATCCGGGCCGAATTGCTCGAAGCCGGCGTTGCACTTGAAGACAAACCCGGCGGGTTGACCGAGTGGCGGCGCGTGTGAGCGCACCTCGTACTTCCCTCTGATCGACTCGCCAGGCAGGAGGCAGGATGGCAACGGCCACGAAGACGCCGGCTAAACGAGCCACGTCTCAAACAAACGCGGCAGCCGCAGCAAAGTCGACACGAACGTCGGCTCGTGCGGACAGCGGCGCGGTAAAGAAAGCATCGTCGAAAGCCGCCGGCGTGGCGGCGAAGACGGGCAAACGTGTCGCGGCAGGCGCCGCGAAGAAGCCTGCGGTCAAGCGCGCGCTGAACGGTGCGTCGGCACCCGCGGCTGCTTCAAAACGGGCCAAAGCGCCGCGCGCAAAAAGCAATGGTGCGTTGCCCGCCGAACTCGCCGGCGAGGTGCAGGCGCTCGAGCGCGTTACGCATGAAGGGCACGAAGGCGAAGTCGTGCGCAAGACGCGCGCGTCATCGAGTGCGGGCGGCGAAGCGGCGGGTGCTGCAGAAGTCGCGGTGCCGGTGCAGATCGGCGGCCTCACGCCCGAAGTCAGCCGCCCGGCGTATTGGGACAAGGCGTGCGCGGACCTCGTCAAGCGCGACCGTATTCTGAAGAAGCTGATTCCGAAGTTCGGCCCGGTGCATCTGCTGAGCCGGGGCGACCCGTTCGTCACGCTCGCGCGCTCGGTGGTCGGGCAGCAGATTTCGGTGGCGTCCGCGCAGGCGGTCTGGGCGAAAGTCGAGGCAGCGTGCCCGAAGCTCGTGCCGCAGCAGTTCATCAAGCTCGGTCAGGACAAGCTGACCGGGTGCGGGCTTTCCAGGCGCAAGGCGGAATACGTGCTCGATCTCGCGCAGCACTTCGTGTCGGGCGCGCTGCACGTCGGCAAGTGGACCTCGATGGACGACGAGGCGGTGATCGCCGAACTCACGCAGATTCGCGGCATCGGCCGCTGGACCGCGGAAATGTTCCTGATCTTCAATCTGTCGCGCCCGGATGTGCTGCCGCTCGACGACCTCGGTCTGATCCGTGCCATCAGCGTCAATTACTTTAGCGGCGAGCCGGTTACGCGCAGCGAAGCGCGGGAGGTTGCGGCAAACTGGGAGCCGTGGCGTACCGTCGCCACCTGGTATATGTGGCGTAGTCTCGATCCGTTGACGGTCGACTACTGAAGAACAAGAAGCCATGCTGTTTCAAAAAACTATCAATTGTTAAAAATTGATAGTTGAGAGACGGTTTCGACATCGGCGAGCGCGGTTAGAATACGCGCTGCCGGTAAGTCCAAGGATTACAACCAATGAAGACCACCTTTCTGGATTTCGAACAGCCGATCGCTGAACTCGAAGCGAAGATCGAAGAATTGCGCTTCGTGCAGGACGATTCGGCCGTCGATATTTCGGAAGAGATCGAGCGGCTGTCCAAGAAAAGCCAACAGCTCACCAAAGATCTGTACGCGAACCTCACCCCGTGGCAGGTTTCGCAAATCGCCCGACACCCACAGCGCCCGTACACGTTCGATTACGTGAACGAGTTGTTCACCGATTTCCACGAACTGCACGGCGACCGTAACTATGCGGACGACCTGTCGATCGTCGGTGGCCTCGCGCGTTTCAACGGCCAGGCCTGCATGGTGATCGGCCATCAGAAGGGCCGTGACACCAAGGAGCGCGCGCTGCGCAACTTCGGCATGCCGCGTCCGGAAGGCTATCGCAAGGCCGAACGCCTGATGCGCCTCGCCGAGAAGTTCGGTTTGCCCATTTTCACGTTCATCGACACACCGGGTGCGTACCCGGGTATCGGCGCCGAAGAGCGTGGCCAGTCCGAAGCGATCGGCCGCAATCTGTACGTGATGGCTGAATTGAAGACGCCGCTGATCGCCACGATCATCGGCGAAGGCGGTTCGGGCGGCGCGCTCGCGATTGCCGTCGGCGACAGCGTGCTGATGCTGCAGTTCTCGACCTACTCGGTGATTTCGCCGGAAGGCTGCGCGTCGATTCTGTGGAAGAGCGCCGCGAAAGCGCCGGAAGCCGCGGAAGCGCTCGGCTTGACCGCGCATCGTCTGAAGGCGCTCGGTCTGATCGACAAGATCGTCAACGAGCCGCTCGGCGGCGCGCATCGCGATCCGAAGGGCATGGCCGCCATGTTGCGCCGTGCGCTCGCCGATTCGCTGCGCCAGTTCCAGGGCATGAGCATCAACGACCTGCGTCAACGCCGTTTCGAACGGTTGATGGCGTACGGCAAATTCAAGGAAACCACGCCGGGTGCTTGAACCCGCGCGCGTTTTCTTTCGTCCTTCGGCGCTTCGCGCGCTAACGACGTGACTCCCACCGCCGATTCCCCCGCTGACCGCCTCGTTCTCGAGGCGGTCGGCGTGGCGCTGTCCGCGCTGCCTGCCGATGCGCGCATTGCGGTGGCGTTCAGTGGCGGCGTCGACTCGACTGTGCTGCTCGATGCGGCGGTGCGGGTCGCGGGTGCGTCGCGCTGTGTCGCGCTGCATGTGCATCATGGGCTGAGTGCTCACGCCGACGAATGGCTCGCGCACTGCGAAGCATTCGCGCGTGAACGTGGCGTCGAGTTCGCCGCGCAGCGCGTCGAGGTGCCGCGTGATGCGGGGGCGAGTGTCGAGGCGGCGGCGCGCAATGCGCGTTATCGCGCGCTGGACGCGATGTGCGCAACACACGCCGTTCATATGCTCTGGCTCGCGCAACACGCAGACGATCAGGCGGAGACGGTGCTGTTGCAGTTGCTGCGCGGCGCGGGCTTCGCGGGCCTTGCCGCGATGGCGCCCGAATACTTGCCGGCCGGTGCCGCCGCGGTGCGTGTGAGACCTTTGCTACATCTGCTGCGTGCCCAGCTCGAACAGTATGCAAGCGCCCGCGCTCTGCGCTGGATCGACGACGAGTCGAACGCCAACACCCGTTACGCGCGCAACGCATTGCGCCACGAGGTGACGCCGGCACTGGCCGTCCATTTTCCTGGTTTTCGCGACGCCCTCGCGCGCACCGCGGCCCATGCGGCATCGGCGCAACGTCTGCTCGACGAGCTCGCGCGCGTCGATCTGGATGCGGCGGGGCGCGATGAGGGCCACGCGTTATCGCATGACGCGCTGCTCGCTCTCGACGACGATCGTGCGCTCAATTTGCTGCGTTACTGGATGCGTACCCGGGGTCTCGTTGCCGCATCGACCGCGCGTCTTACCGACGCGTTGCGCCAGTTGCGCGAAGTCGGAGCGGCAGGCGAGGGCCATAGTCTGCGTATCGATCATGCGGGGCAGGCGTTGCGCAGTTATCGCGGCCTCGTCTATTGGGAGGCGGGCGATAGCCGCGATCCTGCCGACGAAACCGCGCTCGCCGTGCGTGCAATCAGCGAACTTGCATGGCACGGCGAAGCGGTGTGGCGATTGCCTCAATGGCGGGGCACGTTTGTGTTCGCCCCGGTCGAGGCGAATCTGGGAGCGGGGCCCCGCGCGGTTTCTGATGGGGCCGATGGAGAAGCCGGTGAGCCTGCCGACCCGGCGCCGAACGATCCCGATACGCTTCCTGTCAGCGTTCTGCGCCGGGCATTGCTGAGTGCGCGCTCGCGCGTCGGCGGCGAACGGATGCGTACCTGCGCTGCGCGAGGCGCCCCCAGCCGAACGCTGAAAAATCTGTTCCAGGAGCGGGGCATTCCTGCATGGAAGCGCGACGTGCCGCTGCTTTACGTGGGGGGCGACCTGCTGTTCGTGCCCTTACTCGGCCTGAACCGCGCAGCGTTGCCCGCACAGGTCGATGCGATGGAGCCGCGCATCAGGATCATCTGGCGCGACGACTTGCTGATCGCCTGACCGGCCAGTCGGACGGGCGGCTTATCCATCCGGTGAATCTCCGGGGACGGAAGCAAAAAGGGCGCAAAAGCGCGCCGGATACGCCTTTCCAGCCGAAAATACGGAGCATTCGACGGCCATTTTGGCTTGTCTTTTTGCGCTCGATCGGGTAATTTAACTCGTTTGCCCGACCCGATTTCGCCTTCGCTGTCGTCGCCATAGCCGGTTTGCGAGCGTGATCCGTCGTATCCGGCAGCCACTAGCGATCATTCCCGGGCAAATCCGCGCGTGCTGCACGCGTGCTGCATTTACGCCGCCACACACTTTGCCGTCGTTCACAAGACGTTGCGCTCCCTGTGCTTTTGTGCGGTTGTCTCCAGCGCGCCAGCGCGGTTTATCCTCCAGTTCAGAACGACAATGGCACTCATCGTACATAAATACGGCGGCACTTCGATGGGCTCGGTCGAGCGCATCAAGAACGTCGCCAAGCGCGTCGCGAAATGGCACAAGGCCGGCCACAAGATGGTCGTCGTGCCGTCGGCGATGTCCGGCGAAACCAACCGTTTGCTCGGTCTCGCGAAAGAAATCACGGGCCAGCCGAGCCCGCGCGAACTCGACATGATTGCCGCTACCGGCGAGCAGGTCAGCTCAGGACTGCTCGCTATCGCGTTGCAGGAAGCCGGCGTCGACGCGGTCAGCTATGCCGGCTGGCAAGTGCCCGTCAAAACGGATAGCGCGTTCACGAAAGCGCGCATCAGCGAAATCGACGGCGAGCGCGTGCTGCGCGATCTCGAAGCGGGCAAAGTCGTGGTGATCACGGGCTTCCAGGGCATCGACCCCGAGGGCAATATCACTACGCTGGGTCGCGGCGGTTCGGATACGTCAGCAGTCGCGGTCGCTGCCGCATTGAAAGCCGACGAGTGTCTGATTTACACGGACGTCGACGGCGTCTACACGACCGACCCGCGTGTGGTGGACGGTGCACGCCGCCTCGATCGCGTGACGTTCGAAGAGATGCTGGAAATGGCCAGCCTGGGTTCGAAGGTGCTGCAGATCCGCTCGGTGGAATTCGCCGGCAAATATCAGGTGAAGACGCGTGTGCTGTCGAGCCTGACCGATCCGCTCATCCCGCTCGACGCTGAAATGAAGTCGGGCACCCTGATTACTTTTGAAGAAGACGAGACCATGGAAAAAGCAGTCATCTCGGGCATCGCGTTCCAGCGCGACGAAGCTCGTATCGCCGTGATGGGTGTGCCCGACAAGCCGGGCATCGCGTATCAGATTCTCGGCCCGGTGGCGGACGCGAATATCGACGTCGACATGATCATCCAGAACCAGAGCGTCGAGGGCAAAACCGCGTTCACGTTCACGGTCGGCCGCGGCGATTATCAGCGTGCCATGGACATCCTCACGAGTCAGGTGAAGGGCCACGTGCAGGCTGAGCAGGTGCTGGGCGATCCGAAGGTGTCGAAGGTATCGGTGGTCGGCGTCGGCATGCGTTCGCATGTGGGTATTGCGAGCACGATGTTCCGCACGCTGTCGGAGGAGGGCATCAACATCCAGATGATCTCGACTTCCGAAATCAAGATCTCGGTACTGATCGACGAGAAGTACATGGAGCTCGCCGTGCGCGCGCTGCATAAAGCGTTCGAACTGGATCAGGCGTAATGTGTTGCACGAGGTGGGACGTACAAGAGCGTCTCACCTCTGAATGCTCGACGGTATGCGCGGCCAATGTGAATAAATTGCGTCGGCGGTGACAAAACTGGCACAAAAAATGTCCGGTAGACATTGACCTTCGCGGTGCGGCCCGCTATTATCTTGGCTTCGTTGCGCTGACTCCCTGCGCAACCGAAAGTTTGGGAGACGTGGCCGAGAGGTCGAAGGCACTCCCCTGCTAAGGGAGCATCTGGGCCAAAACCTGGATCGAGGGTTCGAATCCCTCCGTCTCCGCCAGGAGCACCTCCCGGGGCATTCCACAATGTCCCGGACCAGACCCCGGAAGGCTGCCACATGGGCCTTCCGGGGTTTTTTCTTGTGCCGGACCTTCCCGCTCCATACCTCCCGATTGCAACCAGAAGTATGGGTAGTAGTATGGGTACAGAGGAGGTCGCCATGAGCACAAACCCGCGTTCCATCCACCGTCTTTCGGCGCTCGGCGTCGCGCGCCTGAAGAAGCCAGGCCACTACTGCGACGGTGGTGGTCTGTACCTTCAGGTATCGGTGGCGCGTACGCGCTCATGGGTCTACCGCTTCCGGCGCGAGGGACGGTTGCGCGAGATGGGCCTGGGCCCACTGCATGTCATCTCGCTTGCCGACGCACGCGAACTCGCCGCGCGCTGTCGCAGGATGCTGTTTGAGGGCGTCGATCCGATCGAGGCCCGCCGTGCCGAGCGGGCGCAGCAGCTCGCGACCGCAGCGCGCAGCCGGACATTTGATGAATGCACCAAGGCATTTATCAAGGCAAACCGTGCAGGGTGGAAGAACGAAAAGCATGTCGCGCAGTGGGAGAACACGCTGGCCACCTACGCGTCACCTATCATTGGATCGCTTCTCGCACGGGACATCGAAACGGCGCTCATCGTGAGCGTGCTCGAGCCGATCTGGCAGACGAAGCCCGAGACGGCCAGTCGTGTGCGCGGAAGAATTGAGTCGGTGCTCGACTGGGCCACTGTGCACTGCTACCGCGAAGGGGAGAACCCCGCACGGTGGAAAGGTCACCTCGACAAGATCCTGCCTGCACGCACAAAAGTACGGAAGGTCCAGCACCATGCCGCTTTGCCGTACAAGGAATCGGCAGCCTTCATGAAGGCACTGCGGACGCAGGACGGGCTCGCTGCACGGGCGCTCGAACTGCTCATCCTGACCGCAGCCAGGACAAACGAGGTCATTGGTGCGGTCCGCGATGAATTCGATCTGGATGCGGCTACATGGACGGTGCCGGCAGATCGGATGAAGGCCGAACGGGCACACCGGATTCCGCTGTCTGGTTGCGCGCTTGCACTGGTGCGCAGGCTGCTTGAAGAGGCGGACGGTGACCTGGTGTTTCCGGGCGCGAAGAAGGGCAGGCCGCTGTCGAACATGGCCATGCTCACGGTTCTGCGCCGGATGAAACGCACGGGCCTCACCGTGCATGGATTTCGCTCGACATTCCGTGACTGGGCGGCGGAATGCACGACCTATCCCAACGAGATGGCGGAGATGGCGTTGGCGCACACCGTGGACGACAAGGTTGAGGCCGCCTATCGCCGCGGCGACATGTTCCAGCGGCGCAGACAGATGATGGACGACTGGGCGGCTTTCTGTGCGGTGAAGGGGTAGCTGAATTGGGACTCCGCTCGAATGCCAGCGCAAGGCTGACTCCACGCCGGATGTGACGGGCGGTGCCGGTGATTCACGGTCGCGTGGCTCTGGTCGTGTCGGAGCTGCTCCTCCGAAATAGTGAGGTTTTTTCCGGGAGCCGAATGCTGGGGCAAGAATCGACCGGTGGTTGCTGGCGGGTGGGAACTGCAGGGTAACCATGGGACGTTCGCGACCGTGGGCCAGCCTGCACCGTAGCAATGTTTCTCCTGACCGTATGTTTGATGTGATTACGGCAGCACGCTAGTCTGGGGCTGTCCGGCGGCATCCGGACATCGTCAGGAGGACCAGCGTGATGAACGACGAGCATATTGGCGGCCACGAAAGCGCGAAGTCGCGCCTTATTCGCCTCCCTGAAGTGCGCATGCGAGTGAGCCTGGGGGCGAGCACAGTCTACCGGTATCTGGCAGCAGGCAAGTTTCCAAGGCCAGTCGAGATTGGCGGCGGAAGGGTAGCGTGGTATGAAAGCGAGATTGACGCATGGATCGCAAGCCGCAAGGTGGCGGGCACGCGTGTGTCAAGATGATCCGTCCGACGCACGCTCGCTACGTCATGGCAGGCTTCATGCTCTGTCGAGTCGGGCGGTGGGCGTGGGCTGACTCCGGTCCGAACATGCGGTAGGGCACAGCCGTGGATGGTCCATGCAGCCCCGAGGCCGGGTTGTTACCGCAGGCGCGGCCCGACGGCCTCATGAGCTATTCGACGATTATATATTCGTTTGGAATCCGTATTGTCCTGACTGCCCCGGCGTCGGGTGCCGCGCGTCAAACAAGATGAGAGCCGTGCGTCAATCAGGATGAGAGTACTGGCGTTGCGGCAGCGGTGGAGGGCGTAGCCCAGAACCGCTGCCGCAACGCCGCGCCGAGGAGTCCGCCCCGCTGCCGGGGTGCCTTGTCGGTGGTCGCGGTAAATCGGGTATGAACAGCTCTTCCATGTAGCGAAGGGAGGCTGAGTTGCCCGGCCGACACATCAACGACCATCAGATGAGGCTCTTCATGAAGTACAGACTCAAGGAAGGACCCGCTCAAGCGGCTGCGCGCGCCGGGTTCAGCGCCGCCACGGGTTATCGCATCGATCAGGACCGGCGACTGCCATCGAAGAAGAAGGCACCACGTGCGCGTCGCCGTCCCGATCCCCTGGCGGCAATCTTTGACACAGAGATCGTGCCGCTGCTCCAGTGCGCTCCCGGCATCCGGCCGATAGCCGTACTGGACGAGATGCTTCGGCGCCATCCCGACCTTCCGGGCAACGTGCGCCGCACACTGGAGCGCCGTATTCGGGACTGGCGCGCACTCCATGGCGAGGAGCATGACGTTATGTTCCGTCAGGTACACGAACCCGGTCGTCTCGGGTTGTCCGACTTCACCGAGATGGACAGCTTGGGCGTCACCGTGGCGGGTGTCGCGCTTGACCACCGCCTCTATCACTTCCGGCTGGCCTGCTCGGGCTTTGAGCACGCTCACGTCATTCTCGGCGGCGAGAGCTATGTCGCGCTGGCCGAAGGGCTGCAGAACGCCATCTGGGCACTCGGGGGCGCGCCGCGCGAGCACCGCAGCGACAGCCTGTCGGCGGCGTTCCGCAATCTCGATGCCGACGCGCGCAAGGATCTGACCACGCGTTACGATGCGCTGTGCGCCCACTACGGCATGCAGCCCACCCGCAACAACCGTGGCGTTGCCCACGAGAACGGCTCCATCGAGAGCCCTCATGGCCACCTCAAGAGCGCAGTGCGTGATGCGTTGCTTCTGCGCGGCAGTCACGACTTCGACGATCTTGGTTCCTATCGCCGCTTCATCGACGAGATCGTCGGTCGAATCAACGCGCGTAATGGCAAACGCATTGAGCTCGAGCGGGCACTGCTTCAGCCGCTTCCGGCCCAGCGTACGTGTGACTACGAGGAAACGCGCGTGTACGTCACGACCACCTGCGGCTTCGTCCTGCGCAAGGTGTTCTATACCGTCCCGTCCCGGCTGATCGGCCATCACCTGCGCGTGCGCCTGTACGACGACCGGCTGGAGCTGTTTCTGGGCAGTACGGCCCTGATGACACTGCAGCGCGGCCGTGCGGGTCCCAAGGGCAAGCACGGCCACGTCATCAACTACCGGCACGTCATCCACGCGCTGCGCCGCAAGCCCATGGCACTGCTCAACCTGGTCTACCGCGATCAGATCTTTCCGCGCGAGGCGTATCGACTGAGCTTCGATCGCCTGCTCGAGCAGCTCCCTGAGCGTCAGGCATGCAGGACCATGGTAGAACTGCTCAGCCTGGCCCACGAGCACAACTGCGAAGCCCAACTGGCCAAGGCGCTGCAACAGTGCCTGGACGATGGACGGTTACCCGATCTCGACGCACTGTGTTCGCGCTTCGAAGCGAAGCCGACGAGCAGCATGCCAGAGGTGAACATCCAGCTCGCCGCGCTGAGCGACTACGAAGCCCTGCTTGACATGGCAACGGAGGTGACGGCATGAATCTCGACATCGACGCCACCCGCTTGTCGCTGCTGCTCAACGATTTGCGGCTGCCCGCCATCAAGCAGATCTGGTCCAGCTTTGCCGAGCGCTCCGACACGGAAGGCTGGCCGGCAGCGCGCCTGCTGATGGCGCTGGCCGAACACGAGATCGCCGAGCGCGATCGACGCCGAGTCGAACGTCACCTCAGGGACGCCAAGCTCCTGCCGGGCAAGACACTGGAGAACTTCGATTTCGACGCGGTGCCAATGGTGTCGCGCGCGCACGTCTCGGCGCTTTGCGCGGGCGACGGCTGGTTGCGTAACGGCACCAACCTGATTCTTCTGGGGCCGAGCGGAGGGGGCAAATCGCACTTGTCGTCGGCCATCGGACTGAGCCTGCTGGAGAAGGGCTGGAAGGTCCTCTTCGCTCGCACTACCGACCTCGTGCAACGGTTGCAGGTCGCGCGCCGCGAGCTCGCGCTGGAGTCCGCCATCAACCGGCTGGATCGCTTCGACCTGGTCATCCTGGACGATTTCGCATATGTCAGCAAGGATCAGGCAGAGACGTCAGTGCTGTTCGAGCTCATCAGCGCCAGGTACGAGCGCCGTTCCCTTTGCATAACGGCCAACCAGCCGTTTGGCGAATGGGACAAGGTTTTCCCCGACCGGGCCATGACGGTGGCCGCCGTCGACCGGCTGGTCCATCACTCGACCATCTTTGAGCTGAACGTCGAAAGCTACCGTCGCCGTACTGCCCTGCAGCGCAAGCAGCAGGGACCGGGACGCCCGGCCAGTCGAGCGACACCAAAGAACGTTGGCGTGCCACCGACACAGGAGGATCAGCACGGCATCGACCTCACCGAATGACCCGCTGTTCTCATCCTGATTGACGCGCGGCTCGCAGGCAAAGCTAGCCGGCGTCAATCAACCCCGGATTCACCTTCCACGCCACCACATTCTCATCTGATTGTCGTGCAGCCAGAATACCTGCGGCGTCACCATTACACAGCAATCCTCATCGACTGATCGCTTCAGCTTGATTGTCGCGCGACACCCACTCGCCCGCGTCAATCAACGCCGCACGTCAATCAATAAACGCTTGCCAGCGTCAATCAACATCGGCATCATCATTTCTGCCGCGACATTCTCAACTTGATTGTCGCGCGTCTCTCATCCAGATTGTCGCGCCACAGTCGGGGAATGATATGACTGTGTTCTTGCCGAATCCGTTGAACAGCACGACAGTGCCGTCAAACCTCGTGTAGTCAGCGAGACTCGCGTGCTCCGCGGGCACCAGGTTTTTCGGCAACATCAGTGCGTACGGCGGCTTGACGTAGATCGTGGGGTGCTCGATCCGTATCTTGCCGAAGCGCATGGCTGCGTCCAGAAGCTGGCCGGATACATGACCCAGAAGAAGCGGCATGACGACAATGGCAGCGAGGCTGAACCACTGGCTGCGCCGCAGATGCTCGGGGTTGCCGAGCTTCGAGAGCTTGTCCTTCTCTTCTGTATGCAGGATGGCGTTCTGGACGGAGTGGATGGCGCGCAGCTTCTTTCCTGAAGAGTGGAAGATGGAATAAAAAAAATACAGCGCGATCGACAGCAGCGGAAGGTTCCAGTATGCAGTCTGTTCCTGTTTTCCGAAGGCGAGGATCAGGATGACGGCCAAGATCGCGAACAGAAGGGTGATCCAGTCAAAGGGCGCCAATTCATGTGCGGGAGGCCTTTTTCGTTTGCTGAATCGATTCAGGGTTTTAATGAATGCATTAAACGGTATGCGTACTAATGGCGAAAAGAATATACCCAACGAGACGAGGCAGGCTACAAAGAAGGCGTAGACGATGCCAAAGCAACCCGCTGCCATGAGAAATAGCGCACCGTCTCCAATGGACAGATCCTGCGGAAAGTAGCCGATTTTCAGTGAGTACGCAACGATGCAAATACCACCAGTAAAAATACCAAGCTTGGTGAGGGTAGTTGCAGTCCTGGCCATACTGTCAAGGCCGGTGGGAAAAGCGAACTCAGGTATTTTCATTTTCTGGTCTGGTCCTTGTCAGGCAGATTTGTAACTGCTTTTTCGGCAGGCCCAGGGAATAGCTTTAGCGAATTCAGCAAGGCGTGTGGGGATTACTCACAATGCATAGTCGGTCGCTGCGCTGGTAGTCACTTGCCCTGATCGACCTGTTTACCGGATACGCGCTGGGTGCGGCGTGGATTGTGCTGGGATTCTTATGGATTTCGGGCAGGATCGGTTGGTGCAGGTCTGTCTCGATCCCGGATGCGAATGGCAGTGGCTGCTGGTTGCGAGTTGTGGTCGCAGGCGTCGCCGTGGGAATTACGAGGCCGGAGAATTATCGGACCCCGGTGTCGGGGTGCGCAAAGGAGCGACGGGTCGCCGGATCTTGAGAGCATCGGGCAACCTCAGATAAGGCGGACCCTGCCGTTTTTCGCAGTTGATATTTCGTCTGAGAAAACCGAAAAAAGATACGTGGGTGGAGCCCGATAACTCCGTCACGGATGTCCATCATGATTGACCCGTGGCCGGAGAAGCCAGGCCTTTTCCCATTCGCACGGGATAGAGAAAAGGGGTAGCGGCAACCTCATAGGCATGTGCATTTGAGACAAGGAATATCATGAAAGAGGTCGATGCATGGACAGTCGCTGCGATGGAGAGCGCCCCACCGATTTCGTCTGCAAACGCTGCTCCCGATCAGCGTTTGCGGCGGGCCGAAGCAGAGGTCCATCGGCTAACCCGATGCATGGCGATGAAGGACCAGCAACTTTGCGAGTTGCGCAGAGCACTTGCGCATTCGGCGACTGTTCATTATTCATTCGAAGATCGCCTGCAGCGTGAACTCGAGTCGCTGCGGATCGCGATGCTTGTGGACAATCCATTGGACGAACGGGATGAAGCCGGTGGTGGCTCTACGGCGGAGGGCATCGTCGTCAGACTGCCCTACATGACTTCGATACTGTCGGTCCTGTTCGACGCAATGCATACGTTCTGGGCGGAATGCGATCACGATCATTTCCCGAAGTCTGCGACCGTCGCGCGCGCGATCGACGAGCGCCTGGGCCTGAGCTCACAGGCGAATGGAGAGGCCTCGCGTAGCGCCCAAGCCTACGCGTCGGCGATCAGACCGGACTGGATCAAGGAGGGCGATAACCGGCACCATTGCCGCCCTGCAGGGATGCGCTAATGTTAGACGCCAGTCGTCCGGATTGTCGCCTGCGCGCGCATTGTTTCGCTACCGCTTGCTGTGAGAGGTTCATCGCCATTGGTGTACGGAGAATGCGCACCCGCGTCAGTGCGACGCGAATCAAACGACAAACCGGTGTGAGGAGATGAAAGCTGGCCGAAACGGGTGATAGAGTCCAGGAGCGTGACAGGATCGCACCGGAGTTTGTGGAACGTGGCAGCTTCCACATCGATTGAGCACGCAACGATATCGACGGTGCTCGGGGCCGTGCGAGCGCCGATATCCCGCAGATCGAGTCCGAAGCGCCGGTACAGACGTGCAACGGGGCGCGAGACCACGCCAATCAGGCGCTTGGCGTCGAACGAGCGGGCAAGCGCCATCGCGTATGGGAGCAACGACATGCCCGAGTTTAAGCCGGTTCGAGGGTCTGCCAGTCCTGACGCAGCAAATCGCGACAGCTCCCAGATCGAAGGTGACGAAATCAGCGAGCCAGGGCCAGTAAGTTCCGGAAACACGTCGCGGAGCAGATAGCGCCCCGTAGTCGGCATGAGCCGCGCGCAACCGCAAACCTCTTCGTCTGCGGACAGTGCGACCAGGTGTACGGTACTGCCTCCGTCGAATTCATCCCATTCGCTCGTCGCATCGTGGGACACGCCAGGTATTTCCCAATGCAGACGCTGGACAAAGACCTTGTGGCGGAAGGCTCCGAGATGGTGACGGATATCCGATGGCAGGTCATCAAGCCTGCCGGCAAGGATGTGTGACATGGGCTTCTCCTGATGTTAGCCGTTGATGCGACGCTATCAGCGTGTCTGTGGCCCAGAAACTCGGAGCTTTGGGAGGGTATCGACAAGTACGTGCGAGCGTGCACGAACGCACGCCGGTTATACGGCGACGGGCTGAACGTGCGCTGGAATTGCAGGACAGACAGATTCAGGGTTTTATGATGCCCAGTACGGTCGCGTGGACTGCAGCGGCCGTCCTGCTGCGGATGTTGAGAGCCTCCATCGCCAGGTCGATGTGGTAGTCAACGGTATAGCGCGAGCGCCCGAGGATTTCGCCAATCTCGGCCGAGGTTTTCCCCCGGGCGACCCAGGTCAGGCATTCGAGCTGACGTGGTGTAAGCAGGTGTGCCGCTCTTCTTGAAGGTATCTGCGCAAGGCGATGCAGTTCGAAGTGAAACTGCGCGCTGATCAGGTATGCAAGCCGGGAGTTGATTGCGTCGTTGACGGAACGCGGAGGGCCGGACAGGTTGAACAGAAGAATACTGCCATCCGACTGGTGAACCGGGATACTAAGTCCCGCGGGTAATCCGGCCTCTCTCGCTTCGTCGAGCAGACGACGCTCGGCCTTGTTCAACCCGGCGATGTCGTGCCACCGGTAGGGCGCCGAGTGGAAAAACGCGGCCCGATGAACGGGGTCGGTAGACGCATAATCCCGATGCTGGTAGTGCCGCACCCACTCCTGCGGATAGTGTGTGCCGATCATCTCGAGCACCGTTCGCCGGTTGCTTGTCGAACGGCTCCGTGTAACGCGGCTGATCACGTAATTCGGGAAGCCGAGTTTCCCAGCCACATTGCCGAAAGATTCGACGAGGGAAGGAATGTCGGTGGCACGTGCGAGACGCACGACCGGCGCCGGCGCGCCAGTTTGCAGACGATCGTATCTGGGTGAGGGCCTGTGCTGTCCCTCTTTTGAACGGCGTCGAGACACATGTTCCATGTTCGCTACCCCGGCGCTGTCCCACAGCGTCTGGAACGCCAGGGGTCACATGAGAACGCGGCCTGCGCGCAACGACGGTGCGGTTCATGCGACACGCGTTTCCGGCGGTCAGAGGTCAGTCAGAAGCCCGCATACGATTGCCGCAGATTACGGCACCAACAATGGCCAACTGGACGTGCATTCGTCCGGGCGCATTCAACTTTTATTATAGTCTGCAGATTGCCGCCGGATGGTTCATGCAAGCGATTGCGGCTAATTTCCGCGCGACTGGGGCAAGCGGACGAACTGTGGCGGAGTTGGTCGGCTAATGGACCAGCAACGCTGCTGCTGAAAACCCTCCGACGCCCCGTGCAAAGAGCAGGAGCGGCTTATCTGGCACCAGTCCATGACATTGGGCAAGATTGATGAACGCGTCGCTGACGGTGACGTGGCCAATACGGGCAAAATTCTCTGCGAAAAGCCGGTCCTGTGGTATCCGAAGTGAATCGAGCAGGCCGTGCCACGCAGGCAGATCCAGGTGGTGGGGCAGGATCTTCTGAATGTCGCCCGGTTTGAAATGTGTCAGCTGCACTGTGTCAGTGATCAGTCGTCGCGCCGTGAAGAAGTTCTGCGCCGCCAGGCGCGGCTCGTTATTTGCCAGTACCCCACGCCAACCCTGGCCGCTGGCGAGTGTCGCGATCGCGAGCAGGCGGTTAACGGCGGCGTCGCGCTCCACGAATGCAGCAAACGCACCGTCGCTCAGAATTCCTTCTGCTTTCATTAATCTTTCAGATTCGAGCGGCATCACGTCGGCGCCGACAAGCAAAACCCGTTTCATGTGGGGCCGCGCAATGAACATCGCACGAATCACGCGCAATGCGCCAAGTGCGGATGCACAGTGCTGCTGAGCGAACGAGAAAGCTTCCGCGTTCGTGAAGCCGAACCGGTCACAGAGCAGGCCGGGCAGCGACTGCGGTGGTGGCGCGATGCTGCCTTGGAGCGTGTGCACGTAGACGATGCAGTCGACTTCACGAGATGAGATACCGGAGGCGAGCAGAAGACGCTGGATAGCGCTGGCCGCAAGTCCAATTGCGGTCTGTCCGTTCGCATTGCGGTAGTAACGCATCCCGGCCCGCTCCAGGTTCTGCACGGTGGCGGTCTTCTGCCGGGTTCGCGTTCCCCAGTCCCGGACGTCGTCGACACGCTGGGGAAGATGGAAGGCGACGTGCGGTATGCCGAGATCGGGGATCATGAGACGAACCGGACACCGTCCCGCCAATAGAGGGAGGGCGCTCCGCACAATTCCAGCAGAGCCGTGCCGACAAAGCCGCGGGTTCCGTAGCCCCATAGCAGCAGGCGGCGTCGCTGGCGACCGCTGGCGCGGCTGAGCGCCTGCGCAAGTCTCACGATGGATTCGGCCGCGCCGAGATGAACGCAAACCGCATGCTGCACTCGGGCGTCGGGTCGGTTGAGAAGCTCCCCTACTGCACGTGTGAGCGAGGGAGTGCCCGGATGCCCAATGACCTTGTCAATATCCTCGTGACGGAGGTCGTGCCGGGCGAGCAGGAATTCGATCATCGAAACCAGGGCGAATGTGGGTTCATCGGGGATCCCAGATGCAAGGGTCCCGATGTCAACGGGAACCTGCCGGGTTGCAGCATCGAGCAGTTGCAGGTTAGCTCCTCCCTGGTGGGTCCTTTCGATCAGCAGCGCACCTGCGGCATCACCGTGCACGATGCCGGGTCCACACATTCTGGAAAACGGTGGACGCCACTTTTCCGCGGCGACAATGAGTATCGTGTGGATGTCCGGTTCGGCGATGAACAGGTCGGATGCGATCCGCAATGCTGTGAATGGCGATACACCGTGTTGCTGTGAGATCGAAAAAGGAAAGCATGGTGTACCGACTTCGGCACACAGGCGTCCGGCAATCGTGGTTGAAACGTGTTCATCAAGGCTGCTGTGACAGAACACTATGACCTCCACTGGTCGTGAGTCCGGCGGGCGTGCGTGACAGATCGCTTTTGTCACTTTTGCGGCGAGCCCTGACAGATCGGTACCGGTCTCAACCGGCACCTTGCAGTTCATGTCGGGCGTTACCAGACCCGCTAGGTGCACGGGGGGCGAACCGGCGGTCTCCACACACGGCCATTCCTCCAGCCAGTGCCCGTAGTCGGGGTGCCAGGACCGCATCCAGGCGTCCCAGCCGGGATGCCCGGTCGCGCGCAGCGACGACTCTATTGCCGTCCATCGGGACAGGGGGAGGGCGTCTGGCACCCAGGCCGTCACTGCGGTGATGACGGGCGGCTTCATGCGCCACGCTGGGGTGAGCCGGTGTCGGCGGCGAGATCGGCCGGCAGCAGGTCATAGTGTACGCGTCCATGCCGCGAGCCATGCATGACGTGGCAATCGCGCTGCAGCCCGATGAGGCGAAAGCCGATCCGCTCGAGCAGGTGTCGCGAGCGCACGTTGCACTCTACGGCCCACGCCGTGATGCAATGCAGCCGGTCGGCTTCGAACGCCTCGCGCAGGAGCCTGTTGGACGCGGTAAATGTCATGTCCCTGCAGGCTGGTCGTCGGCTGTCGCGCAGCACCCAGAATGAGCCGGTGCCGAATGCATGCGCCAGGTCGCTGACGGCCACGAGGCCGCTTGCGGCCTCGTGGCCCGCGGGCCCAAACATGCGTATGCGGTGCCGACCGCTTTGGATCATGAACTGCACGGCCGGCACGGAAAGCGTTTGTCGGCCCTGCCCGAAATCGAACCACTGGTTGATGTGCTGTTCGGCGAGCCAGGCAGCGATGTCATTGACATCGTCAGAGTCGGGCTCCCGAAGCCAGCATGAACCGGATTCGCCGCCCGTCTGGTGGGATCCGTCAGTGGGATGTGCGGGTTTGACAGCCGGGTCCTGGCTGCTCACGTCAACTCTCCTGCTGGTGGACGTCTGGCGCAGCGAGCGCGCCCAGTCCGGCTTCGAGCTTGACCAACAGCATCGCAAACCAGTGCACCGTCTGGAACCGTGCAGCGGGCGGCAGGCCTTCCACATAGCCATGACCGCCGCAAAGCTGCACAAGCTCGCGCGCAACGTCCAATGCTTCGGTGGCAATGTGGTGGGCCATGGACCGCACGGGCACGATATCCGTCTGCGGATCGCGTGCTGCGATGGACCTGAGAAAAAGGTGAATGGTGTGCGCCGATATCAGCATGTCGGCGAGCCGTACGGCGACGAGCTGGTGCGCGGCAATTGGCTTGCGAAACGTCTGCCGGTAAGCGCTGTAGGCAAGGGCGAAGGTCACGCCCTGCCGGACGGAGCCCGACAGCAGCGCAGCGAGGTATATTGCCGCATCGACAAGCCACTGCCGTACCGGATCGCCGTCAGCGTTCGTGCTCCCGGGCACAACCAGAAGGGGCGTATCGCCTGCCGGCACGGTGGCGTATCGCTCGATGGAGAGCGGCCCTGGAAGGGCAACGGAGGAGCAACGCCCGGTGTCCCGCCTCTCGGTCAGCGTAGCGAGCACGAGCTGCGGACGTTCACCGTCCATCCGGACCATCATTGCCTGCGAGCATGCGTGCCGGCACAACACCCAGAAACCCGAAGCGTCGACGTCAGGGATGCCCGGTGCGATCGACGTTGTGCCGTCAAGGTAATGCTGGATATTATGATCGGGTAGCAGGTCGAGTGCACCGTATTTGCGCAGCGTCATCAGTGCGGCGCTGCTGAGTGTCAGTTCGGCGGCCCGTTCGAGCGGACCTGCTGCGAACTGCTCAATGACAAGTGCAAGGTCGTGCCGACTGATATCCATGCCGCCCCTCTGTTCCGGGAGGATCATGGTCGCGAGGTCGAGTACCGCGGCAAGTCGGACCGTTTCGTCCCACCGGGCGGAGTCAGGCGCGCCACCCAGCAGTGGCTCGAGGCGGTCACGCGCGAACTGTCTTGCGGCCGTAACCAGCCCCTGCTGCTCGTCGTTGAGTGCCCAGGATCCGGGCGCGAGGTCTGTGACCACGGATTGACGGAATGGCATGACGTTTCTCCGGATGGTGAGGTGTTACACGAGCATTTCGACGGGTTCCGGGTGGCTGAGAAAATGCAGAGGACTCGCCGAGCGGCCATAGGCACCCGATTGTTTCACCACCACGAAATCCCCGATGTGCGCTTCGGGAAGTTCAACCTCGTCCGCAAGCCGGTCGAGCGGCGTGCAGAGGCAGCCGACCACATGACACCGCTCGCGTGGCGCGCCGTCTGGGCGGTTGCCGATCACGACTGGAAAGTTGCGGCGCAGGACCTGACCGAAGTTGCCGGAGGCAGCCAGGTGATGATGCAGTCCTCCATCCGTGATGACGAACGTCCTGCCGCGCGACACTTTCCGGTCGATGACACGGCACACATAGATACCGGCCTCGCCCACGAGGTAACGCCCGAGTTCCAGAATCGGCGTCGTTCCGGGCAGACGTTCGCAAAGCGTCGGCAGCCAGTCCTGCATCGCCTCGCAGACTGCCGTTACATCGAGCTGGGTTTCGCCCGGAAAGTAGGGGATGCCAAAGCCGCCGCCGAGATTCACGAACCGCGGTGGTCGGGGCCCATCGCTGGCGAGTCGAAGGATAAGGTCAGCACTCTGGCGCTGGGCCTCGATGATGGTTGCTGCATGCAGGCACTGCGAGCCCCAGAAGACGTGGAAGCCCGCGAGCGCGATTTCCCGCGCTTCGAGTTCGCGCAGCAATGCCGGAACCTGGTCGACATCAACGCCGAACGGCGCGGCGCTGCCGCCCATGCGCATGCCGCTGTGTCCGACCTGAAAATCGGGATTGACGCGGATCGCCACGTTGGGCCGCACGCCGAGTTCCCACCCAAGCGCGGTGACAAGCCGCAATTGGGTTTCCGACTCGATGTGAACGTTGATACCGCTGGCCACTGCGCGGCGCAGATCGTCATGAGACTTGCCCGGCCCGGCGAAGCCGATTGCGGCCGGAGCGGTGCCGGCATCGAGCGCCAGCGCCATCTCCTGCGCGGAGGCAACATCAAACCCGTCGACCCGTTGGGCCAGGTAGTGGATCACGGCGGGCATCGGATTGGCCTTGATCGAGTAGTGAAGCTGCATGCCGGAGGGCAGCAGGCTGCGCAGTTCCCGCATGCGGGTGTCGATCGCAGAGCGGTCGTAGGCGAAGAACGGCGTACGCCCGGCGCGGTCGGCCAGCTGGCGTACGTCGAGACCGCCGAACTGCAGCCCGGGGGGCCGCCGGATGAAGGTGAGGCTCATGATGTTTGCTCCCCTGGGCCGCGCGAGAGTGCGGCGAGCCCGGACGACGCAACCCTGCTACGTAGCGCCGCCCTGTCAAATTTCCCATTGAGGTTGCGAGGAATATAAGGATAACTAATAATATGTCGGGGAACCATATAGCCCGGCAGACGCTGCGTGCACCAGCGGCGCAGATCATCGACACCTGAATCACCTGCCAGGACGACGAGTAGCGTAACCGCTTCGCCAAGCTCATCATCCGGGATGCCCAGCGCAACTGCTTCCACAACAAGGCCGCTTGCATGGACCGTTTCCTCGATTTCCTCCGGGCTGATCCTGTAGCCTGAGCTCTTGATCTGGGCGTCGTTGCGGGCGATGAAATACAGAAAACCTTCGCTGTCGCACCGCACGAGGTCCCCGGACCACACCGCCATATCACGCGGCGCGCCGCCCGGCTTTGCTTCAGGCGAAGGGCGGTAGCGTTGCGCGGTGCGCGCAGCGTCGTTCCAGTAGCCTGGCGTGACGCATGCGCCGACATGCACCAGCTCGCCGGCTTCGTCCGGGGCGCACGGTGTGCCGTCCTCGCGGACGACGAGCACCCGCGCATTGGGCACGGCCTTGCCGATCGAGTCGGGGCGGCTGTCAACCTCCGCGGGGTCGAGGAATGTGGAGCGGAACGCCTCCGTCAACCCGTACATCAGGAACGGCGTGGCCCGCGGAAACAGCGCTCTCAGTTTCTGCAGTACAGGCAGCGGAAGACGCCCTCCTGTGTTCGCGAAGTAACGCAGATTATTGCGCGCCGAGTCTGGCCAGGTTGCGCCCGTGAGTTGCATCCACAATGGCGGGACACCCGTGATCGCCGTGATGTGTTCGCGCTCGCACGCGAGGACAGCATCGTGCGCCGTGAGGTAGTTCAGCAGCACTGCTGTCGCGCCTGCCGACCACGCCGAGGTTAGCTGGCTGAGGCCCGCATCGAAGCTCAGGGGCAGGACGGCAAGGATGCGGTCAGACGGATCGTGCCGCAGATACTCGGCGACGCTCCAGGCACCTTCGAGCAGGTTCCGGTGGCTGAGCATCACGCCCTTGGCCAATCCCGTCGAGCCGGATGTATAGAGAAGGGCTGCGAGGTCTGTGTCGATGCATGTTACGGCCGGGACCGGCACCAGCGCGTCGTCGGGGCTGGAGATGGAGTCTGGCCAGCGGTGAATCCTGACCCCGGTCGGCTGATCAGAAGAAGCCTGGTCTGGTTCGTCTACGAGGATTACATCGGACACCGGCGCAACGCCCTCAGCGGCCAGGGAGCGGGCGCGCAATGCGGTGGTCACGAGGCACCGGGCGCTGCTGTCACGAAGCACGTGAGCCACCTGGTCCGGTTTCAGGAGCGGATTCACCGGAACGAAAACGCATCCTGCGGCACAGGCGCCGAGCATCGACACGACAGTCTCCAAGCGCTTGTCGAGAAAGATGGCGACGCGTTCGCCCGGAGCCACACCGAGGGAAGGCAATACCTGTCCGAAGGCATGGCTGCGTTGCAGCAGCTGGCGGTAGGTGACGCGGACGTCACCGCAGACGAGCGATTCCGCATCGGGTGTGCGGCGCGCTGCCGACTGGACAAGATCAAGGAGGTTTCTCATGGCCGGATAGCGATCAGGTTCAGGGTCAGTGGCGGATCACCATGGCGCCAAAGCAACCGGCAAGTCCGCTGGAGAACAGCAGGGAACAGGAGCCCGGTTGCCCGCGAGGCGCCGTGTGGAAGTTGATGAACGGGTCGGCGCCGAACACGTGCCCGAGGCGTCCGAAATTCGTGGTGAAAAGACGTTCCTGTGGTACGGACAGCATGGTCATGAGACGCGACCAGCCAGGCAGGTTGACGTGATGAGGCAGGACATGAACGAGTTCATTGCCCGTGATGCCTGCCTGTCGAAGCGCCGCGCGCATCGTCGTGAATGCCGACCAGTAGTAACGATCATCCGGCACGGGCTGAAGATCATCGTCGGTGCCGCGGAAATAGCGAGCGTCTGTATAAAGGTGCAGCCCAACGATGCTGTTGCGGTCGGCGCGGCGCTCCAGCAGGAGCGCGCATGCGCCGTCGCTATGTAGCGCGAGATCCTGGATGGCGCGCAGATGATCGCAGCCCGATCCCATCACATCTGCGCAGACAACGATTGCCCGCTGGATGGCGCGACCTGCGACGGTGAGCACGCGCAGCAACCGGATGGCGGCCATCGGCGACACGCAGTTCTGCTGCATCACCGAGAACGCGAGTGCGCGCTCAAGGCCCATGCGGGACTGGATGAGCGCCGCAGTACCGGCAGGCGGCGCCAGGACGCTGCTCTGGATTGTGTGGGTGTAGATGAGGGCATCGATGCTTGCCGGTGACGTGCCAGTGTCCTCGAGCAGGGCGGAAACCGCTTCGCACGCGAATGCGACGGGTGATGTCGATGCAGCGTCGTGGAACTGCTGCACACCGTTGCGCAGCAGTGCATTTGCGCGTGCCTCGGGAAATCCGCAGCGACGGGCCCAGGTGTCAGCATCGACCGTTCGTACCGGCAGGCTGGATGCGATGCCGGACAGCGACAGTACAGGAGGGGGTGGAGACGCAGACATCGCTAGCTCCCGCGGTATTCGAGAACGGCGCATGCCGCCTGCCCCTGGAAGCCTGCTGACCACAGCAGGATGTGTTGTCCGTGCGCCGGAACAACCGTTTGCAGCAACGCGTGGAGCTGCGCGGGCGCGTCTGCTGCGCACAGATGCCCGATATCGCCTGGCTCCGGGTACCACATTCGCCAGACTGGCAGTCGGGCCTCTGCACTGACGTTGCATGCCAGGGTGGTGTTGATGCGCGGCGGCACGATCCAGTCAAATGCAGCGGGTTTCAGGCCTGCCTTTGCACACGTCTCCTCAATCACTTCGACTACGACCGCTTCGTCGATACAGAATTCCTGCGGGGGGATGGGCGAGGAGGTGCAGGGCGTACATACCGTGAGACTGCGTACGTGCCATCCGGAACACGCCTCACGCCTGACCAGCATCGCTGCCGCGCCATCAGCCAATACGGTCAGCGAACCGGTCTGACGGGAAAATGGCGGGAGCCAGCGTTCAGCCGCGACGATCAGTGTCGTGTGCATGCGGTCGTCACTGGCCATCATGTCGGCCGCCACCTGCAGCGCAAGAAAGAAGGACACGCCCTGGATCTGTCCGATCGCGAGCGGCGCGCCCGTCGATCCCAGTTCGCTGTGCAGGCGACCCGCGCACGATAGCGCGAGATCGTGTTCAAGACTGGTTCCACATACGATGATCTGGTCTGGCACATGGTTTTCTTTCGAGGGATACCGTCGGATAGCTTCGCTGGCTACGGCGGATGCCATTTCCGAGAGGCTGAGGTGTAGCTCGCTGGCGACATGCGTCGGCATCGCAGGGTGGACGGACCGGGACAGATGATTTGCGGCGACGGGCGGTGTCTCCAGTTGGCGCCAGCGCAGCGTATCGGCATAGACAGATCGCATGACGGCTTCGCGCATGGAGGTCGCCGTGGCCGCTGGTTCCTGTAGCAGCGCTTCGGGGTGCTCACGTGCCTTCGGTACGTACCGCGCTGTCGCCGCGATGCAGACTTGCTCGTGGCCGTGGTCAGTTGCGACGTACATGGGATTCCACGAAGGAGACCAGGTTGCCGAACCGTAGAAAGAGGTCGGACGAAAGATCTTCCGGCGCGAGTGTGAAGCCGAAGCGCTGCTCGAGCTGAAGAAGCAGGTCTGTCATGTTCATTGAGTCGACGCCGACGTCGAAGAGGTTCGTGTCCTCAGCGATCAGGTCCGCAGCCATCGTGCTGCCGATCGCTGACAGCAGGCATGACCTGATGGCGGTTGCGATTTCCTCGCGGCCCGGGTCGTGCGTGTTATGCGTCATGAGAGGTCTCCTGCCCGGAGCGATGGGCGTTGGCGATGCCGGGTGATGGGTCAGGCTGGGTGGGGCAGCCGGAGGGCGGTGCGGTGATGTCCCACGGACGTGACGTTGATCGCTGCGCTGCCCGTGTAATCATGAGTCGCTGCAGGTCACCGGTACCTTCCATGATGTCGAAAGCCCTGGCGTCCCGGTAAGCCTGCTCAAGTGACGGACAGGCGGCGATGCCGTCGATACCGGCGACGTCGATGGCAGCACGCGTCACCCGTGCGGCTACGCGCGAGGCAAACGCCTTGGTCATGGATGAATCCATTGACGTTGCAACGCCGCGATCTGCTTTCCAGGCCGTGCAATGGCAGAGCAGCCATGCGGCCGCAATCTGGCGGTCGATGTCGAGCAGGGACGCTTCCACGCTCGCCACGCTGCGATGCCTGTCCGCGGGCGTGCCGCCCGCATCGAGCCAGGCCGCAAGGTCCGCGCGCACCCGCCGGCAGGTACCGACCATGACGGCGGAGAGCAGTGGCCTGAAATAGTCCCAGGACCGCTGCGCACCCGAGAAAGCGTCATCGAGGGGCTTTTCGTCGCTGCGGGCAAGATGCGCATCATCGGAGACCTCGCAGTCGGCGTAAGAGAGCACGGCGAGCTGGGTCGCGCGCAGACCTGCCATCCGATCGATGCGCGACACCGTGAATCCTGGTGTATTGCAATCCACCAGGAACGCGCGGATCCCGTAGCGACCCATGTCTCGGTTGATCGTTGCAAACGTGATCACGCAGTCTGCGCGTGCGCCGTTCGTGATAAAGCACTTTGTGCCGTTCAGGACCCAGCCGCGACCGGTCTTTCGTGCACTCATGCGCATGGCAGTCGCGTCGGAACCGCAGTCCGGCTCGGTGATGGCGAAAGCGCCCCAGCGCGGCGAGCCCGACTGGAACCGCTCGAAGAACCCGGCCTGCTGTTGCGTCGAGGCGAGCGCAACGACAGGTGGCATGGCGAGCCCGGGGCCCGGCAGCGCCAGCGCGAGGCTTGCGTCGGCCTCCCCGAGGTAGGCCATCAGAGTTGTCTGCGCCACGAGGGACTGCAGTGTCGGACAGCCGCCGTACCGGGTGGGCACGAGGTTCATGTTCAGAGCGCTTAGGTCAGCTGCACGCCAGGGAGGACCGACGATCTCGCCGGTTGCGTCCGATTCGGGGCTGACAGCGCGCATACGCCTGGCAAGCAGGTCGAGATCGAGCCCGCGATCGGCGAGCGCTGCGCTGATGTCGTCGATGGTGTGAACGTGCTGCGACGCCTGTTCATCTCGCGTCATGACGCCTTCTCCTAGGTGGGCGCATCTGCGCCCAGGACCGATATTCACGCGAACCCACGGATGAGGTTTGCGTGTCGTCTGGCAATGAGCGTAGGCATCAGGGCGGGGAGTCGTCACCTCCGAACATTGGGAGGGTGTTGTATCGGGGGCGTTCGTGGGGACGTTGTGGCGGTCACGCGGCAACGGATGACCGATAATGACATTCAGATCAAACGATGATGGCTAACTACGGGTGTGACGTATGGCAGCGCGAAAACAGACGACAGAGAAAAAACCGTTGCTTCAGCCAGACAACAAGGGACCGCGAACGACCAAGCGGGGAGATCAGGTGGCCGAGCTCATCAAAAGCTGGATTACCGATGGAAAGCTGCGCCCCGGCATGCGACTGAACAAGGAGGCTGAGCTTCAGGAAATGTTCAACGTCAGTCGAGGTTCGATGCGGGAGGCTCTCAAGGCCCTGGAGGTACAGGGACTTGTGCGTCTGAGTACCGGGCCGGACGGCGGAGCGACGATTACACGCGTACCGCTCGCCCGTGCATTCCAGTCGCTGCAGAACTACCTGTTTTTCGAGAGCATCAGCCTCGAGGATATTTATGCGGTGCGGCGCGTGCTGGAGCCGCTACTTGCGGCGGGAGCGGTGGAGCATCTGACGGACGCAGATCTGGAGGCGCTCGAGCGCAGTGTGGAGGTGTGCGAGCCATTTGCCGCGAGTCATGAACGTGCCCTCGATCAGCGGCAGGAGGACATCCGTTTTCATGACGTGCTGGCCGGGGCCAATCCGAACGCGTTCCTTCGGTGCACCTGTCAGATCATCAACCAGATGCTGCACACTCTCGTGATTGTCGCGGGCAACGTGACGCAAGACGATTACCAGGCGTTTGGTCGGCAGACCGTCGCTGCTCATCGCGCGATCCTGGAAGCGGCAAGGCGCCGCGACGCAGGGGAGGTCGAGAGGCTTATGGTGGCTCACATGGAAGAAGCGGAATCGCAGCTTCGCAAGGTGCATGCCGCTTTGCGGCAAAAGCTGGTACTGGATTCGGACCTTGGTCTGCACGCGGGCAGGAAGGGCGCTTCGTGATACGGCGTTCGGCTCAGCGGACGCCGGCCCGGATATCCGTGGCGGCGTGCAGTGTCAGCGCGTTTTGCGGCCACTAATGGATGAGGAAAGCATGCGCGCCAGCTCAGCTAGCGGAGCGCGTCCGAGCGCGAGTTCCAGGATGTGGCTTGCCCAGAGCACGAGCGCATCGGCGTGACGGCCGCCAATGATCTGTATCCCGACCGGTAGACCGTCTGAAGTGCTGCCCGCATAAACACTTGCTGCAGGAAGCCCGAGCTGGTTGCACCATGCGGTGAAGTGGGGAAACAGTTCCTTGCTGGCTGGGAGTTCCGCAAGCGGCATGGCCACGCGGGGATACACCGGGCAGATAACAAGGTCGTACCGTTCGAAGAATGCGTTGACGGTGGCGCCAAGTTCGCCTCTCTCGATGAGCGCGCCAAGCAACGTCTGGCGCGATATTGTCGCGCCTGCCTCAGAGTAGGCCTGTAACGACGGATCGAGCGCGTCGCCGCCGTCAGCCAGGCCTTCGGTGAGCTGGCGACAGCAGGCAGGCCAGATGGTGGCGTGGATCGCGTTACAGCGAGCGATACCCGGCGGATCTTCCGGCTGAACCCTGGCGCCAAGGTCACGGAAGGTGTCGACTGTACGCATGAGCGCGTCGTGGACGGCGGTTTCGGGCGTGACAGCGAGGCCCAGGGAGGGACTGTACGCTATGCGGACACCGCCTGGTGTTGGCTTGCACTTAAGACCAAGTTCATAGTCGCTGGCGTCGAACGGTAAGGCGTACCAGTCGCGGCTGTCAGGGCGGCTGATGACGGTCAGGATGCGTGCGGCATCCCCCACGCAGCGTGTCATGGGGCCAACGTGGCTCAACAGCCCGAACGGCCCGCGTGGCGCATGCGGAACGCGTCCGAAGCTCGGCTTGAAACCAAACGTACCAGTGAACGCGGCTGGAATCCGGATCGATCCACCGCCGTCGGTGCCGATTGCCGCGGGCGCCATGCCAAGCGCGACCGCCGCGGCGGCTCCGCCGCTGCTGCCGCCTGGGGTACGGTCCGTATCCCAGGGATTGCGCGTGACTCCGGTAAGCGGACTATCGGTGACGATCTTGTGGGCGAAATCAGGCAGGGTGGTCTTGGCGAAGCAGATGGCGCCAGACTCGCGAAGCCTCGCGACGCACGGGCTGTCGTGGGGTGATGGCGTTTCGTCCGTGACGCGCGAGCCATATCGTGTAGCAAGCCCGGCGACAGCAACGTTGTCCTTGACGCTGACCGGGACGCCATCCAGCGGCCCAAGCGGGCGCTTGCGTTGCCAACGTTTCTCGGATTCACGCGCCATGTCGAGTGCATCCGCTGCTATCTGGCAGAAGGCATTCACGGCGGGATCGAGCTGTTCTACGCGTAGGAGCACGGCCTGCATGACCTCCACGGGGGAGGTGCTGCCCGTTTTATAAAGCGCATGAAGCTCCTGTGCTGTCAGATCGCAGCTGTCATTGCCCATGTTGTCTCCAAATTAATCATCATAAATAGACCATAGATGTGAGGCTCGCTCATGTCAAGTGATCTTGAACTGCTGAAAAATCAGGGTAAACGAGCGATTCAGTAGTGTTGACATCCAAATTCTGTGGACGTAATTTAATGATCATAAATCGCCAAACGAGGCTGCTGCCGGTGACCGGTAGTGTCGGCTTGATACGTGACGCAAGTTTGAAGGGCGTCGTAGTTTGGCGGCACGAAGCAGTTCGCACGGCTTGTTGGTCAACCGAGGCTAATGCTGCGGTCCGGCGAGGGCGTCAGTTATGGCATCGTCTGCGGTCGACCCGGAGACTCAGGAAATCTTAGTTTATTCCTGAGCCAGTTTCTCTGCGCTGGCAAGGAGGGCTCTCTTCTTTTCCTTGCTGAGCCTACCGGCGATTGCCAGCAGGTTCGCCAAGAGGTCGTCGTCCTCGTAGAGGAAGCCCGTGGGGACAAGGAGTGCCCGCGCCAGACGCTGGCTGGTCTGTATGGCAGGGGCGTGTTTGCCCTTTTCGTACTGGTTGACGCGGGTGCTGGCTGAGAATTCGTCGATACCCGCCTGGATGCCAAGCTGCTCCTGGGTCAAGCCCGAGCGCAGTCGCGCCTGTTTCAGGCGTCGAGGGAAGACGGCATCAGAAGTGGGTGTATCGCGCGACATCCGGCGAGTTTCCCGGATTCGCTCGGGGATTTTACTAAGCAATTCTTAGTTGAAAGACTAAACATTACTTGGTTTTGTAGTCCTGGAGGACGCTGATTGTCTCAGCGTCTCGGCATTCGCGAGGAGGATTTTCTTTTTTCCCCGCGTGAGCCGGGCCGCAGTTACGAGAAGAGCTGCGAGCAGATCGTCCTCCTCGTAGAGGAAAGACGTCGGGACGTGCAGCGCCCTGGCCAGACGTTGCCCCATCATCAGGTGAGGCAGGTGCTTGCCTCTTTCGTACTGGTTGATGCGGGCACTGGCGGAGAATTCGTCGATTCCCGCATTAATGCCGAGCTGCTCCTGGGTCAGGCCCGAGCGTACCCGTGCCTCTTTCAGGCGTTTGGCAAAAACGGAGGATGTCGTGTGCTTAACCGGCATCCTCCGAGTCTCAGGGAATTGCTTGCCGTTTTTACTAAGAGTTTCTTAGTTTTCTGCCTAAGAAATTCTTGGCTGTGAGGGATGGAGGTGCCGCAATGCGGCTCGTCTGCCGATTACACGCACGGGGCAACAGCTCCGCAGACATGAAGACCGGGACTGATTCATATGACGACGATTCTTAACATTCTGGGGTACGTGAGCATTCTGATGCTGGTGGCGCTTGGGCTCGCGGTTGTCTTCGGCATGATGGACATCGTGAACCTCGCACATGCCGAGTGGGTCACGATCGGCGCATACGCGTTAGCCGTTGCCCAGGCGGTTGGCGGGAAGGAGGCTTTCTGGCTTGCCTTGCTCGTGGCGCCCGCTGTCGGGGCCGCCCTCGGATGGTGCCTCGAGCGTTTCATCATCCGGCTGCTCTATGACCGGCCACTGGACACGCTTCTCGCGACCTATGCGGTCAGCCTGATCCTGCAGAAGGCACTGGAACTCGTCTTCGGCACCCAGCCGATGCTCGTGTACGCCCCTTTCAGCGGGGCGGTCCCGGTCCCGGGCGGAAGCTATCCGGCCTACCGGATCTTCGTGATCGCCGTTGCGCTGACCGTGACGGCGGGGTGCTGGCTGCTGTTCGCCCGTACGCGTTTTGGTACCCAGCTGCGTGCCGTGATCCAGCACCCGGCGATGGCCGAGGCTACTGGCATCGACACCCGGCGTCTGAATCGCATTGCCTTCTGCGGTGGTGCGGCGCTCGCCTCGCTTGCTGGCGTGCTCGTCGCCCCCATGGTTTCGGTGGAGTCGCATCTGGGCGTCTCCTACCTCGCCAAGGCGTTCTTCGTGATCGTGCTGGGCGGTATCGGATCGATCGCGGGCAGCATCCTGGGCAGCGCAGTCATCGGTACCGCCGAGACGTTACTGAGCTATCGCGTCGATCCCTCTCTCGCATCGGCGGTGGTGCTGGTCCTCTCCATTGTGGTGATCCGGTTCAGACCGCAAGGGCTGATCCCAGGATTCAGCGCAGCCCATCAGCTTCTCGGTAAAGGATAAAACGTATGTGTGGAAAACACGCGGGCTGTCTTCGGCTCTGGTTCTCGCAGCCCGGCCTCGGTCCCAGGGATGTTTCGCCGCTGTTGATGTGGAGCGTGGCGGTGGCCGCCGCGGCGCTCGTGCCTTTTTTTGCCGGTCCCTGGCTGCTGTCGACGGTGCGCGATGCACTGGTCATGGGGATCCTCGCATTGAGCTATGACCTGCTCTGGGGACGGGCCGGGGTGCCCACGCTCGGGCACACCACGTTCCTGGGTCTCGGTGCCTACGGATTTGCCATCACGACCGTGCAGTTCGGACAGGCATCCGTGACCGGGTTGGCGGCGGGTGTTTTCTGCGCTGTGGCTGTCGCCGCCGTGATTGGCTATTTTCTGCTCTTTGCGGGGGTAAGGCTCCACTTCTTCGCCATCATCAGCCTGGCCGTGCTGATCGTCGCCCAGCAGCTCGCCGTCAGTTGGCAGTCGATTACCGGGGGCGACACGGGCATCCTTGGCATCCCGGGACTGTCATTTGGCGTGGGCAGCCACACGTTCGACATGAGCAGTCCTCGCGCTTCCTGGTACACGGTCGCCGCTGTACTGCTTGCCGCGACTGGCCTGATATGGCTCGTCTGCCGCAGTCGCTACGGCAACGTGCTCGATGCGATCGCGACCAACGAGTGGCGCGCAAAGGCGTGCGGCTATCACACGTCGTTTCACCTGCTGCTCGTCTTCGTCGCCTCGGCGGCGCTTGCCGCAATCGCCGGCGCGCTGATGGCGGCCTGCTCGGGGGTGGTGGCACCGGACGTGTTCTCGCCGCTCCTTGCGACCGAAGTGATCCTCTGGGTGGCTATCGGCGGCAGGGGAAGAATTGGTGGACCTGTCGTCGCCGCGGTCGTTCTGACACTGCTCAGGCAGACCGTCTCCAGCTACAGCACGGACGGCTGGCCCCTGATCCTCGGCGGTCTGTTTCTCGCCTGCGTGCTGTTCATGCCCAACGGACTGCGACTTCATGAATTGGTGGAGGCTGCGCGTCGGACTGCTCGAGCGGTATGGAGCAGGCCGCCGGTTCACCGCGCGGGACACGCCCGGGAGGAACGGTAATGGACGGCCAGTTTCTGCAGGGCACCAACCTGTCGCGCGCGTTCGGGGGAATCAACGCCGTGGCGGGCGTCGACATCAACATCGCGCCACGCGATCTGCTGTGCGTGATTGGCCCGAACGGCGCGGGCAAGAGCACGCTTGTCGGGCTGCTCTCAGGCGCAATTGCCCCCGGTTCCGGCGAACTGTATCTCGACGGCGAGCGGATGACCGGCCGCCCGATGCACGCGTTCTGCCGACGCGGTGTGGTGCGCAAGTTTCAGGGGACCAACACCTTCCTCACGATGACGGTGCGCGACAACCTGGTGGTAGCGGGCCTTGGCGTCGCGGCTTACCGGTCGACGCCGATGCCGGATCCCGACGCAGTACTGGCGGAGGTGGGTCTGGCCGGGCAGGCGGGCGAAATCGCCTCGCATTTGCCGCACGGTGAGCGGCAGTGGCTCGAGATCGGCATGGCCATCATGTGCCAGCCCGCATTGCTGCTGCTCGACGAACCTGCAGCCGGTCTGTCCACGAAGGACGCGCAGCGGCTGGTACGCCTCATCCACCGGCTACGGGAGCGGTGCGCGGTACTCGCCATCGAACACGACCTGGGCTTCGTGCAGTCCCTTGAGTGTGAGACGTGGGTGATGCACCGGGGAGAGGTGGTTCGACGGGGATCGTATGCGGAGATCGCGGACGACGAGGAGATCCGCCGCATCTATCTGGGGCGGGGGGCGACACATGCTGCACATTGAAAACCTGTGCGCCGGATACGGCGACGTGGATGTGGTTCACGACCTCACGCTGGACGTGCTGCCGAACGAGGTGGTCGGTGTCCTCGGCTGCAACGGCGCCGGCAAGTCCACGCTGGTGAAGGCGGTCATGGGGCTGCTGCCTCGCGTGAGCGGGCAGGTCGCTTTCCTCGGGCAGCCGGTGACGGGGCTGCGCACGCACGAGATCGCGCGGCGCGGGATCGGTCTGGTGCCGCAAGGGCGGTGGATCTTCCAGAAACTGACCGTGCGGGAGAACCTGCTGATGGGCACGCAGGCCGCCGGCGGAGCCGACATCCTCGACGAGGTATTTGATTACTTTCCGGTGCTGAAGTCGCGCCTTTTGCAGCAGGGCGGCACGCTCTCGGGTGGCGAGCAGCAGGTCCTCGCCATTTCGCGCGCGCTGTGCGGCCGTCCGAAGCTGCTCCTGCTGGACGAGCCTTCCGACGGTGTGCAGCCCAACCTGGTCGAGCGGATCGGCGAGGTGATTCCCGAGCTCTGCCGCCGCTCGAAGCTGGCCGTGCTCCTGG
The DNA here is from genome assembly GCF_059567945.1 of Paraburkholderia sp. BGA-UO-ETr-F12. Taxonomy (NCBI): domain Bacteria; kingdom Pseudomonadati; phylum Pseudomonadota; class Betaproteobacteria; order Burkholderiales; family Burkholderiaceae; genus Paraburkholderia; species Paraburkholderia sp. BGA-UO-ETr-F12. The sequence goes on along the minus strand of NZ_JCAQOZ010000029.1, from coordinate 109,379 downwards.
TCGAACAGAACCTCGACCTCGTCCTCCAGAGCGCGCGCCGCTGCATTGTGCTCAGCAACGGACGCCTCGTGCATGCCGGCGCCGTTGAGCCGCGACGTAGTGAAACGGGAGAACACCCGCTCGCGCGCTACCTGTCTCCGGCCACTGACGGCGCGCCGGACTTCCGCCCTGAAAACATCCAGTGAAATCCAGTGATACCTAGTGAGAAAACGCATGAACCGACGTGAATTTTCCCGAGCCGTAGTGCTTGGCGCAACTGCTTCCCTCGCCACATCGGCGGTCTCTCCGTTCGCGCGTGGCGCCGAGCCGTTGAAGATCGGCCTGCTCGCGCCACTCAGCGGTCCCCTGACGCGCGTGGGGCAGACCAACCGTAGCTGTGCCGCGCTGGCGGTGGATGAGATCAACGCGGTGGGTGGGCTGCTTGGCCGCCCGCTGCAACTGAGCGTCGAGGACACGCAGATGTCGACGGCCGTTACGCTGGAGAAGGCGCGGCAGCTTTTCATGCGTGATGACGTGGCAATGATCACGGGCATGGCGCTGCCGTCTGAGCGCGAGGCGGCCCTTCAGGCCGCAAGGGCAGCGAGAAAGCTCATCGTCTATCCGAACTTCGACGAGGGGCGGTGCGACCCGCAACTGCTCACGACAGGCCTCGCCACGAGCCAGCGGATCGAGCCACTCATTGCGTGGCTCATGCGCGGTGGTGGACAGTCCGTCTGCGCAGTCGTCTCGGACATCGGCAGCAACCGGAAGGTGCTGATCCCGCAGTTGCAGGCGGCGGTGGCGCGCCACGGCGGCAAGTTCCTCGACGTCTACTGGTTACCCTTCGGCACGCGCGACTACGGGGCCGTACTGCAACAGGTCGCGAGCGCCAGGCCGCAGATCGTATGGCACAGCATCGGAGACGACCCGGTGACGTTCGTGAAGCAGTACCGATCGTTCGCGATGAAACCGCAACTGGTGACGGACATCGCACACGAATCCCTGTCGATTGCAACCACAGGTGCATCGACCGGAACGATCGGCGTGTCGTCGTACTTCATGAGCATCGACAACCCGGAAAACCAGGCGTTCCTCACGCGTTATGCGGTCCGTTACGCCGATGCACGCGATCCCCGTCTCGGCGGCTTTGCCGTGGTACTGCCGCACGGCGAGAACACCTATGCAGGCATTCGTCTCTTCGCCGAGGCCGTCCGGTCGGCGGGAAGTGTCGACGCCGCGCGCGTGAGGGCTGCGCTGCCCGCCGTCTCCATTGCGCTGCCGCGTGGCAAAACCGGTGTGAGCCATGACGGGGGCCACGTGCTTTGCCAGACACGGATCGGCCAGGCGCTCGCCGATAACAGCTTTTCGATCCTGGAAGCCACGGGCCCGGTGACGCCGGTCTGTGAAGGATAGACGTGTCCCCGCCACGCTTTGGAATCATATGCACCAAGAGATAAGGACTACAAAATGAGTGAAATTGTCATGCTGAATGCAGCTCAGCTGGTTGCCGGCTTCCGGCAGCGCAGCCTCTCGCCTGTGGAGGTCATGTGCGCGGTACTGGACCGGGTCACGAAGCTCGATCCGGTGGTCAACGCCTTCTGCGCTCTCGACGAGGAAGGGGCGATGTCGGCCGCCGGCGAGGCCGAGCGCCGGTGGATGCGGGGCGAGCCGTGCGGTCCGCTTGATGGCGTACCGGTATCGGTCAAGGATCTCGTCGCCGTGGCCAGTTTTCCGACACGGCATGGATCATGGACCGTCTCGCCGGACCGCGAAAACGTCGATGCGCCGGCCGTGGCGCGCCTGCGGCGTGCGGGCGCCATACCGTTTGGCAAGACCACGACCTCCGAATTCGGCAACAAGATCGTCACCGACTGTCCGTTGACAGGCGCGACGCGCAACCCGTGGGATACGCGGCTCTCGCCGGGAGGTAGCAGCGGCGGATCGGCGGTCGCGGTTGCGCTGGGCATGGGTCCGCTGTCGCTTGCCACCGATGGGGGCGGGTCCATCCGGATTCCGGCCTGCTGGAGCGGTGTGGTCGGGTTCAAGCCTACGTTCGCGCTGGTGCCGGCAGGCAGTGCGGCGTCGTGGACTGCACTGTCCACGCTCGGCCCGATCGCGCGAACCGTGCGCGACGCAGCGTTGATGCTTGATGCGATGACCTGCGCGAACAACGACGGACCTTCGGCAGCAGGGGGTCCGTCTGGCTATTCCGCCGCGCTGGACGATGGCGTCGCGGGTTTGCGGATCGCCTGGTGCGCCGCTCCGGACAGTGTGTCGGTGGCGCCGGACATTGCGGAGTGTGTCGAGAGGGCAGTGGAGACATTCGGGGCGCTCGGCGCGACGGTCATCCAGACCGACGTCGCGCCGATCGCGGACTACTACGGCAATGGCCGCATGCATTCGATCCAGTGGTCCGTGTTCTTCGCTCAGCGCGTGCGGCATATGGAGGCAGCCGACAGGACGCTGCTTGATCCTGATCTGACGGCACTTTCGGATGCAGGGGCACGGATAGACATCGCGACATTCGCCGATGCGCTGTTTGCCCGTCACGCGCTCAGGGCGTCAATGGAAACGTTCTTTCAGCATCACGACCTGCTCCTCACACCGACGTTTCATTGCGGGCCGCCTCCGGTTCCCGGTCTGCCTGCCCATCTGCGTCAGGCGCCCGTTTTGACGGCGTGGTGCAACCAGGTCGGATTGCCCGCGATATCCGTGCCGTGTGGGTTCGCAGGGGATCTGCCTACCGGTCTGCAGATTATCGGGCGTCGGGGCAGCGATGCCCTGGTGCTGCGGGCAGCGCGCGCGTACGAACTGGCGAGAGGGGAGTTTCCGGCACCGGGATCGGAACTGCAACTCCCGGGCGACACGGAGTTCGCGCCATGAACGTCCAGATCGCGCGGATCGTGATCCATCTCGTTGAACGGTGCGCGGAGTTCGGCACGCTGGTGACCCCACCGCACCGTCAGGTAGTGGCCGCTGCGGTGCTGAAGCCGACCGACCTGGATGTTGCCTGCGAGCTTGAGTCGCTCTACGCGACGGGCGCTGACCTCGGCCGGATGCTCACCGGACGGGCGCTGCTTGCGCTCGATTGTGCGGGGGAAGACATCCAGGGTTACGGCAAGGCCGCGCTCGTAGGCACTGGTGTACCACTCGAATGGGGAGCGGCGCTGCTCCATCCGCGACTCGGCAAGGCGGTGCGCGACTGCCTGCCTGGCGCGTCTTCGATCATGCCGTCCGTTACGAAGCGCGGGCCTGCGGGAGCCTGCGTCGACATCCCCCTGCACAGCGTCACAGACATGTGGAGCTTCGACCACTTCGACACGGTGTCGCTCTGCATACCCGACTCGCCGGAACCGGATGAACTGCTGATCGCCATTGCGCTGGCCGAGCGCGGAAGGCCGCTCGCACGCGTCAGGCCGGGGTGACGCGTGGCGACAAACCGTGCCGTCAGTGAGTCGCGCTTCAAGCGAGCAAACGAACACTCATAAGTGATGAAGGAGAAAAACATGTGCAGGGATGTGCGGGGAAGATGGAGCAAGGGTCTGGCAGCGCTGTCGTTGTGCGTCACAGTGGGCGCGGCGCACGCGCAGTCGTCAGTGTCCCTCTACGGCCTGGCCGATGCATTTGCCGGGGTGGTGCGTACGCCCGGCTCGGCGGGCAACGCCTGGCAGGTGGGCTCGGGAGGACTCTCGACATCGTATTGGGGCATGTCGGGCACCGAAGATCTGGGCGGTGGGATGAAGGCGATTTTCACGCTCGAAAGCTTCTACCGGATGAACGGTGGGCAGTCAGGAGCATACGACGGGCAGTCATTCTTTGGGCGCAGGGCGTTCGTCGGCTTGAGCGGGCAATTTGGTCAACTGACGCTGGGGCGTAATGATTCACTGCTGTTCGTCTCCACGCTGCTGTTCAACCCGTTCGGCAACTCGTTCGTCTTCTCCCCCATGGTGGTCCACACATTTCTGGGTTCCGCGATGGGCGCTGCGTCGGTGCAAAGCGATACGGCGATTGACGACTCGATTGTCTATCAGACGCCGGAGGTTGGCGGTCTGACGGGAGGTCTGCTGTACAGCAATGCGGGCATTGCGGGACATGCCGGCCAGGCGAACTACAGTGCAAACGTGCTGTACTTTGCCGGGCCCTTTTCGGCGACGGCGGCGGTCCAGAGCCTTCACACGGCGTCGCTTTTCCTGAACGGTGCGACGGAGCAGACGGCATGGCTCGTTGGTGGGGCGTATCGGCTTCAGGCGGTCAAGCTCTATTTCCAGTACGAATGGGTAGATAACAACAACGAGCTGACCGACGACACGGTGCAGGTGGGCGCGAGTGTCCGGGTGGGCGTCGGTAGCGTGCTGGTGTCGTGGGCATGCACGCGCCGGCGTCCGGCACAGGGTAGCGATATACGGTGGTCGACGGCAGCACTCGGCTACGACTATCCGCTTTCGAAGCGCACAGACGTGTACGTAGCATGGCGTTACGACACGATGAGCAGCGTGTCGTCAGGTAACAGCGTGGGCGCGGGCATCAGGATGAAGTTCTAGTCGACCCTGTCCAGCATGCTTGCATGCTCCGAAGCCCTAGCTTGCCGCAAGGTCGTATGCCGGTGAGGACAACTGGCAAGTCGGCGTATCGGAATCCCTTCAGCATGCGGCAGATGACGCCGCGGTTTCCGTTAGCGCGCGTTGCGCCGCGTCGCGCTCGTGCCGCGACGGCAGTCGGAGCGTGACGAACTGAAGCTCACGCCCTGCCGCGAACATGTCGGAAACCAGGGCGTGAAGTGCGTCGCTGGCATTTTCCTCCGTGGCGCCCCTGAATTACCTCGGACGAACTCGCTTCAACGGCTCCGCGGGTCTGCGACGCAGGGCCTCATATAGCCGTGTGACGGATTCCATGCCGGTGTGCTCACTCGCCTGCTGGCGGAACAATGCATCAGATGTCGTCGTCCTCGATGTGGCTTCCGGGCATGTACCCTATCAGGCCAAACATTGCCTGAAATTCGTGCCCGTAGTCTTCGCACACGTATTCCTGGTAGACGGTGTACGCGCCGACAGCACAAGCCCCCATCGTTACGTGCAACGAGTCGCAGCCCGGACAGAGCACAACGCCATCTTCAACGGTATGCCTTCGCCATTCATCGGAAGACCGCATGACCGTCTCTCCTGGTTGACGCGACTGGTACTACGCTTGCCGAGATTACCACCGTACGTCTGGTGTTGACCATTCTATGCTCCACATTCGTGTGATTGATTGCGATGATCACCGTCGTCAATAGCTGATGTGTTTCGCCTCGCCCGTATGTCGTTCGGCCTGTTCCGACGGGAGCTTCCCGTCGATAAGACGGGTTTGGAAGTCGGACTCGACCGCTGCTTGAATGCCCCAATGTACCGGCAACGCCAGGCCGGCATCTTTTCTGGGGGAAGGCCATGAGTGATGCGCACAGGATCCTGCGCCGCCGGCAGGTCGAAGAGAGAACGGGGCTGTCGCGCTCAACGATTTACCGCCGCATGCAGGCGGGAACATTTCCCCCGGCCATACCGCTGGGCGGCCGCCTGGTGGGGTGGCGTGCGGGGGACATTGAACAGTTTCTGGAGAGTCCGGCGCGTTACCGGGCGCCTGCACGAGAGCGCGACGACGACGTGGGGGGCGCGCCATGAGTCGCGATCTCGCTTCGGCACCACTTGCCCGGCGGCTGGAGAACTGGGGTAACGCATCGCGCGGTGCCTTCGATCCGGTCGATGCGGCGCGGATTACGAAGGCCTGGCGCACGCTCCATCTCCGACATCGCGACATGCTGCGCATGGTCTATCTCTGGCATGCGCGTCGGGAAGTGGTCTGCCGGCGGCTGTGTATTCCGCGGCGCCCGGCGCAATGCTTTGACCTGGAACTTGCGGCCGCACGCGCAGCGCTGGCACGTGCCCTCGCCGGGGATTGTGGCCATCCCCTCCGGGAGGACGAACAATAGTTCGCGCCTTCGTTCGGCTGTAGTTCATGTGGTGCTGTTCCGCAGTGCGTGAGCAGTGCGGCCGCTACAGACAGCTTGCAGCTGAACATCGCTATCTGAATTTTTTTGGGAACTCGTGGGAACACCTGGGAACACGTGAGTAAATGGAGCGGTAGCGGAGCGCCCGAGGGCTCTTGCATTGTGCCGCGTACTCGCCTAGATTGAAGCCAACAATCTGATCCGGTCAACGTGCCACGCACGACCGAGTACGCGTTAGCGGCCCCGCAGTTTCGATGTCTGTGCGACGACGTGGTGTGCCGTGACGCATTCGCAAAAAGCCTGCATCTGCAGGCTTTTCCGTTTTCTGGTGCTGATGCAATGATCCCCCGTTAAGCCCGCGGTCAGCCTCTTCGGCGCCGCGGGTTCCTTTTTTCTTCGCAGGTTCATCGACAGCGGGTGCGGCTGAGGACGATGAACCATGAAATCGCTTCTGATCATTTCGGCGAAGGGCAGTTCGGGCAGGACGACCCTCACCTGTCTGTTCGCCCGCCACCTGCAGTGCACCTGTCACTGGCGGGTGCTGGTACTGGACCTGGCCGAGCCGCCGCGCTGCGCGCACCTGCTCGCGCGCTGCCGCTCCGACGCGATCGTGTCCGGCAACCGGGCGCCCGCGCCGCAGGAGGGCCCCCGATCCTCATCGGGTGGCCGCATACACGTGCTCAACGCCGACGCCATCGACGGTCTGCAGTCGCCCGACGATCCCGCCCGTACGCGCTATTACGCCAACCTGCGTCAGCTGCTGTCCGTGGTGACACCGTGGTTCGATGTCTGTCTGATCGACGCTCCCGTCTTGCCTGACCTGCGTGCCGTCTGTGCCGAGGCTCTCGTGGACGCAGTGGTGAGCCCCGTAGCCGTGTCGCCCGGATGCATCGGCTGCGCCTCGGAGGTCATCAACGGCAAGTACGGGGTTCGGAACGTCCGGGCGCGACTGAATCCGGCGCTGCACTTTGTCGGGCTTATGCCAGTCGTGGCCGCTCCTGCGTCACTGGACGAGGCGTGGGCGAGGGTGATGGAGACGACGCTGCGTGAGTGGTTGATCGCGGACCCGGCATCTCCTCACGGATACGTGTATCTGCCGCACCTGACGTCCGTCTGGCGTGTCGAGCATCCCGCCCTGGCGCGTGGCCAGTCTCCAGCACAGGATGGAGATGTGCCTGAAAACAGCCGGGCGCAGGCCGCGTGTCTCGATGCGCTCACGCACCGGCTCGATGCGATCCGGGACGTCGCCACGCCTGCCGCCCACCACGCTGAGGTGTGCGATGCATAACGCTGCCGTCGCAACGGACATTGCCGTCGCCGGTCGAGGGCTGCTGCGGGCGCTGCGCCGCTGGTCGGTCGTCTTTGCCGCATTCCTCGGCACATCGATCCTGGTGCCCGGCACAGCCCATGCCGACGACTGGGGCTGCCAGGTGATCCTGTGCCTTTCCAGTCCCGGCGGCCCTGAACAGTACGGCGAGTGTGTCCCGCCGATCGAGAAGCTGTGGGCCGCTTTGCGGCACGGTGATCCTTTTCCGACGTGCGATTTCGGAGCGGGTGGCTCGCAGGGGACTTCGGCCGTGAACATGTTTGCCAGTGCGGGGTACTGCCGCGAGGACCTGCTGTACTGGGGCGGCTCCGAGCAGAGTGAGCTGTTGTGCAATGCGCGCGGTGCAATCAGCGTCGAGATCGACGGCTCGCTGTACACACGTGTGTGGTGGGACGCGAGAGGTGCAGACCGTACGATCACGGAGTTCTACGGGGCAGATGGCACACAGGCGTCCTACGACCCGACACAGTCGGCCCGCCTCTTTCTGGAGCGCGAGTACGAAAGCTCGGGCGGTCAGGGAGGTGGCGAATGATTCCGCTCGCCGCATTCCTAGTCCTGGCTCAGCAGTGCGCGCCTGCCGTGGCGCCCGCCACGATGGCCGCAGTCGTGCCGGTCGAGTCAGGCTTCAACCCGTACGCGATCGGGGTGGTGCATGGCCGTCTCGAGCGGCAACCAGTGAACCTTGGTGAAGCCGTAGCGACAGCACGCGAGCTGGATGCCGCCGGGTGGAATTACAGCGCGGGTCTCGCACAGGTGAACCGGTCGAACTGGATCCGTTTCGGCCTGACCCCGGAGACGGTCTTCGATCCATGCCGGAATCTCGCCGCCGGCGCAGCGATCCTCCTGGAGTGCTTCGAGCGCGCGAAACAGGCACAAACGCGGGCAAATGCGCGGACCCACGCCCAGGCGCAAGACGCGTTGCGCGCGGGGCTCTCGTGCTACGCGAGCGGCGACTTTTCCAGCGGGTTCCGTACGGGCTATGTGCAGCGGGTCGTCGCTCAGGCTGCACGGCCCGATCCGGTGGTTCCGGCGATTGCCACCGATGTTTCGCCCATTCCCGTCATTCCCTCCCGACCGGAGGCGGCGCGATCTGACCCGTCCCGTGGTCGCGCTGGCCTCGGGTCCCCCACGGGCGGCAGGACGGACCAGAAGGCCGGACAGGCAGACGACATGACACAGGAAAGCGCTGTGGTGTTCTGAGAAAGCAGGGACAACGTGTGTGACAGGAGCAATCCATGAAATCAGGACTACATATCAAATACAGACGGATTTCACCGCAGTTTCGGACACGTGGATCGGCGCGACATGCCTGGCGCAGCCTCGCGATTGTGCCCATGGTGATGCTGACGGTGACACCGGCCTACGCGCAGCTCTCGCAGGTCAACACGTTGCTCACGACGATCCAGACCACGCTCCTTAGCGTGGGCGCGGTGGTGTGCTCGATCTCGATCATCTGGGCGGGCTTCAAGATGATGTTCCAGCACGCGCGCTTTGGCGACATTGCCAACGTGTTCATCGGCGGCCTGTTCGTGGGCTGCGCCACGGTGATCGCGGCGATGCTGATTCCGACGAGCTGATGCGGAGGCGCACATGAATCCGCGCGTGAATCCACTCAGGGATCCAGTTTTCAAGGGCTGCACGCGACCCGCGATGCTCTGGGGTGTGCCGCTCGTGCCATTCCTCATGGTCGGCGGCGGCATCCTGATCCCCGCGATCTGGGCGCTGCTTGCGAGTCCGCCGGTGGGTGTCGGCATCGTGCTGCTCCTCATCCCCGTCTTCGTGACGATGCGCTCGATCACGCGCCATGACGACCAGCGTCTGGCGCAGTGTGCCCTGTGCGCTCGCATGGCAGTCCGCCAGCGCAACCGTCGTTTCTGGGGCGCGCACGCCTACGTGCCGGTTCGCGTCAAGAGGAGGGGCTGACATGAGCGCGCAGCCGCAATTCATCGACGTGGCCGAACGTGAGGTGATGCTCGCGGACTTCGTGCCGTTTTCGTCGCACGTGAATGATTACGTGATCCGCACGCGCGAAGGGGACTATCTGCGTGTCTGGAAGATCGCCGGCATTGCCTTCGAGGCTGCTGATCCGGGCGACATCCTCGTGCGTCACGAAGGATTCAACCAGCTCGTGCGCAGCCTGCCAGGCGGGCACGTCGGGCTGTGGTCGCACAGGATCCGCCGGCGCGTGACCGACCACTTCGCCACGCCGTACGGCAACCGGTTCTGCCAGGAACTCGCGACGCGCTACTACGCGAGCTTTGCCGGCTACCGGATGATGGCCAACGAACTCTACCTGACGCTCGTATACCGGCCGCGCCGCACGCGCCTGGGACGTCTTTTCAGCCAGGCGGCGCGGCGTACCTCCGATGATATCCGGCGGGACCAGCATGAGGCCCTGAAGGTGATGGCGGAGCTTGCCGCGCAGGTCGAATCCGGCCTTAAGCCGTGGGATCCGGCGGCGCTTGGCGTCTACAGGAAGCAGGTCCGCTACACGCGGCGTCCTGTCCGGTTCTCCGCGGCGCTGGAGTTCCTGGGCTATCTCATTAACGCCGCATGGGAGCCCGTGCCAGTGCCATCTGGCCGCATTGCCGAGGCATTGCCGACGTCGCGGCTTTTCTTCCGCAACGAGAAGGTTGAGATTCGGATGCCGGGGGCGACGCGTTATGCGGCGTTGCTGGACCTGAAGGACTACCCGGAAGAAACCGAGCCCGGGATGCTTGATGGACTCCTGTACGGCGACTTCGAGTACATCGAGACGCAGAGCTTCACGATCCTCGACCGTCCCACAGCGAAGGAGGCGCTCGAGCGTCAGCGCAACCAGATGATTGCGGGCGAGGACGTGGCGGTGTCGCAGGTCAATGCAATGGATCAGGCGCTCGACGACCTGATCAACGGTGATTTCGTCCTCGGTGAATATCACTATTCGCTCGCCGTGTTCGGCGACCGGCCGGACGAGGTCGCGCGGCACGTGGCGAAGGCGCGCACACAGCTCGCGGATGTCGGCTTCCAGACAGCACTGGTCGATCTGGTGGCGGACGCGGCATGGTTCGCCCAGTTGCCCGGTAACTGGCGTTACCGGCCGCGCGAGGCGAAGCTCACCTCGCGCAACTTCTGCGGGCTGGCGAGCCTGCACAACTTCGCGACCGGCAAGCGCGACGGCAATCCGTGGGGCGAGGCGATCACGATCGTGAAGACGCCGAGTGGCCAGCCCCTGTACCTGAACTTCCATGCGACGCCGGAAAAGAAGGAGTCTGCTGACGAGAAGGCACTCGCCAACACGCAGATCATCGGGCAGGCCGGTGCCGGCAAGACGGTTCTGGAGCTGTTCCTGCTGGCGATGGCGATGAAGTATGGCCTCACCGGCGTCGTCTACGACAAGGACCGGGGCACCGAGATCGCGATCCGGGCGATGGGAGGTCGTTACACGGTGTTTCGACGGGGTGTCCCGACGGGACTCAATCCGTTTCAGCTCGATCCGGACGAGGCGGTGCTGGACTTCTGGGAGCGGCTGGTGCGCCGTCTGGTCGACACAGGCACGCTGCTGTCGGCGAAGGACGAACTCGACATATCACGGGCGGTCCGAGAAGTCTCCCGCATGGAGCGCCCGCTGCGGCGCCTGTCGATGGTCCGGCAACTGCTCCCGGCCGTGGGCGAAAACAGCCTGCATGCACGCCTCACGAAGTGGTGCGCGGGCGGGCGGCTCGGGTGGGTACTGGACAATCCGTCGGACCTGCTGGATTTCAGCCACAACCAGCTATTCGGCTTCGACGATACGGAGCTACTCGACGACCCGGAGGTGTCGACACCGGTCACGATGTACCTGCTGCAGCTGACCGAAAGCCTGATCGACGGGCGCCGCTTTGTCTATGTGATGACCGAATTCTGGAAGCGCCTGGGCGATCCGGTCTTCACGGATTTCGCAAAGGACAAGCAGAAGACGATCCGCAAGCAGAATGGTCTGGGTATTTTCGATACGCAGTCCCCGGCCGATGTGCTGCGTAGCGACATCGCGCGGGCGCTGGTCGAGCAGACCGCGACGTTCTTCTTCTTGCCGAATCCGCGCGCCGATTACGACGACTACGTGCATGGTTTCAAGCTGACCGAGGCCGAATTCAACATCGTCCGCTCACTCGGCGAGAACAGCCGCCTGTTCCTTGTGAAGCAGGGCCACCGTTCGGCCATCGGCAGGCTGGATCTCGCCGGGCTCGGCGACGTGCTCGACATCCTGTCGGGGACGACGGACAACGTCGAACTGCTCGACGGGATCCGTGCCGAGGTGGGCGACGATCCCGGCGTGTGGCTCCCCGTGTTTCATGAGCGGCTGGCGAAGCGTCGTGCGACCGGGGGCGCCCTGAATGCACCGACCCCGCGTGTGTCGAGGAGGGCAGCACGATGAGCGGCCTTTTCGCTGCAGTCGGCGGCACGCTCGAGAACGGCATGTCAACGTATGTCACGAGCGTGTCCTCAGCCCTGTCCAGCGCGCTGGTACCTGTTGTCACGACGGCCCTGTCGATCTGGATCCTCACGTACGGGTTCGCCGTAGTACGCGGCGAGGCCCATGAGTCGGTACCTGCATTCGCGTGGCGTGGCCTGAAGGTGGCCATCATGCTTGCCTTTGCGCTCGGCGCGGGTATTTACCAGTCCCAGGTCGTCACGGTAGTCGAAGGCGCAACGACGGGCCTCGCCCAGACGATCCAGACGGCGGCGGCCAATGCCGGTGCAGGCAACGCGGGCTGCGGAACGGTGAGTGGCACCAGCGTGACAGGCACGAGTGCATCCGCCATTTACCAGACCCTTGACTGCTACGACCGGCAGATCGACATCGTGATGGATGCCTACTTCGACAAGGCGACGCACGAAGGCCTGAGTATCAGTGGCTTTGTTGCCGGCATCGGTGATCTGGTCGGCGGGTTCCTCGTAGGGCTGGGGGGAGCCATTTTCCTGATGGTCCTGGCCTTCGAGGTCACGATGGCGAGGATGCTGCTGGATCTGGTGCTCGGTCTTGGACCTCTGTTCATTGCCTGTGGCGCATTCGGCCCAACCGCCCGATTCTTCGAGGCGTGGACCGCGAAGATTGCCAACTATGCGCTGCTGCAGATCCTCATCGCAGCATTTCTTGGCATGGCACTCACGGCGTTCTCAGCCGACCTCGTGCCGTTCAACGTCACCACTTCATCGCCAGACGCGAACGCTTCGGCGCTATCAGCAGCGGGCCAGGCTGTACTGACCGCCACTGCGCCGTGGGGGGCTGCATTCGGTCTGTTTATCACGTCCCTGCTGCTGGCAACCATCGGCTGGCAGTTGCCGGCTGTCGCCTCGGGGCTCGCTGGCGGTGCCACGCTGTCCGGGTTTGGTGCCTTCGTCGCCGGATTTGCGTCACGCGGTGCGGTTCGGGGCCTGGGCTCGCTCGTGAGTCTTGGGCACGGTCCGAGTCGGCCCGGCGGAAAGATTTCGGACGGCGGCGCGAGAGATCGCTCGATACCCGCCTACCAGCGTGTCGCCCGCGAGCACCTCGGCGACCAGGACAACTCAGGAGGGTCACCATCATGATCAGGTTACTGATGCAAACCGGTCTTGTCCCCGTTGCAGCGGCGGTGCTGACCGTCGCAACGATGCCGCTGGCCCGTGCGCAGGGCATTCCGGTCTACGACGCGCAAAACGTCGTTCAGGCCATTGCGACGGTCGGGCAACTGAAACAGGAAGTGCAGCAGGAACTCCAGCTGTACCAGTCCCTCAGCGGTACGCGCGGCTTCGGCGCACTGATGAGCAATCCGGTCCTGTCGAACTCGCTGCCGTCGAACTGGCAGTCAGTCTACACGGCGATCCAGAACGGTGGATATGCGGGTCTGACGGGCAGCGCGCAGACGCTGCGCTCGGCGAGCGAAATTTACAACTGCGAGGGCCAGCGCGGCATTGACCAGCAGGTCTGCCAGCGCGCGCTGAACAAGCCGTTTCAGGACAAGGCCTTCGGCACGCAGGCGTATCAGACGGAGCTCCAGGAACTCGACCAGATCCAGGGCCTGATGCAGCAGATCGATGTGACCCAGGACCAGAAAGGCATCGGGGAACTGCAGGCGCGCATCCAGATTGAGAGCACGGCGGTTGGCAATGAAATGACGAAGCTGCAGCTTTTCAGGATGCTCGCAGATTCCGAGGACCGGCTGATTGCCGAGCAGCAGCAGGAGCTTGTGCTCAAGCGCGCCGGCAATACCGCACGGCTGCAGGACCAGATGGTGCCTGCGGCCTTTGGTAACTGAGTTCGGAAACTGGGGAGGCTGACATGATCCGTTCTGTTGTGGCCATCATTACCATTCAATTAGTTATACTGATGAATGGCTGCTCGGGAAGTCCGCCCAAACCTGTCCTACCAGACGGCTTGCACCGTGTTCCAGTGAACCGCGTAGCACCGGTTCCCCCGTCCGATGGAGGCGGTCATGAGCAGTGAGCGTGACTCCCGTGAATCACATGACTATCACCGCGCACTCGATTTCGAGGTGTCGGTCACGCACCTGCAGGAGCGCTCGGAGCGTCGTGCGTGGCACGTGGCCATGGGCTCCGTTGTGGTCGCGATCCTGTGTGCTGTCGCACTGGCCGTGATGGTCCCGTTCTACCGGGTGGTGCCGCTGCCGATCGAGGTCGACCGTCTGACCGGTGAAGCACAGGTGATCGACGTGCTCGACGCGAAGCAGATGCACATGCGGGACATCGAGGACAAGCACTGGGTGGAAGTCTACGTGCGCTCGCGCGAGCGCTACGACTGGGGCCTGCTGCAGATGGACTACGACCGCGTGCTCGACATGAGCGACGACCGGGTCGCGCGCGACTACCGGTCGATCTACAGCGGCCCCGACGCGCTGGACCGGCAGCTCGGGGCGAACACGCAGCGGCGCATCCGCATCCTCTCGACGACGCTCGTGCCGGACGAACCCGGCCGTGCTGTCGTGCATATCGAACGCACGACCTGGAAGAACGGCATCGATAACGCGGAGCCGCCGCAGCGCTTCGTCATCACGCTCGCTTTCACATACCGGCCGTCCGTCTTCACGCGGGAGCGCACGGCCATCGAGAATCCCTTCGGCTTCAGGGTGACGGCGTATAGCCGCGATCCCGAATACACCCCTGCGGCGGCGTCGCCCGCGTCGTCGCCGACATTGTCACCTGCTGCGGGAGGTGCGCCATGAGACTGAACACACTGGTGAGGGCCGCCGCGCTGGTGACCGGGCTGGCAGGGGGATGCGCCGGCGCCTTTGCCTACGACGTGCCTGGCTGGTCGGGTGACTCGCGCGTACGGCAGGTCGTGTACCGGCAGGACGAGGTGGTGCGGGTCATCGCGCAACGCGGCTTCGCCACGCACATTGCGCTGGATCCGTCCGAGCACATCCTCGTCGTAGCCCCGGGCGACCGGGACGGATGGCAGGTGGTCGCAAACCGCGGCGACCACGACGTCTACCTCAAGCCGCAGCGTGCTGCGCACGACACGAACCTCGAAATCCGGACGGACCGGCACAGCTACAGCTTCGACCTGGTCGCACTGCCGCTGAAGGCCCGTTTCGGCAACGACGACGAGATGTACCGCATCACGTTCGTCTATCCGGACACACAGGCGGCGAAGACAAAGGCCGCAGACGACGCCGCCCTCGTGCGCCAGCGTCTCGACCAGGCGCCGGCGGTGCGCAACACGGCTTACTCGATGCAGGTGATGCCGCACTCGGAGGATATCGCGCCGACGGCGGCATGGGATGACGGGCGCTTCACCTACATCCGCATTCCGAACAACCGCCGCATTCCGGCGATCTTCCGCGTCGCCGATGACAGCAGCGAAAGCGTGGTTGACCGGCACATGGAAGACGACGTGATCGTCGTGCACGAGGTGGCCCGGCACTTCGTCCTGCGCCTCGGTGACGAGGTAGTCGGTCTGTGGAACGACGCGTTCGATGTGGACGGCGTGCCACCGGCGGATGGTACGACGGTCAGCGGTGTGAAGCGTGTCTTGCGGAGCGACGGTCATGAATGAAGAAACGTCGCGCAATGTTATTGCGCCTGATACTGACCCGGCGAAGGTCACCGATACCATAAACGGTGACCTTGCGAACCAGCCGATCGATCGCGGCATGCCGGAGCTGGGGCAGCAGGGTGGCCGAGCCCGTGCCTGGTGGCTTGCGCCGCTGGTCATCGTGGCTCTCGTGATCGGTGGAGCGGCCTGGACGATCCACGGGTTTCTTGTGAGGCACGATGCGGCGGAGAAGGCCAGACGGGATGCCGTACAGGGTCAGCCGTCCCAGGGACGGGTGTTCGGCGACGGGAACCCACCGGCATCGGCTGCTGCCGCCGCAAGCAGCCCGGCGGGAGCAGCCGCCGTTGCGTCGGCTCCCGCTGCGGTATCGACGCGGCAGGCACCCGTACACACTGCACCAGCTCGCAGCTACTACGACGCACCGCTACTCGCCACCGGAGGTACGGGCGCAGGCAATGGCCCTGCCGACGAAGGCGCAGGCCCGGCGGCATCTGCGCCAGGCGTTTCGCCAGGAGCGACTGTCGTATCCGGCAGCCAGTCCCAGGGCAGCAGTGCGCTTGGTCAGGCTCTGACGCCCACCGTGACGCCACGGGTACGTGCGGGCTTTCTGGGCAACCGCAGCCTGATTCTCGCCGAAGGCGCCAAGATCGACTGCGCCGGCGATACGGCATTTGATTCGACCCAGGCGGGTGTCTCGACCTGCACGGTGACGAAGAACGTCTATTCGGATGACGGCCATGTTGTGCTGATCGAGCGTGGCTCGCAGATCAACAGCGAGTACCGCGCGAACCTCGCACCCGGACAGAAGCGGGTGTTCATCCTGTCGGCACGTATCAAAACCCCCGAAGGTGTGACGGTCGGGATCGATTCTCCTGCGGCTGATGCGCTGGGGCGCATCGGCGTGAGCGGCTACGTGAACAACCACTGGGGCGAGCGTATCGGCGCGGCCATGCTGCTTGGCATGACGCAGGATGCGATCGGGTATCTCGCGACGCGTGGCGGCAACAGCAACGGCTCGGTCGTATTCGAGAACACGCAGCAGCAGGGCAATGACATGGCCTCGCGCGTGCTCGACAGCACGATCAACATTCCGCCCACGCTGACGCAGAACCAGGGGGCCGAGTTCACGATTATCGTCGCCAGGGATCTGGACTTCAGTCCGGTCTATGCGCTGGAGCCAGGGGGTACGCGATGAACGCGTCGGCCCATATCCTGAGTGAAGCGCCGGTACCGGCCGACGGCCTGCTGCCGAGGCTGGCAGAGGATGCTTCGGTGCGGGAGCTGATGCGCCCGCTCGCGGGGCTGCTCGAAGACCCGGCTCTCACGGAGCTGGTGATCAACCGGCCGCAGCGCGTGCTGACCGAATCCCATCTCGGATGGCAGGCACACGACTGTGCGGACCTCGACTTCGAGCGCCTGATGTCGTTCGCGGTGGCGATCGCCACGCTTACGAACCAGGAGGTCTCGGCGCTGCATCCGGTGCTCTCCGCGCTGCTGCCCGGTGATGCGCGTGTCCAGATCGTGATCCCGCCGGTGGTGCCCCCGCGTACCGTGTCGGTGACGATCCGCCGTCCGTCGTCGCGCGAGAAGACACTCGACGCCTATGGAAGCGAGGGCCTGTTCGCGCAGACTGTGTGGCACCACCCGGCGGGACTCGATGAGGCGATGCCGGCACTGCGCCCCCTGGATCGTGATCTCGCGAGGTGCCTCGACGCGCGCGAGTTCCCGGCGTTCTTCGAGCTGGCGGTGCGCGGCCGGCTGAACCTCGTGATCGTGGGCAGCACGGGCTCGGGCAAGACGAGCTTCATGAAGACGCTGTGCCGGTACATCCCGGCCACCGAACGCATCGTGACGATCGAGGATGTGCGCGAGCTCTTCATCCGTCACATCGAGAACTGCGTCCACCTGATCTACAGCAAGGGTGGTCACGGCCAGGCACAGGTGACGCCTGCAGATCTGATCGCAAGCTCGATGCGCATGCGCCCTGACCGTGTGCTGCTCGCCGAACTGCGGGGCAGCGAAGCGTACGACTTCCTGAAGCTGTTGACGACCGGGCACGCCGGTTCGATCACGAGCTATCACGCGTCGAGCGCATCGGTTGCCATCGAGCGGTTCGCGCTGATGGCGAAGGAACACCCCGAAGCCGCCACATGGGACGACGTGGCGCTGCGCCGGCTGCTCTTCATGACGATCGACGTGGTAGCGCACATGGAGGCCACCGCGCTCTTCGATGAGACCGGGACACAGATCGGCCGGCGCTGGTCGATGACGGAGGTCTGGTTCGATCCGCTGCGCCGCCATCACGCGGACTTCCGGTGAAAGGAGGACGGGCCATGGACATCGCAAAGACAGCGGGAACGGGGCATCAGTCGGGCAGCGGCATCCGCTTGCACGTCCGCATGTTGCTGGTCACGCTTGGGATCATGGGCACCGCCGCAGCCGGGCTGGCGCTTGCCCTCTGGCTGGCTTCGTTTTTCTTCGTCGCGAGCCAGCACCTCAACCCGCTTCATGCCGGGTTCCATGCGTGGCCGGATGCGGCGCTGGCCTGGCATGACGGCCATCTGCCGAAGCAGGGAAGACGGCTTGCGGGTGCTGCGCTGTTCGGCGTGGTGCTCGCTTTTGGCGCTCCAGCACTCGGCGTCTATACGCTTCTGGAACAGTCCGGGCGCCGGCGTCTCTATGGCAGCGCACGGTTCGCAAACGAGGCGGACATCCGCCGGGCAGGACTACTATGAGCGCGGCGACGCATTCAGGCGGATACGGTGGACCTCCCCTGGTCGTAGGGGTCTGGCGTGGCCGCTATCTGCGGTTCACCGGCCAGCAGTTCGTGCTGCTCGCGGCACCGGCCCGTTCGGGCAAGGGCGTGGGCATTGTGGTGCCCAATCTGCTCAGCTACCCGGATTCGGTGATTGTGCTCGATATCAAGCAGGAGAACTTCAATCTCACTGCGGGATTCCGACGTGCGCACGGGCACGATGTGTACCTGTTCAACCCGTTTGCGGAGGACGGCCGTACGCACCGGTATAACCCGCTGTCGGCGATCCCGGACAGCGTATTCCGCGTTGGCGACATCCTGGCGATTGGCTACGCGCTGTATCCGGTCGGCGGTCACGACGACTTCTGGAAGGACCAGGCACGCAACCTCTTTCTCGGTATCGTGCTGCTGCTGTGCGAGTGGCGCGATGTGCGTCGCACCGGCAACACCGATGTGCCCGACTACCCGGTGACGATGGGTGAGGTCCTGCGGCAGTCATCGGGCAACGGCATGCCGGTCAAGGCATACCTGCAGCAGGCGCTGCTGCAGAACCGGCGGCTGCTCAGTGGCGCGTGCGTCGATGCGCTCAACCGCTTTCTCGCGAATGACGACAAGGTGCTCGCCAGCATCCTCGCGACGTTCAATGCGCCGCTCACGATCTGGGCCAATCCGATTGTCGACGCCGCGACGAGTGCCAGCGACTTCGACCCACGTAACGTCCGGAAGCGCCGCATGTCGGTCTATATTGGCATTACACCGGACCATCTGACGGAGGCCGCGCTCCTGGTGAACCTCGTGTTCTCGCAGGTTGTCAACCTGAACACGAAGGAACTGCCGCAGGACAACCCGGAGCTGAAGTACCAGTGCCTGCTTTTGATGGACGAACTCACGTCGGTCGGCAAGATCCACATCATCGCCCGCGCTGTCGCCTATATGGCGGGATACAACCTGAGGCTGCTCTCGATCGTGCAGTCGGTGTCGCAGCTTGAGTCGGTCTATGGCCGGGCGGATGCCAGGACGTTCGTCACCAATCACGCGATGCAGATCATCTACGCGCCGCGTGAGCAGAAGGACGCGAACGAATACTCGGAGATGCTCGGTACCTTCACAGACCGCTCGCGCAGCGTGAGCCGATCGAACGCGATCTTCGGCGGTCGCGGCGGGTCGAGCGAGAGTTTCTCCGAGCAGCGCCGGCCGCTGCTGCTGCCACAGGAACTCAAGGAGCTCGGGCGGGACAGCGAAATCATTCTGCTCGAAAACACGAAGCCGATCCTGGCGGAGCGGATCTGCTACTGGCGTGATCCCGTTTTCACGTCACGCCTGGTGGCTGCGCCAGCAATTCCAGCGATGGATCTCGTGCGTTTCATCACCCAGGTCGAGCGGCGGGTGAGGGATGTGCAACCGGACGACGTGGACGAAGCCGGTGTGATGCACATTCCCCCTGAGTATCTGGAAGTTCTGCAGGCCTGGGATCCGCGCGACCTGCCGCGGGATCTCAACGACGTGAGTGACGAAGAGGCGGCCGCCTACGTCGA
Source organism: Paraburkholderia sp. BGA-UO-ETr-F12 (assembly GCF_059567945.1). Classification (NCBI taxonomy): domain Bacteria; kingdom Pseudomonadati; phylum Pseudomonadota; class Betaproteobacteria; order Burkholderiales; family Burkholderiaceae; genus Paraburkholderia; species Paraburkholderia sp. BGA-UO-ETr-F12. The sequence continues at coordinate 89,789 of NZ_JCAQOZ010000029.1, read as the reverse complement.
GCGACATTTCATGCTGCTGGGTGTGCCAGCTACGCGCGTTGCCATGGCGGCGCGGCGGCTGTCGCCGACCGATCTCGACGTCGCGGAGTTGCGACCCACTGAAAGGGCGCCTGGGCGCAAGACCAGGCGCGCCTCCGGCGCACCGCGTACGCCACGTGGGCGAGCGGCATCGCGCACGGCTGACGGCTCGAACGTCGTGCCGCTTCACGGAGAACGCCGATGAATGCCCAATACCTGAGCGAAGAAGAACGCGCCCGTGCGGCACTCGCCATGATCCCTGCCGGGGACTACATGACGTGGGTCGATATGGCGTTCGCGCTCAAGCAGGGATTTGGCGAAGCGGGCTTCGACATCTGGGACGAGTGGAGCCGAACCGCCCACAACTACAGCGAGCGTGCGGCGCGGGTGACGTGGCGCTCGGCTGGCGAGTCAGGCGGCAAGACGCTTGCCTCTCTCTTCTGGCTCGCACAGCAGCACGGTTTCGATGTCAGGGGCTCGCGCGCAGCGATGGATCCTGCGGAGCGGCTGCGCGTGTCGCCGCCCCGTCAATCCGTGGACGGGGCGGGGCAGGACGGCAGGGTCGAGGCTCGCGTGCGCGCGCGACAGGCTGCGGTCGCGCGGGAGGCGCTGGCAATCTGGAAGTGGGCGCGGCCGGTGAGCCCCGGACATCCGTATCTCGGACGCAAGCAGGTGAGGGCAGTTCCGACGCTGCGCGAGCTGGAGGCCGAAGAGTTGCACGCGCTGCTCGGATACGCGCCGCGTAGTGCCGAAGAGCTGCTCACGGGCCGCGTGTTGGTCGTGCCGGTCCGCATCGGCGACACCCTCTCGACGCTGGAACTGATCGATGCCGAAGGGCGCAAGTCGGCTCTCGCAGGTGGCGCGAAGTCGGGCGGCTACTGGGTGGTGGAACCAGACCGGTTCCGTGATGGCGCCGTGACGCCCATCCTGATCGCCGAAGGCGTGGCAACGGCGCTGGCAGCATGGCAGTCGACCGGCTGGTTCAGCGTCGCCGCACTGTCGAGCGGCAACCTGAGGCCGGTGGCGGCGATGTGGCGCGGCCGGTACCCGGAAGCGGAGATGCTGGTGCTCGCCGATCTCGGTGCCGGGTATGAGCATGCGAAGCAGGCCGCGCTCGGCACGTCATCGCTGCTGGCCGAGCCACGCTTCGCGTCGCAGGCACGGATTGCCGGCGAGGTGCCGACTGATTTCGACGACATGGCGGTGCTCTCCGGGCCCGGTGTCGTTGGTGAGATTTTACGGGAGTCGCTGTACGGAGCACCGCAACGGGATGTAGCCGACGGACAGGCCGTGGTTGCACAGGGATCGGACGGCGCACTGAAGGAAGATCATGCACTGAAGGAGGACCATGCAATGGGCAATGTGAAAGAGAAACTCGTGGGAGATGGAGAGGTTTCCGGTCGGCACCGTACTTCGCGTCGTCGGGCCGGCCATCAGGATGCGCTGGAACCGACGCGGCAGGAGAGCACGGCATCGGCACCAGAGCCGGCAACTGCCCAGGCACAGTCGCAGCCGCCGGACCCGGACCGGCGGGAAGTGGATGCGTCGAAGCCAGCTCCCGCACCGGAGCGCGGCGTGGACGCGTCGGCGCGCCGGCAGGTGGGCGAACCACTGTACGGACTGGACGAGGTACCAGGCGAGATCAGGGCACTCGCGCAGCACCGCTTCGGCGCGCAGATCCGTATGGCGACGCCCCGCGAGAACGGTGGCCCGTACCGCGGTGAGGTGTTCAACACGGAGCACTATCTGATCCAGGAGGTGTCCACGCGTAGCGTTGTGTTCCATGAGAAGTCGGACATGGAGTTCGTCTCGGACCGGCTGCGGTGGATGGACGAGAACCAGCGCCTCAATGGGGCGGAGGTGCAGGTCGGCTACGACGGCGCACGGGCGAAAGTGTATCCGTGGGACCGTGCGCGCGACCAGCTCGAGCGCACGGTGGCATCGCTGAAGAAGTCTGCCCGCGAGGTGGGTTTCGGAAACGACCTCGACGCAACTCTTGACCAGCTGCAGGCCACGTCGTGGACCCGGGTGAGGGAAGCACGGGCTGCGGCACTCGCGCAGTCGAAGGAGCGCACCGGCCGCGAGCAGGAGCAGGGACAGGGGCAGCAACGCTGAGCGTGCGACGCTCTGCCCGCCAGTGCAGTGATCAGAGGGAGATCCATGATGGATGAAACCGCAACTTCTTCCGGCCCGCATGCCGACGAACCTGTCATCAACGTGATCGAGCCGGACCCGCCACCCATCCCGGATCCGCAGGGCGGGGCCGCGGGCGCGAGGCGTTTCGATCAGACCGCGGCCGACGCACTGGCCGCGCGCCGGCGCCGCGAGTTCGATGCAGCGCGGGCGCGGCTGCGCGATCAGGCCATCCAGGCGGACGCCCCGTCGCAGGCCACTGTACGGCAACCGGCGTCTCAGGCGGCGTCCCGTGGCACCGACGACGCATCCGCAACGCGCTGGGCACCGCTGGGCAGTCCGCCGGAGACGGTGCGCAAGCGCTACCTGCGGGCGGGCAACCAGTATTTCCTGAAGGATGCGCCGCATCAGCTCGCGTTCGAGGACATCGGCCGGTATCTGGTCACAGAGCACAACCGGCCCGATGTCGTCGAGTCGATGGTCGACATGGCCCGTGCGAAGGCCTGGGGGCGGATCCGGGTGTCGGGTCACGAGCAGTTCCGGCGAGAGGTGTGGGTACAGGCAACGCTGCTCGGCATCGAGGTGAGCGGATACGAGCCGAAGGCAGTCGACTTCGCCCGTCTGGCCGAAGGCCGCCGTGACCGGATGACGAACCGCATCGACGTGATGGAAACGACCGCGGCCGCGCAGGATCCTGCGAATCGACCAGAAGCGCCCGAGGTGGCGCCTGGCCCCACCGAATCACAGGCGGCGCAATCGGCGAGGCGCGATGCTCCCCGGCAGCCAGAGGCTCGTGCGCCGGCTCCGCCCGCGCCGGCGGAGCCGCCCCGAACCGCTCCAGCCTCCGAAACGGGGCCGCGCGTTGCCGAGTCCGAGGGACAGGAGCGGCAGCGCTATATGGGCGAACTGGTCGAGCATGGCGGTGCGCCGTATCAGCACAATCCTGCGCGCAGCGATTCGTATTACGTCGTCTATCGCGATACTGGTGGTGCGGACCATGTTGTCTGGGGTGTGGATCTGGAACGGGCCGTGGCGGACTCCGGCGTGCTCGCCGGACAGCAGGTCATGCTCGAAAACCTTGGCCGGCGTCTCGTGACAGTGAAGGTCCCGGTTCTCGACGCGACGGGAAACGTGATCGGCGAAGAGGAAAGTGAGGTCTATCGCAATACTTGGCAGGTCGATGTCGTGGGACAGGAGCGGACACCGTCGCGCCCTAGGGCGACAGAGAGACAGGGCGAAGCCGGAAGAAGTGAAGCTGCTGTGCCGGCGACGCCCGAAGAGGCGCAGACCGCCCGTCGGCGCGAGCCTTCCATCGCGTCTCCCGGGGAGCGCGTCGTGCAGATGGCGGTGCTGACCGCCGCGATGCGGCAGCAAGGTTTCAGCGAGCGATCCATTGCACGCGTGCAGCAGCGCGCGCAACGGCTGCTGAGCGCGCTCGAGTCCGAGGGTGTCACGGTTCCACGACCGCACGTATTCGATCCCGAGGCGCCCTCTGCGCGCAGCCGCCGGACCCGCACGGCTACGGAGCGCGTCCCGAGCCGTGAGGTAGAGCGTGGCCCGACAGAACCCGCGCCACCGTCTCTGTAGGAGCACAGGCATGCCCACACGTGCGCGACTGTGTGTGGATCTTGGGCGAGCGAAATCACGTTGGGAGGCATGGTGTGCGCTTCATGGCGTAACGGCGGCCGACGCTGTCCGGCAACTGGTCCACGGTGTGCTGAGCCAGGGCGAGTCGCAAGACGGGGTGCCTGTGTCCGGGCATCTTCGCCTTCCGGTCGACGGGCATCGCGAACGCATCGAGATCCGTCTCACCCAGGAAGAACTCGAAGTGGCCAGACGACGTGCATTGACTGGTGGAATGAATGTCAATCGCTGGATAGTTGCGGTGATCCGCGCGCAGCTCGTGCATGAGCCGCAACTGGGCGAGCGCGAGATGCGACTGCTTGCAGACTCGAACCAGCATCTGGCCACGATCGTGACGCTGCTCGGACGGTTGCAGGCGCACGGTGGCGCGCGCGAGGCGGGGCGCGTGCTTGAGGACACGCGTGCCGTGATTGATACGCACCTGCGCACGGTCATGCAGGTGCTGCGCGCCAACCTCGATCGCTGGAGCCGCTAGCATGTCGTTCCCGAAAACCTGGGTCGACCAGATGCTGCTGAACTGGGGAGACCGGCTCTTTCATGATCCGCTACGGCATGTGCGTGCACCGCGCATGTCACGCGGCGAACTGCAACGCGATGTACGACGCATGCGCGAGCAGCTTGCCCGCACGCTCAGGCGTACCCCGGAGGTGATGGTCAAGATCACGAACAAGGCGTCCGGCGCACAGGGCATGGGCGCAGTGCGCCGTCATCTGCGCTACGTCTCGCGTAACGGGAGGGTCGAGCTCGAGGATCAGGACGGGACGACCATGCTCGGCCGTGAGGCACTGGACGATCTGACGGATGCATGGCACCTCGGTGGCTGGGGTATCCCGGAAGAAAGCCGCAGGCGGGAAGTGTTCAACGTGCTGCTCTCGATGCCGCCCGGCACAGACCGGCAGGCGGTACGCAACGCCGCGCGCGCGTTCGCGGCGGAGGAATTCGGCGACGGCAGGCGGTACGTCTTTGCCGCGCACGATGACGAGGCGCATCCACATGTGCATCTGACGGTCCAGGTACGCGGATCGGACGGAAAGCGGCTCAATCCGCGAAAGCAGGATCTGCAGCGCTGGCGCGAGCGGTTTGCAAGGCAGTTGCGCGAGCACGGTGTCGAAGCCAATGCGACGCACCGACTAGCCAGGGGCGAGACGCGCCGCCATCCGAAACAGGCCGTCGTACACATGGCTGCACGTGGTGATGCACCACTTTACTGGCGGCCGGAGCTCGACGACTACGCACGCCTTGCCTTGTGGGACGCGCACGCCGGTGCGCTCGAAGCGTGGCAGGGCGTGGCGCATGCAATGGCTGGCTCGCAGAGTTCGGACGATCGCGGCCTGGCGGCAGTGGTCATGGACTTCGTTCAGACGATGCCAGTGCAGCACGAAGGGCCATCGGTGGAGCGTAACGGGCGACACGAACAGCGACGGCGTCGCAAACCAGTTCACGCGCAGGGGTTGCGTCACGCAGGCCGTAGTGAAGGGCAACGGGAACTGTTTCCGGATGAGCCGGATGCCGGGGTGGAGCGCTAGGCAGAGGAGGCCGTGATGGCGATGCCGATCATTCCGTGGATAGGTGGCAAGCGGCGGCTCGCGGACGTGCTCATTCAGCGCTTTCCGCCGCATACTTGTTACGTGGAGGTGTTTGCCGGTGCGGCCGCATTGGTTTCATGCGGCCGCCCGCCAAGGTAGAAGTCCCAAATGATATTAATGATGGTCTGATTAACTTGTACCGCGTCGTGCAGCATCATCTGGAGGAGTTCGTGAGGCAATTCAAGTGGGTGTTGAGCAGCCGGGAGGTGTTCCGGTAGCTGAGCGATACGCCACCGCATACGCTCACAGACATCCAGCGTGCCGCGCGGTTTTACTACCTGCAGCACAACTGCTTCGGCGGACGCGTGGAAGGGCGCACGTTTGGCACGGCGACGACCTCGCCACCCGGGCTCAATCTTCTGCGTCTCGAAGAGACGCTATCTGCGGCACATCTTCGACTGTCGGGCGCCTACATCGAAAAACTGGACTGGCAGACATGCGTGACCCGGTACGATCGGCCGCACACATTCTTCTATCTCGGCCCGCCATACTGGCAGTGTGCCCTTCGAATTCGGACAGTATGAACGAATGGCAGCCGCGTCGAGGGGGCTGCAGGGGCGTGCGATCCTTACGCTAAGGATCACGCAGCATTTCACGATCTGTTCGCAGGCTTTGACAGAGACTGAAGCGCCCCGGGTTTTCCGGAGACTCCGACTCCTGAGAGAAATGGTATGGACGCCTCCCTCCCGCATCGCGAGGCACAGGCCTTCGACGTGAGCGCGCTCATAGCGCAAGATCACATGAATCTTCACGGCGAAGCGGAGGCTAGCGATGAATCTGACACCAGTTGGAATCGACATTGCAAAGACTGTTTTCCAGGTGCATTACATAAATCAGGACACGGGCGAGGTCGTGAACAAGCCAATAAAACGCGCTGCGTTTCTCGAGCATTTCGCGAACCGGGCTCCTTGCCTTATCGGAATGGAAGCGTGCGGCGGAGCGCATCACTGGGCACGCAAGCTGGTGGAGATGGGGCATCAGGTCAAGCTGATGCCGGGGGAATTCGTGAAGGCGTTCAACATTCGCAACAAGAACGACGCAGCGGATGCCCGAGCGATCTGGCTTGCTGTGCAACAGCCCGGCAAGGCGGTCGCGGTAAAGACCGAAATGCAGCAAGCAATGCTGGCGCTGCATCGAGCGCGAGAGCAACTCGTGAAGTTCCGGACAATGCAGATCAACAGCTTGCGCGGATTGTTAGCCGAGTACGGCGAAGTGTCGGCCAAAGGGCGAGCTTCGCTTGACAAGGCAATACCCGGAATTCTTGCGCGGGTTGCGGAGCGTTTGCCTGCAGTGCTCATCGACACATTGCGTGAGCAGTGGGCCGGACTGGCGAAGCTTGATGAACAGATCGCGGCGATCGAACGCCGGATGCGTGAATGGAAGAAAGACGACCGTGCCGTGAAAGCGATCAGCGAGATTCCCGGCGTGGGATTGCTGACCGCGACTGCGGCAGTTGCAATGATGGGCGACGCAAAGGCGTTCCGATCCGGGCGCGAATTTGCCGCGTGGGCGGGACTGGTGCCGAGGCAAACTGGCTCGGGTGGCAAGGTGAATCTTCATGGCATCAGCAAGCGCGGTGACACCTATCTGCGCACACTACTGATTCACGGTGCGCGCAGTGTCTTGATCCATGCGAACGAGCCCGGTCCGTGGATCGAGCAGTTGAAGAAGCGACGGCATCCGAACGTGGTCATTGTCGCGCTGGCAAACAGGATCGCGCGGACAATTTGGGCGGTGCTTGCTCATGATCGCCCATACCAGAAGGGGTACGTGAGCGTGAGGCCTGCCGGCACGGCAAGCGTCTCGTGAGAGATTGGCTCTGTGAAAGAGGAACGTTGAAGGTTGCGTTGGGAATTGAGAGTGATGGCAACACAGGTCGGACCGTGATCTGCGAAACCTGAATGGCTCCAAGAGCTGCGAGCTCGAGAGAGAAATGAGGCGTGGATCAGCGGATTCCATAGTGGCCCGCAGCAGAAGAACGAGCTGCAACAAGGCTGATGGCATGGACTCCCGCCCCCTTCGGGGCGCACACTTTCCGAACCACTTTCGGGAGATTCGACATGCCTGCGCTGATCATCGGTCTTGATATTGCGAAACACGTCTTCCAGCTTCACGGCGTTGACCGTAGCGGTAAAACGGTCATACAGCGCAAGCTCCGTCGAGCTGAAGTATTGAAGTTCTTCTCAAAGCTGGAGCCGAGTCTGGTTGGGATCGAGGCCTGTCACGGCTCGCACTTCTGGGCGCGCGAATTGACCTCGCTAGGTCACACGGTACGCTTGTTGCCCACGCAGTATGTAAAGCCGTTTCTGGTGGGCGGAAAGAACGACGCAAATGATGCGGCGGCCATCTGCTCTGCGGTTTCCCGGCCCGACATTCACCCCGTGCCGATCAAGAGCGCCGAACAGCAGTCGCTGCAGTCCGTTCATCGCATGCGCGAGCGGCTTATCCATGAGCGAACAGCGAAATCGAACCAGATCCGGAGCATGTTTGCTGAGGAGGGGTTCGTCTTCCCGGTGGGTCTTCCCCTGTTAAGGCAGGGTATTGTTGCGCTCGTCAAGGATACCGATGCCCGGATCACACCCCTGCTGCGGCGGCTGGGTTCGATGTACCTCGAACAATTGGCGGCCTTGCAGCAATGGGTCGATGAACTTGCCGCCGAGATTGCCGAAATATTTAAACGCAACGAAGGTTGCCAGCGGCTTGCGACGGTTCCGGGCATCGGGCCAGTCGTGGCGACTGCGTTGTTCAGCAGCGTTGGGGATCCGTTGCAGTTCAAAAACGGGCGACAGTTCGCGGCGTGGCTAGGGCTGACGCCGAAGCAACGATCAAGCGGTGGCAAGACGAAGTTGGGTGGCATCACAAAACACGGTGATACCTATCTGCGAACCCTGCTTGTGCAGGGCGCGCGTGCAGTAATGCGCTTCGTGCATCGCCACGATGATCGGCATAGCCGCTGGATCAAAGCTGTGATGCAACGCCGCCACGTGAGTGTCGCGGCGATCGCTCTGGCGAACAAGACGGCGCGAATCGCTTGGGCAATATTGGTGAGCAATGACAGCTTCAAGATGGCGTAGCAGCCTGTAACTTCTCAATCACTTTCATTTCTTCCGCGATTGCGCAAGAAGCGGCAAGCATGGCGAACCGGTCGGACCGGCGCTTGCAGATCCTGATATATCCGGCGGCTGCAGTACGAAGCCAGCAGGCCGATGAGGTGCAAGCGCGCAAACATCCATGATGGCTCGTGCCGAAAGCAAGCACATCAAAAGCCGAATGTACGGACGCAGTCGTGACCTTCGAAAAAATGCAAACCACTCTTGTTCATAGGCGGGAGTCCATGTACGGATATAAAGCTGCGAATCGTTCCTGTCACGTCGAAACTCGAAATCCCTTGCAAACGGGGGGGCGTCCATATAATGGAGCCATGGAAAACGTCAAGAAGAAGTCACCGAGGTATTCGCCGGAAGTCCGTGAACGGGCGGTTCGGATGGTTCACGAGCACCGTGGCGAGCATGAGTCGCAGTGGAAGGTGATCGCGTCGATAGCCGCCAAGATGGGCTGCTCCGGCGAAACGCTGCGCAGCTGGGTTCGTCAGGACGAACGCAATCGTGGCTTGCGGGCTGATGGTAATAGCCCGGATCAGGAGCGGCTGAAAGCGCTGGAGCGGGAGGTTCGCGAGTTGCGTCAGGTCAATGAGATCCTGCGCAAGGCATCGGCGTATTTCGCACAGGCGGAGTTCGACTGCCCACCGAAGTGATGATCACGTTCATCGATGATCACCGGCAGGTCTATGGGGTCGAGCCGAGCTGCAGGGTGCTGCCGATCGCCCCGTCGACGTATTGCCAGCATGTGGCCCGGCGGGCCGATCCGGCACGTCTGCCTGCGCGGGCCCAGCGTGACGCGATGCTGTGCGGGGAAATCCGGCGCGTGTGGGAGGAGAACTTCCAGGTGTACGGGGTCCGCAAGGTCTGGCTGCAACTCGCACGCGAAGGCATCCAGGTGGCCCCCTGCACGGTAGAGCGGTTGATGAAGAAGCTGGGCCTGCGGCGTGTGCGGCGCGGAAGATTCATCAGGACGACCGTTAGCGACAGCTCGAGACCTTGCCCGCTGGACCGCGTGCAGCGGCAGTTCAAGGCCGAACGACCCAATGCGCTGTGGGTGTCAGATTTTACCTATGTATCGAGCTGGCAGGGATTCGTCCATGTCGCGTTCATTATCGACGTGTTTGCCCGGCGCATTGTTGGATGGCGTGTGTCGGCGCCGGCGCATACGGACTTCGTGCTGGATGCGCTGGAGCAGGCCCTGTACGAACGGCAGCCGGCGCAGAAGGACGGGCTGACTCATCACAGCGACCGCGGCGTGCAGGGCGGATTCAACTGGTCGTTGCAACATCTCCTAAAGGAGGTGTCAAATGGGACGACCACAGGGTTGGGGTTCGGAACAGACAGGAAGACCAATAATGCAATCGCCCGGCAGGCCAGGTGTCAATCAGCGAGAGACAAAGCGAGCGTTCTGGACTTGTGTCGCGCAAGGCATGGAGAGCGAGGCTGCGGCGCGCGCGTGTGGCGTGTCCCAACCTTTGGGGCCAAGATGGTTTCGTGATGCAGGCGGAATGCCGCCGATCGAGCTGACGCCGGGCACTGCGCCTTATCTGTCTTTTTCTGAACGCGAGGAAATTGCGCTGCTACGGGCGCAGGATTGCGGGATCCGTGAGATCGCGCGAAGACTGCAGCGCTCACCTTCGACCATCTCGCGCGAGTTGCGCCGTAATGCTGCAACCCGTAGCGGCACATTGATATACAGGGCGACAGTTGCTCAATGGAAAGCTGAGCGGGCCGCGGAACGTCCGAAAGCTTCCAGACTGACCAGGAACGATAGATTAAAGAATTATGTGCAGAGTCGATTGGCGGGAGCGGTCATCGATTCAGAAGGCAGGCCGATTGCCGGACCCAACGTACCATGGAAAGGACGACGGCAAGGGCGCCGCGCGGACCGTCGTTGGGGCACCTGCTGGAGTCCCGAACAGATCAGTCGACGATTGCAGGCCGACTATCCAGAAGACCAATCCATGAGAATCTCTCACGAAGCCATCTATCAGGCGCTTTACATTCAGGGCCGTGGCGCTCTGCGGAAGGAGCTTACTGCCTGTTTGCGTACGGGCCGTGCACTTCGTGTGCCTCGAGCCAGGACGCAACAGCGAGGAAAGCATTTCATTACTCCGGAGGTCATGATCAGTGAACGTCCGGCTGAGACTGATGATCGTGCCGTTCCGGGTCACTGGGAAGGTGACCTGATCATCGGCCTTAATCGATCCGCAGTGGGTACGCTGGTCGAGCGGACTACCCGCTACACAATGTTGCTCCATCTCCCACCTATGGAGGGACATGGCACTGGCGTGCGGGCCAAGAATGGGCCACCCTTGGCGGGTCATGGAGCGGAGGCCGTCCGCAATGCCATAGCTGCGAAGATCGTGTTATTGCCTGAGCACTTGCGGCGATCGCTCACATGGGATCAAGGCGCAGAGATGGCCCAGCACGTGCAACTTCGAATCGATACGGGTCTGGAGATCTATTTCTGCGATCCTCAAAGCCCTTGGCAACGCGGGACCAACGAGAATACGAATGGTCTGTTGCGTCAATACTTTCCGAAAGGCACCGACATCAGCCGGTACACGCAGCGCGAACTTGATGCCGTCGCAGACGCACTAAATTGCAGACCGCGTAAAAGCCTTGGATGGAAATCACCAGCAGAAGCACTAAGAGATCTACTACTTGCGTCATAAACATTAGGTGTTGCAACGACCCGTTGAACCTAAGCAGTACGTTTCGATCCGCTACACCGATCGGCTGGCCGAAGCAGGTATCGAGCCCTCGGTGGGCAGCGTGGGTGACTCCTACTACAATGCGCTGGCTGAAACGATTAACGGTCTGTATGCGTATTTCGGCGAAGCCGAACAGGGTTTTCGGTTGAAGCCGAACGAGAACGCTGGTGTTCCGAAACGGCTGTTCGGTTTGCCGAAATGCCTGTTCGGATTCCCGAAACCAGCGTTCGGCAAAGCGAAGCGGATCGTCAGTTTCAGGTTGGCGGTGCTGCGTATGGATCAATCCGTCGGCATTAAGGTAGCTCCCTTTGGGAGATATTGACGATGCCGGCTCACCGGACAACCATGCGCAGAATCAAGGAAGTGCTTCGCCTGAAGCTGGCTTGCAATCTCACACACCGTCAGGTGCGGGGCGCTCTCGGCGTCGGCCTTGCGACGATCACCCAGTATCTTCAGCTTGCCGCAGCAGCAGGACTCGACTGGGTGGCAATTGAGCCACTGGAAGAGGATGAGCTTGAACGGCGTGTGCTGTCGCCGGCGTCGTCGCCCGATCCATCGAAGCGGATCGAACCGGATTGCAGCGTCATTCATCGGGAACTGCGCCGTAAAGGCGTCACGCTGCAACTGCTGTGGGAGGAGTACGTCGGCATTGTTCGTCACCATTGATGTCATCTGCTCCATGCTCGACGCGGTTTCCTGAAGGGACACCGCTTGCTCTTCGGTGCGCTGGGAGAGATCGCTATTGCCGACTGCGATCTCCCGGGTGGCTGACGTGATCGACTCGGTTGAAGCTTTGATTGCAGCGACGGCGCGGGCGAGCTGCGCGCGCATCTCTTCCATCGCATACAGTACGCTGCATTCACTGGTGCCGTGGGTATTGACCGGCACGTTCAGATCGCCACCCGCAATGCGCCGTGCAACTTCTGCCGCATAGTCCGGCTCGCCACCGAGTGCGCGCCGCAGTGCGCGATTGAGGAGGATGATCACGACCGACAGCATCAGTGCGGCTGCGACGAGAATGGTGCCGGACCGGATCAACGAATGGTGGAAGGCAGTATCGATGTCGTCTGTATAGACACCATTGAGAAAAATCCAGCCCCACGGCCTGAAGCTCACGACGCGGGTGAGCTTGGGCACCGGTCGGTCTTCACCAGGGCGTGGCCAGACATAGTGAATGAAACCCGCGCCATTCGCCTTCGCGACGTTGACAGCATCCCGATAGAGGAGCGTGCCGTTGGCGTCCTTGAAATCGCCGAGCGTCCGACCCACCAGCTCGGGTTTGAACGGGTGCATCAGCATCCTCGGTCCGCGGTTCGGCGGTCAGACTGTCGAGTAGCCATCCTTGCCGAAGCGCATGCCCTTGATGCGCTCGATGGCTTCCTTCTGCGCTGCCTCAGGCGTCAGCACCCCGCGTTGGCCAAGATCGGCGTATTCGCTCACGAGGCTGACCACGTTTTCGGCGTTGTTGGCCAGATCGTTCTCGCGCTCTTCGATCCGCACCTCACGCAACGAACATCCGTCGAATCCCGTGATCGCGGTCAAACAGGCAACGCTCAGGAACAGGGGCAGCCACAGTTTCTGCGCAAACGTTAGATCTTTCATATCCGACCCGTCGCCACGCTATGGATAAAGTAACCAAGTATAACGACGTATCTCTCCCATATTTTCATAGGGGTAAACACCATGCTGGCCGGCTGCCGGTTTGAACGTCAAGTGATGCAATAATTTGCGCCTCTCAGGTTTTGGCATGGCCCTCAGAATGGCCAAAACCCTTCGGCCGACACGACCTGTCGGTTTTTTTTCGTCGCGCGGGCGAGTGCCATAGCAAACCGACCAGGAAGAATCGTACCGGCCGGTGTGCTCTTGTCGACGCTGTCGGTCTAACTTGTCCGTTACAGGGATTTCGAACGGATCCCGCAAAAAGCACTGGTCGACGCCCTGCGTGGTCTCTGGACATCTATGCCGCGAGCGCCAGAACGGTGAAAGGCCCTGATGTCGTCGAATTTCTCGACTCGCTGATCCGGAAGGGCGATGGCCGTCCGACTGTGATCGTGCTCGACAACGCGAGCATCCATCACCGCATCGACCACGACACGCTGGACCGCTTGTTCGTCGAACACAAGGCACTCCTGTTCTATCTGCCGCCGTACAGTCCCGGGCTGAATCTGATCGAGATCGTCTGGAAGCACTTCAAATACCACTGGCGACGCTTCGTCGCGTGGACCAGGGAAACCATCGACGCTGAACTCGCTGAGCCGCTCGGCGGATACGGCACCAGATTTCAAGTCAATTTCTTGTGAACACTTAGATCGGCTTCGAGTTCTTCACCGTCTCACTCTACCAGCACATCCACTTACCCAGACAATGCCCTGCGAGGCGCTGATCTTTTCCAGCACCAGCCTAAAGTTTCCTGCCATCTCGGCCGATATCCCTACTGAGGCGGCCAGCAGTCAATCGCCCGGGCCGTAAGGCCAAGGCTTCGAGAAGGCCTGTGTTTGACCAGCCTAAGCCCTGCATGGGCTACGTTGTACAGAAGTTCAAGACCCACTCCGGAATGCTTCCTCAGTTCCGGACTCTGGAACCGCCGACTGCAGACAAGCTTCGGGCAAGCACGAAACGAGTCGCGAGGGCGCGCTGCTGTGCAACATTGGCGAGGGGAGCGGAGCCGCAAGGTTCCCGTAACAAGGTCCCGTAAAGGACGGAAGAGAATCTATGTCAGTATTTGTGCTCGATAAACGCGGCAGGCCGTTGATGCCGTGCTCGGAGAAACGTGCTCGGCTGCTGCTGGAGCGCGGACGTGCGAGGGTGCATCGCATCTTGCCGTTTGTCATCCGATTGACTGACCGCTTGACCAGCAATAGCGAGTTTCAACCGTTGGTCGTCAAAATTGAGCCCGGTAGCAAAGTAACCGGCCTTGCTCTAGTCAGGGAAGGGGGCGTAGGTACGGCCGTTCTCAACCTGTTTGAACTGATGCATAGGGGGCGACAGATCAGCGAGACGCTCGCAACGCGCCGTAATTTTCGTCGTCGCCGGCGGAGCGCTAATCTGCGGTATCGCGCACCACGTTTTCACAACGTCATCCGGCAGGACGGTTGGTTGCCCCCCAGCGTGAAGCATCGAGTCGACTCTACAATGTCATGGGTGATACGGTTAATCCGCTGGACACCGATATCGCGGCTGGCGACCGAGCTGGTGCGGTTTGACTCGGAGGCGCTTCAGAAAGCGGAAATAACCGGAAGTAGGCATCAGCAGGACCAACTGATTACACACGAGCTCCGGGAGTATCTGCTCGAAAAATGGCAGCGTCAGTGCGGCTACTGTGGTGCGGAAGGCCTGCCTCTGCAAATCAGGCACATCGTGTCGCAAGCGCGAGGCGGCCTAGATGTATCGTCGAATCTGACGTTATCCTGCTCTACCTGTGCGGCCGCTCAGGACATGCATGAACTCGACGCCGGCGAAGCGACGCATGCCCGGATGGCGCGTACGGTGAGAGATCCGCAGGCCGATGTAGCCGCTGTTGCTGGCTCGCGCGGGGCGCTCGCAGCCCGACTAAAGGATACCGGTATTTCTGTGGAGCTCTCGAGCGGTGGACGTACCAAATGGAATCGGGCACGATTAGAGCTCCCGAAATCTCAGGCACTTGCTGCAGTTTGTGTCGGCACAATTGGATCCGTGTCAGGATGGCAGAGGCCGACGCTCCAAATTAAATGTAAGGGACGCGGCAGTTATCAACGAACTCGCGTGACCGCGCAGGGATTCCCTCGCGGATACTTAATGCCTGGTAAACGCGTGCGGGGCTTTCAAACTGGAGATCGCGTGCAAGCGAACGTGCCCGCGGGGAAAAAAGCTGGCAACCATGTTGGCCGCGTTGCTGTTCGCGCGAGCGGCAGTTTCAATGTGCAGACGCCGCAAGGGGTGGTTCAGGGAGTTAGCTATCGCCACTGCGTTATCTTGCAACGAGCCGACGGCTACGATTATTCCGTCGCGTGATCCGCAGACATGGTTTCAACCAGAATGGAGCGATGCCACCTGTTGTGCGCAAAGGTGGTGAAGCCGTTGGTTTCGCCCGGACGTGCCGCGCAATCCGATCAATAGAAGCGTTCGGTTCCAGGTGTCTGCGGTCAGGTGAAGAAGATGAAAGTCTCACAAGCCATCGGTGCATAGACGTCGATGGCCGTTCACGATTTCGCGTACCGGTCGTCTACCCTCGCCGAAGCGCTGAGGATACCCTGCTTTTTCTTGACCGATAATCGAGAATGTGTCTTATGCGATCCAACACATCCTTCCCGGGGCCGATGCGGCCAGTTCCTTGCCGAAATATTGCAACGGCGCCTTATGGCTGAGTGCATCAAAAACCGTCCGATCTCGGAACCTTCAACACACCTGAACGCCTCCAACTTATTGACCCGGACGGGTTCTTGTTGCGACATGCGCCCGGCGAGCCATCGGTCGAGCAGAGCATCACGGAGTGAAAGTTCTAATACAACTGGCGCCGTCCCCACGGTTCAGTGGGTGGCAAAACACTTTCCGATCAATTCGCTAAACTGATTGAGCGCACAACGCCGCCGACGAACCGGCAGTAGCAGCCCATCATCGAGACTGAAAGATCGAAGACACTCGCTGATTATCGTAAGCGTCTGTTATTGGGTGTGCCGCTGCGACGGCATGACTGCACTGCCGTATTGGCGATCGACGATTGGGATGAAGGGAACGACGCCCTCGACCAAGAGGATAGTTGGTTCCGCTGCATTTGCTGTTCGGCACGTCCATCAACGTACTTTTGATCAAAAGGCTGCAGTGGCGCAATCGGGCTAGTACCTCGTCTAGTCGAGGCTGCCTCGGGGACGAAGTGTCCTCCATCCCAAACACGCCCTGCGCACCGCGCAGGTTCACAAGCACTTGGTCCCGTCAACCCTGAACACGTGCGCAAATTGTATCCGATAAGCACTTCGTCAAGCGCCCGCATGAGACGCCGCAGCCGGATTTGCGATTTACGCCGCAACTCTGGATTTTTCGGCTGGAAATTCGTCCATCGACCTTGTGTTCTCGCCTGGATTTCCTCGGTTCCATCCACGGGTGTAAAGTTTTTTAGAGTGAGGCCGATATCATCTCCTGAGGCGGGTAACAATGATCGGACGTCCCGCCGAGCCGATGCGGCGTGTAGTGGGTAACCTTTCTATCAGGAGATTTTTATGCTCGGAATCAATAGCAACATCAACTCGTTGGTTGCACAGCAAAACCTTAGTGGCTCGCAAAGCGCGCTCTCGCAAGCCATCACCCGTCTGTCGTCGGGCAAGCGCATCAACAGCGCGGCTGACGATGCAGCAGGCCTGGCAATCTCGACGCGTATGCAATCGCAGATCAACGGCCTGAACCAGGGCGTGTCGAATGCGAACAACGGGGTATCGATGATTCAAACTGCATCGAGCGCACTGTCCTCCCTGACCTCCAGCCTGCAACGTATCCGCCAGCTGGCCGTGCAAGCTTCCACCGGCGGCCTTTCGTCGAGCGACCAGGCAGCACTCCAGAAGGAGGTTTCTGCGCAGATTGCTGAAGTGAACCGTATCTCTTCGCAAACCACGTTCAACGGCACGAACATTCTGGACGGCTCTGCAGGCAGCGTGTCGTTCCAGGTCGGCGCGAACGTTGGTCAGACGGTTAGCCTCGATTTGAGCCAGTCTATGTCGGCGGCGAAGATCGGTGGTGGCCTGGTACAAACGGGCGCGACGGTCGGCACCATCGCGGTCAGCCTGTCGGCAAGTGGCGCGTACACGAGCACCGGCGCGACGATCACGTCGATCAACGTCCTGTCCGACGGCAAGGGTGGCTACACCTTCACCGACCAAAATAACACGGCGCTCACGTCAGGCACCGTTTCGGCAGTCTTCACGGCAGGGACGGCCGCGGGCACCGGTACCGCGATCACTAACCTGGCAATCAGCACCGCTGCGCTGCCGACCACTGGCGCAGCCTCATCAGCAGCGATTGCCATGGTCAATCAGATCAATGCGATCAACAGCCCGCCGACGGTTTCGGGCCTCGACATCAGCACGGTCACGGGCGCGAATCAGGCAATGGTCTCGATCGACAACGCACTGCAGACCGTCAACACGTTACAAGCTGCACTGGGTGCCGCGCAAAACCGCTTCACCGCAATCGCAACGTCGCAGCAAGCTGAATCGACTGACCTGTCGTCGGCACAATCGCAAATCACGGACGCCAACTTCGCACAAGAAACGGCCAACCTGAGCAAGGCACAAGTCCTGCAGCAAGCTGGTATCTCGGTGTTGGCGCAAGCTAACTCGAACCCGCAGCAAGTTCTGAAGCTCCTGCAGTAAGAGCTGACGCAGTAACGGCGATGCGCCGCGCGCAAGCGGGGCGCATCGCCGGGTTTCAAACGACGGGAGGCATGCCTCCCGCTGTGTATTTCGATCACGCAGTGATGTAGTATCGCGCGCCACCCAATACAGATTCCTAAACGCCCGGAGCCTCTGCATGTCCTCGATCTCAACCTCGTCTTCTACAGCAAGCGCCAATGCTGCGCTGCAGTCGGCCGCTCAATCGATCATCAGCGGCTCGACGGGCAATTCGTCGATGGACGTGTCGACGCTCGTTACGGCGCTCGTGAACGCAAAGATCGCAGGGCAAACCGCGGCTCTGGCGGCACGACAAACCACCGACAACACCACGCTGTCCGCCTACGGTGCACTGAGCTCCGCGCTGAGCGCACTGCAGTCGGGCATCACGAATCTCGCCAACGGCACTACGCTGTCGACGTTCGCGGCCACCGCTAGCGGCACCGGCCTGACGGCAACGGCGGGCGCGGGCGCCGTTGCCGGTAGCTACTCGGTCGCGGTGACACAGATTGCTAGCTCGCAAGCCTTGTCGTCTGCGGCATTCGGCGCCACTACGCAACTGGGCACCGGCACGCTGACGATCTCGCTGGGCGGCAAGTCGATGAATATCAGCGTCGACAGCACCAATAACACGCTCGCCGGCATCGCCTCCGCGATCAACGCCGGCAGCGGCAATCCCGGTGTGACGGCGACCATAGTGACCGGCACGACCGGCGCCCACCTTGTGCTGCGCTCGGCGAGCACAGGCGCGGCCAACGTCATCAACGTTTCGACCAGCAACGTCACCACTGATAACGGCCTGACGAGCCTCGGTGTGACGTCGACCGCGAGCACCACCGGCGGCGCATCGACAATCACCTCGGCGAACTCGGCCAATGCCTGGACTCAGAGCGCGTCGGCTCAAGATGCGCAATTCACGGTCGGCGGGATCGCCGCCAGCAGCTCGAGCAATGCCGTGACCACAGCCGTTGCCGGCGTCACAATGAATCTGGCGGCGGCTTCGGTGGGCACCACCCAGACGCTGACCGTTTCGCAGGACACCGCATCGCAGAAGACCGCGATCACCAATTTCGTGAGCCTCTACAACACCGTCGTCACGACGATGGCCTCGCTGACCTCGTACAACGCTGGGTCCAGCTCGCAAGGCCCATTGCTGGGCGATTCGACACTGCAGACAATCAGGAACAGGCTCGCGACGATCATCGGTGGCTCGGTCGGCTCGGGCAGTTCGGGCACCACCCTAGCCTCGATTGGCATTACGCTGAAGAGCACCCCGGCAGACGGCACGCTGGTGCTCGATAGCAACAAGCTGAGCACCGCGCTGACGAGCAGTCCGGCCACGGTCGCATCGCTCTTCAACTCGACCAACGGCATTGCCGAGCAATTGAACTCCAGCATCACCACGTTCACTCAGACCGGCGGCATCATCGACACGCGCAATATCGCGCTCAATGCCGACCTGAAGAGCATCACCACGCAACAAACCGCGCTCGCCGACTACACGACACAGTTGACGAACCAGTATCAGGCGCAGTTCACCGCCCTGAATACCTTGATGGCGACGATGAACAACAATTCGCAATACCTGACCGCCCTGTTCGGCGGCACCAACAGCGCCGGCGCGCTGGCGACGAACAAGGGATAAACCACGGATCCGACCGAAATGAACCAGACGGTGTTGGTTGAGCGCCTGCTGTCGATCACTCGGGAAATCGAGCAGGCGGCCTCGCTTGCAGACTGGCCGGAGGCGGCTCGCCTGACCGAAGCGCGCTCGCCGCTGCTGATGTCGCTGACCCCGGATCAGGAACCAGCCGCGCTGGAGGTGATCCGCCAGATCCAGGCCATCGACGGGGCGCTGCTCTTGGACGCAGAAACCACCCAGAACGAACTTCACATCGAGTTCAAAGCGGCGATCGGGCGCGCCAAGGCTGTCGGCGAATATCAGCGGGTGGCCCGGCTGTAAGCGGGCTCGAAGTCCGGAGGCCGCCCTCGACCGCAAAAGATCGACCGAAACGCGGGACCGAGCCGCCCGAACCGCATGACCCAACAATAAAGAGCTACGTGCCGAAGCGAGGTGCGCTCGTTCCCTCAGCCCGCCTCCTCCGGGCTTTTTTCTTGGCGTTCGGCCTTCCACCCCCCTCTCCATACGCTAAACAGGCGGCTTTTTCACCGTCATTTCCGCGCATCGGAAACACCCTCTTCGTCGCACAATTTCCCACATAGACCATTCCGCGCAGAGACCATGACTCTCCTGACCGAGCAGCCGACCGCTGAACCCTTGACGTCCGAACAACAGCTCGAGCATGACATTGCGCTTGTGTTGGGGGCCGCACTGGAGCACCACCACAAGGGTGAGTTCGACGACGCCGAAGCGCTGTACCGCGCGATTCTCGACGCGAAACCCGACCACACCGATGTGCTGTACAACCTCGGCGTGCTGCTCGGCCAGATTGACAGATCGGCAGACGCATTGCCACTGTTCGAGGAGAGCCTGGGTCTGCAGCCACGGAACGGCCAATATTGGGCGGCTTATATCAGCGCGCTGATCGATGCCGGCGAAACCGCTGCAGCGTGGCTTGCACTCGAGATGGGCCAGCAGCAAGGGCTGAAAGGGCCGGCGGTGGACGGCCTGATCGTGCGGATGGCCAACCCCGGCAAAGTCATACAGACCTTCCCTGTTTCGGCCAAAAACCCGGTGTCACACCCTGCAACCGGAGCGAACACGCCGCCAGCCACAAAAAAAGCCCGCACGGCCATCGCCTCGGGCCGCCGGATCAGCCAGCAGGAAACCAACCGTTACACATCGCTATACAACAAAGGCAAGGTTCTCGAAGCGGTGAAACTCGCCCGCTCGCTTAGCGAGCGCTTCCCCGGCGACGGCAACTCGTGGCGCTGGCTCGGCATCGCGCTGCACCGTCTGGGCCGTTACAACGAAGCGCTCGCGCCGCTGCGCAAAGCTGCCGAACTGATTCCGGACGAACTCGAAAGCCGCACTGTGCTGGCGGATACGCTGCGTCTCAAAGGGTTGCAGGCGGACGCCGAAAAGGAATGCCGCGCGATCCTTGCGATCAATCCGGACTACGCCGAAGCGCAGCGAATTTTCGGCATGTCGCTGGTCCATCAGGGCCGCGTCGCCGACGGTCTCGCCGCCGCGCGGCGCGCGATCGAGCTCGCGCCCGGCAACTCCTCCGCGCATAGCACGCTGGGAGTGCTACTCCTTGACTTGGGTTTCGTGGCCGAAGCAGAGCAGGCCTTCCGCGCCGCACTGGAACATGATCCAAAAGACCACATCGCGGCCAACAACTTCCTGTTCGCGCTGTCGCACAACCCGGAGATCGACCACGATACGCTGTTCGCCGAGCACACAAACTTCGCGCGCCGGCATGAAGATCCTGTGCGCGCGCAATGGCCACGCCACGTGAACAAACGGGCGCCGGATCGCAAACTGAAGATCGGCCTCGTCTCGGGCGACCTGTTCCGTCACGCGGTTGCGTCGTACCTGCTGCCGGTCATGGAGCACCTGGCCAAGGATTCGAATCTCTCCTTGCACGTGTACAACAACCATATCGCGGAAGACGACTACACACAGTTGCTGCGCGATTGCGCCGACGGGTGGCACCAGATCACCGGCATGCCGGACGCCCAGTTGGCCAACAAGATCCGCGACGAGCGCATCGACATTCTGTTCGACCTGTCCGGCCACACTGGCCGCAACCGGCTGCTGACGTTTGCCCGCAAGCCAGCACCGGTTCAGGTGACGTGGATGGGTTATCCGGGCACGACCGGCCTGAGCGCGATGGACTACTGCCTGGTGGACAAGTTTGGCGTGCCGTTTGGGCCGGCCGAGCGGATGTTCACCGAAAAGATCGTCCATCTGCCCTCAAGCGCGACCTTCCTGCCCGAAGTCAGTGCTCCGCCGGTCAATATTCTGCCAGCCATGCATAATGGCTACGTTACGTTTGGCAGCTTCAACCGCCTGAACAAACTGCGCCGCGACGTGATCGCGCTGTGGGCCGAACTGCTGCGCGCGCAGCCGAGCGCAAAAATGCTGCTGGGCGCGGTCGCGACTGACGAAGACGAGCAACTCATGATCGACTGGTTCGCCGCCGAAGGCATCGAGCACGAGCGCCTGACGTTCCGGCGACGTTCAAGCATTCCGGTGTACCTGCAGCAGCATTTTCATGTCGACATATGTCTCGACACGTTCCCCTACACCGGTTCTACCACGGTGCTGAACTCGCTCTGGATGGGCGTGCCGACCCTGACGATCGCCGGCAACACACTCGCGAGTCGAGCCGGCACGACCTGGATGTCGCACGTCGGCCTTGAAGATTTCGTTGTCGCGAGCAAGGAAGAATTCGTCGCGCGAGGTGTCGCATTGTCTTCGGACGTCCCGGCGCTGGCCGCGATCCGTACCGGCCTGCGCGAGCGCTGCGCCGCTTCCGCGACATTCCGTCCAGACGTGGTCGCGGCCGGCGTCTCGCGCGCGCTGCGGATCATGTGGCAACGCTGGTGCAACGGCGAACCGGCCGCCGCCTTCGAAGTTTCGATGGAAGAGATAACCGGCGCCGCCAGCACAGCGCCCGCGCTGTCCGATAAAGGGGAACCAAAGTGAACGCAGCTTTGCCGCTTCGCGCTATCGAGTCGCCGATCGACGAGCGTATCTACGTCACCCAGCCGCACCTCGCGCCGCTCGAAGAGTTCATCCCCTATCTGCAGCAGATTTGGGACAGCAAGGTGCTGACCAACGGCGGCCCGTTTCATCAGCAATTCGAACAGGCGTTGTGCAAGTATCTCGGCGTGCGCCATCTTGCGCTATTCACGAACGGCACGCTGGCGTTGCTTACCGCGTTACAGGCGCTGCGCGTGACGGGCGAAGTCATCACCACGCCCTATTCATTCGTCGCGACCGCCCACTCGTTGGTGTGGAACGGCATCAAGCCGGTGTTCGTCGACGTCGATCCGGACACGCTGAATCTCGATCCCGCGAAGATCGAAGCGGCCATCACGGCGCAGACCACCGCGATCATGCCGGTGCATTGTTATGGCAAGCCGTGCAATGTCGAAGCCATCCAGAAGATCGCCGACAACTACAACCTGAAAGTGATCTACGACGCCGCGCACGCGTTCGGCGTTCAGACCGACACCGGCAGCGTGCTTGAACATGGCGATCTCGCAGTGCTGAGCTTCCACGCCACCAAGGTGCTCAACACCTTCGAGGGCGGCGCGATCATTTGTCAGGACGCGAAGACCAAGCAGCGCATCGACCGTCTGAAGAACTTCGGTTTTGTCGATGAAGTGACGGTGGTGGCCTCCGGCATCAACGGCAAAATGAGCGAAATCAATGCCGCGTTCGGTCTGCTGCAACTGCAGCACATCGGCCAAGCATTGGCCCGGCGTGCGCAGATCGACGCGATCTATCGCGAACGGTTGCGCGACATTCCCGGCATTCGCTGCTTGCAGAAAGCCGGCGAGAAAGTGGCGAATCACTCGTACTTCCCAATCCTGGTCGGCCCGGAATTTGCGATTAGCCGCGACGCGTTGTACGAAAAATTCCGCGCCCACGACATCTACGCGCGCCGCTACTTCTACCCGCTGATTTCCGACTTCCCGATCTATCGGGGTTTGCCGTCCGCACGCCGTGAAAATCTGCCGGTTGCGCACGCCGCCGCGCAACAGGTGCTGTGTCTTCCGATTTTTCCGGCACTGACCGACGGCATGCTCGATCGAATCATCGGACTCATCGCGGATTGCTGACCATGACGTCCTCTGTCCGATCCGATCCGCGCGTGCAAGCACGCCTTCTCGACATCGCCGGGTTCCTGCCGGAACAGGTCCTGACGAACGAGCAGCTAGCGGAGCTCTATCCCGAGTGGCCGGCCGACAAGATTCTGGCAAAGACCGGCATCCAGGAACGGCATATCGCGTCGGCGGAACAGACTGCCTCCGATCTCGCTTATGAAGCGGCCCAGCGCCTCTTTGCGCAAGGCGCCGTGAGCGCGCGGGACGTCGACTTCGTGATTCTCTGTACGCAGGCGCCCGACTATGTGCTGCCGGCTTCGGCCTGCGTGTTGCAAGACCGTCTGGGCATTCCGACGCACGCAGGCGCTTTCGACGTGAATCTCGGTTGCTCGGGCTACGTGTACGGACTCTCGCTCGCCAAGGGTCTGGTCGAAACCGGCGCCGCGCGCTGTGTGCTGCTGCTGACGGCCGACACCTATTCGAAATATGTGCACCCGCTCGACAAGAGCGTACGCACGCTGTTTGGCGACGGCGCCACCGCAACCGCGATCACCGGCGCGGCCGGCGGCACCGCGTCGATCGGCCCGTTCGTGTTCGGCACGGACGGCCGCGGTGCGCAGAACCTGATCGTCAAAGCCGGCTTGTTTCGCGAGCCGAAGCGCGCGGCGACTTCGGTCGAACGGCAGGACGCGTCCGGCAACGTGCGCACTGACGAACACCTGTACATGAACGGCGCCGAGGTGATGGCGTTCTCGCTCGCCGAAGTGCCCAAGGCAGCCACGTCGCTGCTGGAAAAGGCTGGCCTGGACCGCGAGGAAGTCGACTTCTTCGTGCTGCATCAGGCGAACCGTTTCATGCTCGAAGCGCTGCGCAAGAAGATGAAGGTGCCGGAAGCCAAGTTTCCGATCCTGATGGAACACTGCGGCAACACCGTCTCATCAACAGTGCCGCTTGCCTTGAAGCAGATGAAGGACGACGGGCTGCTCACGCACGGCAGCCGGTTGATGTTGTTGGGCTTTGGCGTCGGCTACTCGTGGGCCGGTTGTCTTCTGAATTACTAGCGGGAGTGAGTGAAAATGGAAAAGTTTTACGAAGGAATGGCCGAAATCTTCGAGATCGACGCGAGCCTGATTACGCCGGAACTCGATCTGCAGGAACACAACTGGGACTCGCTCGCCGTCGTGTCGACGATCGCGCTGGTCGACGACTGCTTCAACGTGATGTTGAGCGGCCAGGAATTGAACAACTGCAATACGATCGCCGACATCGAAGCCCTGATCAGCACGCCGAAGAAAGCAGCATAAGGAGTCAGCCATGAGTTCGCCGGACTTCATCGCGGGACGCGAGTTACGCACGCAAGGCGCCCGCATCGCGGGCGTGGTGTCGTGCGTGCCTTCGAAACAGGTGGATAACGAGTATTTCGCCGAGAGATTCGATCAGTCTGCCGTCCGCGATGTGATCAAGATGATCGGCGTCAACCGGCGCCGCTGGGCGGACGAAAACACCAGCACCGGCGATCTGTGCCGCAAGGCCGGTGAGAAGCTGTTGGCGGGGCTCGGCTGGCAGCTGGACTCGATCGATGCGCTGATCTTCGTGTCGCAAACGCCCGATTACCGGTTGCCCGGCACCGCGTTCGTGCTGCAAGCCGGCCTTGGCCTGCCGACCTCGTGCCTCGCGTTCGATATCAACCTCGGCTGCTCCGGTTATCCGCAAGCGCTGTGGCTCGGCATGAACCTGATTCAAAGCGGCGCGGCAAAGCGCGTGCTGCTGGCGGTGGGCGATACGATCAGCAAGATGATCGACCCGAACGACCGCTCGACCACGCTGCTGTTCGGCGACGCGGGCACGATGACGGCACTCGAAGCAACGCAAAGCGATGCCGCGTCGCATTTCATCATCGGCGCGGACGGCAAAGGCACGCGCAATCTGATCGTGCCCTCGGGCGCGTTCAAGCAATACGACACCGCCGCCGACGCGCGCATGGCCGGCAAATCGCCGGAATGCCTGTTCATGGACGGCGGCGAGATTTTCAACTTCACGCTCAACGCGGTGCCGAAGCTGGTATCGCGCACGCTCGAACTCGCCGGCCACGGCAAGGACACCTACGACGCCTTTCTGTTCCACCAGGCAAACCTGTTCATGCTGAAGCATCTGGCCAAGAAGGCCGGTCTGCCGCCGGAACGCGTGCCGACCAATATCGGCGACTTCGGCAACACGAGCTGCGCATCGATCCCGCTCCTGATGACGACCGAGTTGAAAGACCGCCTGAAGGAAAACACGCTGCAACTGGGCATGTTCGGTTTCGGCGTCGGCTATTCGTGGGCCTCGGCGGCGCTTGCGGTCGGGCCGCTCAACATCGTGGACACGATCGAGACATGACACTATTTGCTGACAACTGCCTCGCCGGCGGTCTCTATCTCGTGACCGGCGCGTCGTCGGGCATCGGCCAGGCAAGCGCAAAACTGATCGCCAGCCTGGGAGGCCGTGTGGTTGCCGCAGGGCGGGACGAAGCTCGCCTTCAGGCAACGCTCGCCGGGTTTCACGGCGGCGGCCATGCCGCCGCCGTCGCGTCGCTTGCCGACGCCGATCAAACTGCCGAATGGGTAAGCCATCTCGCTGAGACGCATGGCACGTTCGCCGGTGTGTTTCATGCCGCCGGCGTTGAGTTGATCCGTCCCGCGAAGCTGACCAAACAGGAACAACTTAATCAGGTGTTCGGCAGCAGTCTCTATGCGGCGTTCGGCATTGCGCGCGCCAGCAGTAAGAAGAATGTGATTGCGGACGGCGGTTCGCTTGTCTTCATGTCGTCGGTGGCCGGTTCGACGGGCCAGCTTGGCATGACCGCGTATTCCGCCGCGAAGGCCGCTATCGACGGCTTGATCCGTTCGCTTGCCTGCGAAATGGCCCCGCGCAAGATCCGAGTCAACTCGATTGCGGCGGGTGCGGTTCACACCGCCATGCATGACAGGCTGACGAGCGGTAGCCCCGACGAAGTCCTGGCGGCATACGAAAAGAGCCACCTGCTCGGCTTCGGCGAAACCGACGATGTCGCGCAGTCCGCGCTGTTCCTGTTGAGCGGTGCGAGCCGCTGGATTACCGGCACGACGCTGGTCGTCGACGGCGGATACAAGGTTCGATGATGGAGAAACAAGGTTCGATGATGGAGAAACAAGGTTCGATGATGGAGAAACGACTGATCGTCGCCGGCTGCGGCGCCTTCGCGCGCGAGCTGATCAATTGGGCGGAAGACGCGGCCGATGCGGGCCGCAGCGAGCGTTTTACCGGTTTTCTCGATACCAGTCCGGCCGCGCTGGACGGGTATCCTTACCAGCTCGAGTGGCGCGGCGACATCGACGACTATCGCCCGCTGGATGGCGAAGCGGTGATCGTCGCGATCGGCAATCCCGCAGCCAAACGCGCGGTGGTTTCGCGTCTGCGTGCGCGCGGCGCATTGTTCGCGACGCTCGTGCATCCGACTGCGGTGATTGCGCGCTCGGCCGTGCTCGGCGAAGGCGTGGTGGTGTGTCCTCAGGCGGTGGTGTCAGCAGACGCCCATGTCGGCGACTTCGTCGCGATCAACGTCCTATCGAGCGTCGGACATGACGTCAAGCTTGGCGCATTTTCGACATTGAGCTCACACGTCGATCTGACCGGCTTCGTGCAAACCGGCGAAGGCGTGTTCTTCGGCAGCGGCGCGAAAGTGCTACCGAAGCTCACAATCGGCTCGGGCGCGAAGATCGGCGCCGGTGCGACTGTGATGCGCTCGGTTGCGGAAGATGCGGTGCTCTATACCACGCCCGCCAAGAAACTCTGACATGAACCTCGACCAGATCCTGTTCGAGCGGCACTGGCACCTTGCTTGCCATCGGCGCGAACTGTCCGACGACGGTGACTTCGTCAAGTTCGACAGCGTGGTCGGCGAGATCGTGCTGTTCAACGATGGCGGCGAGATCGTCGCGTTCGACAACAAGTGCCCACATCGCGGCGCCCGCCTGTACACCGACCCGCACGGCAACCGGTCGGCGACCTGCGGCTATCACGGCTGGACCTACAGGAACGGCATGATCATCGTGCCCGAGAAAGAACGCTTCGAGTCGTGCGACATCGCGAAGGCACGCTTCAATACCTTCCGGATCGACTGGTGCGGCGATTTCGTGTTTTTCGCGCTCAAACCTCAGAGGGGTTTGTACGAGCAGTTGGGCAAGACGGCGGAGATTCTCGAAAATATATCATTCAACGTCGACCGGCGGCTCGATCTGAACCGCTACGACTACGAATGCTACTGGCCGCTGGCGGTCGAAAACGCGCTCGAGCCCTATCACATCTCCGCGGTCCACGCGGAGACGCTCGCGACACTGCAGCTTCGCGACGGCGAGGACGTGTTCGACGGTGCGAACTCGATCTGGTACGCACCGCTTGGCAATGCACGGCTCGGTAATCAGTTGTCGCGGCTGCGCAAACTGTTCAACATCGACTACCAGTACGAGGGCTATATGAGCCTATATCTCTTTCCGTTCACGATGATTTCGTCGACCTACGGCTACTCGTATTCGCTGCAAAACTATTTTCCCGCGGCGCACGGAGAGAGACGTACGCGCTTCACCAGCCGCCTGTATGTGGCGAACACGGCGAATGACAATGCAGCACGCGTGCTCGACTCGTTCTTCGAAGCCACTGTGCGGATGAACCGCCAGGTGTTCGAAGAGGACCACAAAGTCTGCAAGCTGCTTCCCAAAGAAAGCTGGTCAACCGACGCGCTCCGATTTCCGTCAGATGCGGAAGTGAAGATCGACCATTTCAGGCAATCTTGCCGCGCGGTCGGCGAAACGAGCCTGACAGTGCTGCAGCAGATCCAGACGTCGATCGACGAATCCGCTCCGCTGTATGCGGCGGGCACCATTGACTGAAGCCAACACCCCAGCGAGAATTGCACCATGGCGACGCCATCAAAATTCGATAACGACACCTTCCCGCTCACGCGGGACCATATGGACGCCTTCGTTTGGCGCACCGCCGGCCGCCTCGCGGAACACACCGGCAAGCTGCTCGAAGTAGGGCCGCAGGACCGCTCGCTGGTCCGGCAGAGTTTCGCGAACTTCAGCGTCGATACGTTCGACGTGGTAGACACCTACAAGCCGACGATCGTCGGCGACATCACCAAGGTCAACGCGGTGATTCCGGACAGCGCCTACGACGTGGTGGTGTGCATGGACGTGATCGAACATACGCTGAACCCGTTCGACACAGTCAAGGAAATCCGCCGCATCCTCAAGCACGAAGGCCATCTGATGATCTCCGCACCGCTGAACTGGCGCATTCACGGACCGTCGCCGGATTGCTGGCGCATCACCGAGCACGGCTGGAACGTGCTGCTGCGCAACTTCGACATCGTCGAGATCGACATTCTGGAGTCGCC
Organism: Paraburkholderia sp. BGA-UO-ETr-F12; assembly: GCF_059567945.1. Taxonomy (NCBI): domain Bacteria; kingdom Pseudomonadati; phylum Pseudomonadota; class Betaproteobacteria; order Burkholderiales; family Burkholderiaceae; genus Paraburkholderia; species Paraburkholderia sp. BGA-UO-ETr-F12. The sequence goes on along the minus strand of NZ_JCAQOZ010000029.1, from coordinate 61,076 downwards.
GGAGCGCGAGCTGTTTCCGTTGAAGTACAACATGCTCGCGAAATGCAACAAGTACAAGAACACTCAAGACAGCGAACTGACGTTCCGATTCATCTAGTCTTCGACATGAAAACTACTCTCGCATCCGTTGAGGCAGCTGTCGATCAGATCGCCTCTCAGACTTTCAATCCGGACGTCTTCGAAGAGACCGGTGTATTCGTGATGCGTAACGCGATTCCGCAGCCCGTGGTACAGGAGTGGCAGCAGGAATGGCAGGCGTTCTACGATGCACAGTTGCGCGACGGCCGCGACGTCAACAAGGCGAACCCGGTTTCGCTGACGGAGCAATTGCCGCCCACGTTGGCCTCGATGTACAGGGAGCCCGTATTCGCCGATACGTTCCGGCAGATCTTCGGCGAGCACGTCGCGCTGTACAACCACCGCTTCGTGATCAAGGACAAGTTCAGTTCGAACAAAGTGTTTCTGCATCAGGACAGCTGCTATCACCTCGGCAACCTGAACAAGTGCAGCATGTTCGTGCCGCTTGGCATCGTGAACGCGGACAACGGTGGCATGACGTTCCATGCGGGTTCGCACAAACTGGGGGTGCTCGGCGATGCGGGCGAGATCAATCCGGACAGCTTCGATTTCAGGTGGCCGAAAGTCACGCCGGAACTGAATCCGGGCGACTTCGTGATCATGAACAGTGCGCTATGGCACGAGTCCGGCCCGAACGTGTCGGGCATCGACCGGATCATGGCCGACACGATCGTGCAACCAGCGGACGATCCGACCGGAAAGGACCTGCTGTGCGGCGAATGGCAAACGGATATTTTCTATTCGCCGACCAACTACGTTCGCTACTTCGTGAATTCGCGTGTGTTGAAACTCATCAAGTACGAGAAAGAGCACGCGGCGGAACAGGCGTAAGCGAAGCAATCACATCATCGAACTACGCGGGTGAGCGCCAATTTAAGTGCACGTTGAAGTTTTCGAGTTGAACAATGACGGCTCGGTTAATGACGGGGTCGGGCAGATGGCGAATCGGTATGATGAGCGCAGACAGGTGTGGACCAAGCGATTTGAGGACCAGAAGAACTCTGGTCTAAGTAAGCGTGCAGGCGTGGTGCAAAGGCCAAGGGGTGAATGGATCTGGTTTTTACAGGAACCGCCACCGCTTGCTCGAGGCGAGCGGGTCGGCAAGCCGAACTTGATTGCCGTGCCGATGAACCGGGGCGTTGATCGTGAGATGCCATTGGACGATGAGAATTGCCCTGACACGTCTGAAGCGCGGAACGTACCGCTGGAAATCCAAACGCCCGCCGGTTTTGTGATTCGGCTGAGTTCGCGCGCGCAGCTCGACTGGCTGCGCCTCTGCTGGCGACGTTGTGATGTGGGATGGTCCGCAAGGCAAGGTCTATTTGGCGCAAGGCGCCACCGACATGCGTCGCTCTATCAACGGCCTATCGCTGATGGTGGCCCAGACGCTCGAACTCGATCCGGTGAGTCCTCACTGGTTCACCCTTGGTTCTCTAAGATTCTTCACTGGCAGACGAACGGTTTCTGGCTTCACTATCTTCGCCTTGAGGAAGGTCGATTTCTCTGGCCGCGCGACGCGAGGGATACGGCGGCACTGGAAATCGCGGCGCGCGAGCTGCGCTGGTTGCTCGACGGGGTGAACTGGCAGACGACGATTGCGCATCGGGCGATGTCTGCGCGTGAGGTTCGCTGAGGCGAATTCTGAAAATACGTAAACCCACCGGATGGTACACTTGGATATCGTACGGCAATGGACGCCAACGATCTCAAACACCTCACGCGCAACGCTCAGGCCTATATCCTCCAACTCGAGGCGCGAGCCGCTCAAGACGCTGCTCGCATCAAGAAGGACGAAGCTCGTATCGCCGAACTGTTGGCAAGCGTTGTCCAACTGGAAGAACTCTTCCGTCTGGCGCAACTCAAGCGTTTGGCTCCTAGCAGCGAGAAGTTCAAGGACCGCGTGTTCGACGAAGCCGAACAACTCGCGCTAAGCGAGCCCGACTACGACGATGGCACCGTGACGCTGCCCGACACGGATTTGTCGCAACGCGGTCCCCCGTAGGCAAGAAGCACGGTCGTCGGCCGCTGCCGGCGCACTTGCCACGCAAGCGCATCGAATACGATCTGAGTGAAGATGAGAAGGTCTGCTCGTGCTGCCAGGCGGCGCTACGCCGCATGGGCGAAGAGTTGAGCGAGCAGATGGACCTGGTTGCCGCGAAGGTCCGGGTATTGCAGCACGCACGCCTCAAATACGGCTGCCTCCACGGCCAGCGCCGCGGCGACAGTACGCCGACCGTGAGGGCGAAGATGCCGGCCCAGCCGCTGCCGGGCAGCAACGCGAGTGCGAACGTGACCGCCATAGTCATGACGGCCAAATTCGTCGACGGCTGTCGCATCTTTTGACGAAAGCGCGCAGATAACCGAAGTCGCCATGCCCCTCGACGACGACCTCTTCGTTAAGCAGAATTCGGACGTGATAGATTTCCAGCCTGGGAGATCTATGGGCTCAGCGTCCATCATCCTTGACGGTCGGATATTCTGTCTAGACCGAAGACGCGCGCGATCCACACAGCGGCAATCAACAGCGCTGCCGGTAGCGTAATCATCAAAAAGTTCTGTATCTTCATGAAAGTTCTGGCTGTGATGTTTCCCGGTGCTGCGCCGGCCGCACGGTTGAGGCAACTGACGGCCGGGTGGTGGACTGGCTTCTTCCGGCAGGTCAGTTGCCGTTCACTGGCGCCTATTTGCGCTCGTAGATCAGGGTTCTGTTACGCATCGCAATGATCCGGAAACCAGCCTCCTGAAGAATATCAGAGGCTTTGGAAATTTCCTGCTTCGAATGCGTTTCAAAGAGCACATACTGCGTTTTCTGGAGAGTGCCGCCAGCGCCCTTTAACGCTTCTGCGCCATGTCCTTCAAGCGATCAAGCGCTGCGTTGCGGCACGCGAAATTGCATGAGCCATTCTGACGTAATCGCGACGCCGGTGCGTGCTACGATCAGCGGTGCTTCATCCCTGACGGCCTTGCCGACGAGAATGCGCATCGTCTCCTCGACGCTCAACTGCCGGCCTGGCTCGCCGAGTATCTCGGGCAGCACGCGGTTGGTGATGGGTTCGGAGTCGACGAGCACGCCGTCGCAGTCAAAGATTACGGCGTCGAAAGCGAAATCGGCCATCTGGGGGGAAGGTTTGTCGAGTCTAGAAGCGTACCGCACCGGTTCGCGCGGACAGGCGAAGTGCGAGCGCGCGATCGAACTAGAAGTAGGTCAGACTAAGGGCGGGGCGTGAGGCTTTGCCGATAACGCCATGACGCATGGCGGATTGCGTTGCGGGTCCAGCGGATTGCTTTCAGAAACGGGCGCATCCGGTTGCCGCGTACCTGTTCCAGCGGTCGCGCGGCCTGTGGCGCGAGTTGTTCGACCACGGCTTCCGGGGTCGTGAAAAGACGCGTGCGCCAGTCCCAGTAGAGCGGATAACGCAGCAGTACGCCCGCGCTCAACATGTCCAATGTCAGCGTGCGATGCCGCCAAGGCACCGGCGCGAGCGCATCGTGCGTCAATCCCCAGCCGGCGTAGAAAGGCAGGCCGTAAGTGAAGACGGCTTTGCCGCGCAACAACGCGTCGAAACCCGCGAGCGACGACAGCGTATGAACCTCGTCCGCCACATCGACGAGCGACAGCAAGTCCGCTTCCGTATCCACGACGTCCGCGAGTTGCCGCGCGTCGATCAATCCATTGCGATTACCCGACAGCACGTCCGGATGCGGCTTGTAGACCACGAATGCATCGGGGCGCTGTTGGCGCACTTCGCGCAGTAGCGCGTCGGCGGTGGCGATAGCGCGCGTGCCGAGGCGAATCGATGCATCGTCGGCGACCTGGCCCGGCACCAGTACGACCTGTTTGTCCGCAGGCGCAGTCCATGCCGGGCGACGCCGGCCGAGATTGTATTTGGTGACGCCAAGCTTGACGACCCGATCGCGCAGCGCGGCCGCGCGCGCCAGTTCGGCTTTGCTGAACTCGGCTTCGTTCAGCAGCACGCTGAGGTCGCTGGGTTGGCTGGCGTCGAAGTAGAGGCCGCAGCGGTCGATTACCTGACTGCACGGCGCGATCATGTCGGAGCCGAGACCCGTCGAATGAAAGAAGCCATCTTCGATTCTGACGCGGCGAATCTCAGGCGGAAGACCGTCCGCGCTACGCGCGCCCCACAGCACCGCGCATTCATCCGCCTGCAGCGACTGCGGCTCGCGCGTCCAGCGCAACGCCGCGCCACCGGCAGTCACGAATGGCGTAGCGAACGGCCGCTTCCACCACTGGAAACGAATCCCCGCTACTTGCTGCAGATCCGCGAAACGTCGCTGAACCGATTGCTGCAACTCGATACTGTCGAGCAGATCGTCGAGCGTGCCGGGCGCGTGTGTGATTGCATTCAGGTAGCGCGTAAAGCGCAGGAAGACGACCTCGAACAACACGGCGAGCGAGGGCCGCGCGGTGCGGTTCGGCAAGCGCAGGTCGTCGTCGGTCAATCCCCAGCCTGCGTAATAGGGCGCACCGAATACGTGCACGGGCACGCCGGCCAGCAGCGCGTGCATGCCCTCCGACGCGCCGAGCGTATAGACGTGATCGACATGAGGCAACGCAGCGCACAGCGATTCATGGCCGGTGAGATGCCGGATGCCCGGTGGCGCGGCATCGACCGACGACGAGAGCCAGCGCCCTGAGCCTTTGTCATCCGAACGCGCGATCCAGAATTCGGCATGTGGATGCGCGGCGCGCGCTGCCATCAGCATTCGCGTGAAGGCTTGTCGCGAGTTGCTGACTGCCACCGCGCCGAGCCCATTCGAACGCGCGCGCTCGTCGATCAGCATGACGCGGGTCGCGCGGTTGGTTTCGAGTAAAGCGACGGGGCAGTCGTGCTGCGGTCTACGCATCGTGGTGGCATGACTGCGCAGTACGCGTTGCATCAGCCGCGCGAGCTCGAGCGAGGCGCCGGCGTTCGGATCGTGCTCGAGCGTCGAATTCAGTGCCGCGTTGAGCGCGACCGCGAACGCATCGGCGCCGGCATTGACCACCGGCACGACGAACCATGACAACAAGGGTGCACTGGACGGACCCTGTGACCAGACCGGCCCCGGCCACGCGGCACTAACATGCTTGCCGCAGATGCGTGCGACGCCCAGCGCCAGACGTCCGAGCCAGCGGTCGATCCACGGATGCGCCGAGCGGCCGGCGAGCCAGTTCAGCGAGCGCCAGCCACGCGTGATGCTGCGCAGATCGACTGCCGCGCTCGCCGGAGCCGGTTGCCCGAAGACTGGTTGCTCCATTTAGCGCAGCGTCTCGAGAAAGCGGTCGACGTGTTCGAAATGCTCAGCCCATGTCGGCTCGCGAAACCGTTCAATGCGCTTTAATTGAGCGCCGCGCGCAGGGCTGTCCGTGCACGCGTAGGCCTGGATGCGGGCGAGCCAGCCGGGGCCGTCGAGCGGATCCAGATAGTCTGGGATGTCTTCGGCGATTTCGTGAAACACGTCGAGATCGCTGGCGAGCACCGGTACTTTGAGCGCGAAGGCTTCGGCGAGCGGCATGCCGTAGCCCTCGACGAACGATGGGAACAGCAGCGCCTGAGCGTGTTGCAGATAAGCGTGAAGCTGCTCGTCGGAGCAGTGCGCTTCTTCGATCACGACGCCTTTAAGGCTTTCGCAGCGCTCCAGCATATCCACGACGTTTTCGCATTCCCAGCCGCGCCGGCCGATGACGACGAGCTTGGGCGCAGCCGCGCCGAGCTGTTCGACGAGACGCCGCCAGACATGCAGGATGAACCAGTGGTTCTTGCGCGGCTCGATGGTGCCGAGCATGACGAAGTAGGGCGAGGGCAGCGGGCGGGGGGCGAGGGGGCGCTGTGTGACGCCTGACGCCAGGCGAGCGACTACGCTAGGCGGCAGCGGCAGATTCGCGTGGCGCGCTTCGGCGGCGAGCGAGTCGAGCGTGGCTTGCGAATTGGCTATCAGGCCACTCGCGTGCTTGAGCGCGGTATGCATGCGGTGCCGGTGAATCGAATCGACGCCCGGACGGCAGTATTCGGCATGCGTCAACGGGATTAAGTCATGCACCATGAATACGGGGTGAATTTCGCGCTTTGTCATTGCGCTGTAATAACGCCTGAATTCCATGCCGTTGTGACTTGTGTGCAACAACATGCCATTTTGAAATCTTGCTTCTCGAATGCGATTAAGGCACGCGCGCACGACTAAAGCACGGATTGCGTTGCGATTACGGCTGGACGAGAGAAGCCATGCAAACGTTTGCTGTGAATCTCGCTCGGTTAAAACCGTTGAAAAGCCTCGTTCGCTGAGGATTGCGCGTGCTTTGGAACCGTACTTTTGAATGTATGCGAGACCGACGCGATCTACGCCAGTAGGCAAAAGCCCGTCGTAAAGGCGCGTGAGGAGACGCGTGACGTCCAGAAAGATCGTTGACACAGGGTGCAGTGCGGTTTGTTAGCTGGCGTGCAGACTTTATGGTCTTTCGGATGTAGCTTTTTTATTACAGCGCACCATTCTACCCGAGTGCGTGCGACAATTCGCGATGACTATTTTGTAATCTATTGGTATGACAATTGTTTGCTAGCTGCGCACTGGGTTGCTTACGAAGCGCCGAAACTACTCGGCATTCTTGATCTTCCATGCGGTATTCAGCGTCGAGCGCGAATGGTTTCTCTTGAGATGTGCCGGCATCTTCGTATGGGCGAGACCTGCGGCGGGCACGTGCTAACTAACTCGGTGACAAAGAGTCGGTCAACCGACGAATGGCGATCTCGGTAGGACAAACGCAGGCAGCGTTGGCTGCTCAAATATTGGATTGCCGATGCAACGCCTGTGCGCGAAGATTATGTCGCGTTTGTGTCCGTGCTGAACGGATCATGTGCCGTTCAGGCGATATGCGCGTCGGATGTCGTTTACTGCATATAGATATATCTGAGAGTGATGGAAACAAGTTATGCCGGCCCCGTGGTTCCGACCGAATCCATGATTGCAGGGGCCAGTCGGGCGTCGATCAAGCAGCAACGCCCGATGGTCGTCTGGTTTACTGGCATGTCCGGCGCTGGAAAGTCGACGCTGGCGTGCTTGCTCGATAAAGAGTTACACACCCGCGGTTTTCACACGTTCCTTCTCGATGGCGACAATCTGCGTCTTGGGTTGAACAACGATCTGGACTTCTCCGATGCCAGCCGGCATGAAAGTATCCGGCGAGCCGCTGAAGTCGCGCGATTGATGGTCGACGCGGGTGGAGTTGCCCCTGTAAATCAGGACACGCAGACACCGTTAAGTTGATGATGCAGCGGTTCGCCGGAACTCCCGGGGGGAACGGTACTTCAGTGCCTTATGCGGGTGGCGTTCGTTGTAATGCTCAAAGGCGCCAGCCAGATGTGAGAGCGCTGTTGGCACATCAGGCTTATGCATAAAGGCAATGTAATCGTGCTTGATTGTCTTCACGAACGACTCGGCCATACCGTTACTCTGCGGCGAACGAACAGGCGTCGTCAACGGCTCCAGGCCCAACTCGCGGGCAAAGCTGCGCGTACGGTGGTCGATGTAGGCAGAGCCGTTGTCCGACAGCCATTCGATGGGTGCGCCTGCCTGCGGCGTGCCGAAGCGTTGCTCGACCGCTGCGAGCATCACATCGCGCACGACGTCCCCGCTATGGCCGCCAGTAGTCGCTGCCCAACTAATAGCTTCCCGGTCATGGCAGTCCAGCGCGAACGTCACGCGCAACGGCGAGCCATCGTCACAACGGAACTCGAAGCCGTCCGAGCACCAGCGGACGTTACTCTGGTCAACGGCAATGCGTCCATCATGTCGGCGGGTATCGCGTCGCTGGCCAAGGCGCCGGAGCAGCAACTGATGGTCACGCATGACGCGATAGACCCGCTTGGCGTTCACGCACGGCGCACCGGTCAATTCGTGACTACGTCGCAGCAATGCCCAGACTCGTCGGTATCCATAAGTCGGCAAGCCCGCTACATGCTCGTGGATTGCAGCGACCAGCTCCGTGTCGTCGGTCTGTCGGGCGCGGCGCCCGTCCTGCCAGTCTGGAGAGCGGGCTTTTCTGACTGCCAAAGCAGAGCGCGCCACGCCGAGAACATCGCAGACCGTTTTCATTGGTCGTCCCCGGGCAGTAAGGGCGAGCGCGCAATCCAGTTTTTTGAGCGGCCGTACTCGACTGCTTCCTTCAGGATTTCCGCCTCCTGCGTCTTCTTGCCAAGCAGACGCTGCAGTTCCCTGATTTCCTTCATCGCCGTGGCCAACTGCGAAGCAGGCACCACGGCTTCTCCAGCTTTCACCGCTGCCAGGCTGCCTTCCTCGTATTGCTTGCGCCACGCAAACACCTGGTTTGGGTTCACTCCGTGTCTACGGGCAACTGCTGAAACCGTTGCTCCCGGCTCCAGGGTTTCCTGCACGATGGCTACTTTTTCCTGGACCGAACGCCGACGACGGCGCTCCGGCTCAGTCAGAACTTCAATGCTTTCCACGATTTGCCTAGGCTTGAAACTAGTCACAAGACTCCCTCTTATTTTAAGGGGTGTCTCGTGTCCTGAGAATCAAGGGGCTACTCCAGCGGGCTTGATCGTGATTGCTTCATTCATTTCGCCGTTACGGGCGGATAGGGATGCGGCCAGAGCTTTGTTCGAGAGTGGTCAATTCTTTGAGGTGCATGTTGATGCGCCGTTTGAAGTCGTCGAGGCGAGGGATGTCAAGGGGCTCTATAAAATGGCTCGAGACGGCATGCTGCGGAAGCTCACTGGCATCGATTCGCCCTACGAGCCCCGGTTGCTCCTGAGTTGCGTTTGAATACGGCTGAACTCACTCCTCAAGATGCGCTGCGGCAGATACTCCTGGCAATTGGAATGCTGAGGGGCAGTACCAACTAGGTGCATGCGCGCCAGGTCGGAAGACTTGGGGTTGGCATAAAGCCGCGTTTAATGGGAATTTGTTGCCAACCGCGCGCTAAACCCCTGCGACATTATTTATGCAGACGGGCTATGCCGGTTATGCAAACGTTTGGCGTTGATGCGCTCCTTCTAAAATGCCCTGTTTCCGCGTGAGGCAGGCGTGCGTTTCCGTTACGCGCATGTGACGCTTGACAATCTTTTTTGCCGTCGCTGCGGCAGCTGTAGCGGCGAAGGCGGCGCCTGACCCTGCAATTCGGCTTACTCATGTAATATTTTTTGAGTTTTACGTGTGGATTTTTTTTCACATCGCGCCATTCGGCCCGACAGCATGAGACAATTCGTGCCGAACTTTAATTACCAAATCTTGCAATAAATGTCGCGTCTGTCTCGTCGTACAGTTTTCACCGCAGTCGCCTTCGGTGCGATTTCGCTTGGCGGTTGCTCGAGTATTCCGACTTCGGGGCCAAGTAGTTCGCAGATTAACAAAGTCGCGGCCGCTGCCAATCCAACGGGCATCCAGATTGTGGATGTGACCGATGACGTCGCGCGCAAGCTCTTTGCAGAGCGCAGTGTCGGCGATTTTTCGGCGACCTTGGGCAATGGCACGTCTTTCCAGCAGCAACTCGGCGTGGGCGACACGATAGAAGTGTCGATTTGGGAGGCGCCGCCCGCTACGCTGTTTGGCGCCGCGCAAATGGACTCGAAGGGCGGCACGAGTAACGCGCGTGTGACCGTACTGCCGGACCAGACGATCGATGGCAGCGGCAAAATCAACGTACCGTTTGCAGGTGAATTGAAAGCAGTCGGCCGCACGCCGTCCGAATTGCAGCGCGACATCACCGCGCGCCTAAAGAATATTGCCCACGATCCGCAAGTTCTCGTGAAGCTCTCGCGCAATGCGACCTCGTACGTCACTGTTGTGGGCGACGTAGCGAGTAGCAACAGGATGCCGCTGAGCGCGCGCGGCGAGCGTTTGCTCGATGCACTAGCGTCTGCAGGCGGCGTTAAGCAGCCGGTCGACAAGATCACGATTCAGGTGACACGTGGTGATACGGTGGCGTCGCTGCCGCTGCAAACTGTGATCCGCGACCCTCGCCAGAACGTGCCGTTGCATGCCGGCGATGTGGTGACGGCGTTGTTCCAGCCATTCAGCTTCACGTCGCTTGGGGCGACGGGTAAAAACGAAGAAATCAATTTCGAGGCGCAAGGGATCACGCTTGCTCAAGCGTTGGCACGTGCCGGTGGCCTGCAGGATTCCCGCTCGGATGCGCAAGGGGTGTTCATTTTCCGGCTTGAAGACGCCAAGGCTTTGCAATGGCCGACGTCTCCTGTACGTACTACAGCTGATGGGAAAGTGCCTGTGGTGTATCGCGTGAACCTTCGCGATCCGAACTCGTTCTTCGTCGCGCAGAGCTTCATGATGGATAACAAGGATCTGCTGTACGTGTCGAATGCGCCGATTGCCGAGGTGCAGAAGTTCTTGAATGTGGTGTTCTCGGTGGTGTATCCGATTATTACAGGGGTTCAGACGTTTAGGTAGGGTGTGCCTGGGAGCGCAGGGCGTTGGGCACGTCTGCTTAAAGTTGATGTGGTTGCCCGTGTCGATGTGTCGACGCTGCATTCGCCTCGCTCCCGCCCTTCTTTGAGCAGTCACTTTAATTTCGATCATGACGATTGTTTCCTACGCGCAGAACTTTGAAGACGTCATGCTCTGGCGTGCTCTGCACGACGTGGAGCGCGGCTTCTACATCGATATTGGCGCCCAGCATCCCTTAAACGATTCGGTTAGTAAAGTCTTCTACGAGCATGGCTGGCGCGGGATTAACGTCGAACCTTCCATCACTTATGCCGACTTACTCCGCAATGATCGTCCGGAAGATCAAGTAATACAGGCCGCCGTCAGCGATGAAGCGAGCATCCTTTGCTTCTATGAAATTCCTGATACTGGACTGTCGAGTCTTGATGCCGAGATCATCACTCATCATATAGAGCGCGGTTTTCACGTACGTGAAACAACTACCCCCTGTGTGTTGCTAGATGATGTCTTGGGACTGTGCGTTGGCCATGACGTGCATTGGCTAAAGATCGACGTCGAAGGGCACGAGAGAAACGTGTTGCTTGGCTGGCGAAATTCTCCCGCTCGCCCGTGGATTGTGGTGCTGGAAAGCACGCAGCCGCTTACTAATCAAGAGACGTATGCGGACTGGGAACCGCTTTTATTAGGCAAGGGTTATCGCTTCGCTTGGTTTGATGGGCTAAATCGTTTTTACGTGCACGAGAGTCACGAACGTTTGGCTGAGCGATTCAACGCACCGCCAAACGTATTTGACGGCTTCGTCCTCAGTGGCACGTCCAGTGCTTCATTCGCACTGCGGCTAACGAACGAGGTCGAACATCAAATTAAAGTGCGAGCCGATGAGCGTGCTGCGATTGCCCGCGAGCATGAGGTAGCGCAGGAAAAGATTCGTGCCGAGATCGCGCGCAGGGAGCAGCAGCTGCAAGATCTTGTTTCCAGTCATGCCGCAGAGCTGAATGTGCTAAGCGAAGAGAGGCGACAAGCAGCGGGCCGTCACGCAAGTGAATTGAGCGAGCTGCGGAAGGCGTTCACGCGAATGGAGATCGAGTACGCGGAACTGAAGACGCAACAACAAATCGAACAAGCCGAGATCCTGCGCCTTGTCGTTCAGGAGCAGGCATCGCGGGCCAGTACGGAAGCGGTCCGCAGTCAGCGAGAAGCAGACCTTGTTCGCCAGCTTCAGCAGGCTTCTGAGCATATTGCCAAACGAGAGGCTCTCTTCGCCGATTTGCACGCTGAGGAGCGCAACAATGCGTCCCTCATAGCGGAGCGACATCACGAAGCTCAGTTGCAGCTGTCCCGTGAACTGGAGCGAGCGCAACGCGAACTGGCATCTCTGCGCCACGAACAGACATTGCGGGCTCGTCAGTTCGCAGACGAAGCCAACAAAATTCGTAGGGATCTAGAGACCCAACTGCGGGAGCGGGCGAACCGGGAGCACCAGCTGGCCGCTCAACTCGCAAAATTTAACACCGAGCGACTCGTTCTCGTACAGATCCAAGAAGGGCAACTTGCCAATCAGCAGAGGCGGCTACTTGATCTAGAGTCGAGCGTCGCGACTCGCGAGCAAGATGTCAGAGAGGCGCGAGCGGAAATCAACGCGCTTTTGCTAGAGCGCGCGCGAACAGAGCGCGAGGTGTCTGGTCGTTTCGCTGAGCTGAGCGAGCAGCGGGTCGCTATCATTCAGGCGTATGAGTCGCAGTTGCGCGATCTTAAATCAAGTTTTGAGAAGCGGGAGGAAGAGCATGCATTGCGACTGGATACGCAAGAATGCAGGGTCCGCGATCTAGAGTCGAATTGCATGAAATTCGAGCAGGACGCGCATGCTCAAATTGCCGCTGCAAAGCACCTCATCGCGGAGTTAAGTCAGACACGGGATGCGCTGGCTCGTTCGATTGAACTTGGCGAATCCTCGTATCAGGACGCGCTCGTTGATTCAGTAATCGGGTTTCAGGCTTTGACTGCTGCTTGCTCGAACCCAGAACAGTATCTGGCGCTTTCCACGCAATTGGCAGGGGAAAATAGGGTTCTCGCTGATTATTCGTTTCGCATCATCAAGGACGAGCTCGATGAAATGCGTCAAACATTTTCCTGGCGTATCACTAAGCCTCTGCGTATTTTGGGGGGAAAGCACAGGCGCCAGAAAGCAATCACTCACTCGTTGATGCCGCGGGAACCTTCGCCACATAGCGATGCGTCGACGATTGTGCCAGAACCGCACGTCCGCGTCGGCTCATTTGTGCCGGATGACAAGTCCGGTGTTACCGTATCTAATGATTTTAGAATGCCTGCAGATCACTTTGAATCGAGCCCGATATTGCGCGACGGCATATATCACGTCGAAGATCTAGTTCGACTGAATGATATTGAATTTATAGAACACGCTTATCGTGCGATCCTCAACAGGGTTCCTGATGCGAGCGGGTTGCAATACTACCTAGGCCGGTTGCGCCTTGGTTACTCGAAATTAGGCATTCTTGACCAGCTCAAACGATCGGCTGAAGCTCGGAGCGCCAACACGGAAGTCCGAGGAATGGAGCGCGTGAAGTTTGTCAAATGGTCTCGCCTTCCGCTTGTCGGCAGATTTATTGCGCTGCTTGACGTTGAGGCCGACAACGAGAATCGACGTCGAATTCGTCGTATCGAAAACGCAGTGTACCTACTGGATCAGCGTGCCACGCGACGTTTCAATGACATTGACGATCAACTGACAACGGTCACGGACCGGTTGCATCAACTTGTCGCGAGTCTTCAAGTTGTCCGTACGGATACGATGGCTTCCGTTTCGCAAGTCGTGACGGACGGTGGTCCCACGGGGCCGTCGTCGGAAGAAATTGAGGCACGCCGGCTGACACCGGAAGCCCGCCGGCTTTTTGAACAACTACTTCATTCACCGGAATCGGTCCCGTGCGCATCGTAATCGACCTTCAAGCCTGCCAAACTCCTGGCAGCAAAAATCGCGGAATTGGCCGCTATTCGATGGCGCTTGCAAAGGCTATGGCCAGGAGCGGCCGAGGACATGAGCTCTGGCTAGCGCTGAACGGCCGGTTTTTGGATGCCATTGAGACCGTACGCTCAGAGTTCGACGATCTGATCCCGCAAGATCACATTCGCGTATTCGATGTCGCAGGCGCAGTGGCAGAGGCCCAAGCCGGGAATCACGCGCGACGCAATGTGTCAGAACGCATGCGCGAAGTTTTCCTCGAAGATTTGCGGCCTGACGTTGTTCACACAAGCAGCCATTTCGAAGGCTTCAGTGACGATGCAGTGACATCCATCGGTCTATTCGAGCAAAGAGCGATTCATGCGATAACTTTATACGATTTGATTCCGTTGCTGAATCCAGTCCCATATCTTGAGAACCCTGCTGTTCGCGACTGGTACTATCGAAAGCTTCAATCGGCAAAACGTGCCGATTTGTTGTTGGCCATATCGGAATCGAGCCGGCGAGAGGGGCTTGAGGGGTTGAGCCTGCCTTCTGAGCGGGTCATCAATATTTCGAGCGCAATTGATCCCATTTTTCGGCCGATCGAGATTCGGGACGAATATGAAGGTTTAGTGCGACGCCGGTACGGTTTGAGAGATCGCTTCGTAATGTACACCGGAGGGATCGATCACCGGAAGAACATCGAAGGCCTCATCGCCGCCTACGCAGCTCTGCCAAAGAGCGTGCGGAGCGAACACCAGCTTGCCATCGTTTGCTCCATTCGCGACGAAGACCGGCAGCGTTTGGGGCATCTTGCATCGAGCTGCGGTTTGCGATCTGAGGAAATTGTATTTACGGGGTATGTGCCGGAGACCGATCTGTTGGTGCTGTATAACCTCTGCACCCTGTTCGTTTTCCCGTCGCTGCACGAAGGTTTCGGGCTACCGGCGCTTGAAGCGATGGCGTGCGGCGCACCAACCATCGGTGCAAACAACAGCAGCATTCCAGAGGTCATTGGGCGAAGCGACGCACTATTCGATGCGAGGTCGCACGAGTCAATTACGCAAAAAATTTTTGAGGTGCTTCGGAGTAGAGAGCGCCTCCGAGATTTGCGCGAACACGGGCTAAAGCAATCTGCTCGGTTTTCATGGGATGCTAGTGCTGACCGAGCGTTGACGGCTATGGAAGTCGCTTTTGATAAGCGACGGTCGGAGTCAAGGGTTTTGGTTGCGCAGCCTGGAGTTCGGCCGCGCCTCGCCTTCATTTCACCGCTTCCTCCTGAAAAAACAGGTATCGCGGACTACAGTGCAGAGTTGCTTCCGGAGCTTTCGCGCTTTTATCAGATCGATGTCATCGTTAATCATCCCCATGTCGACAATCCGTGGGTTTGTAGCAATTTCTCAATCAGAGATCTGAGCTGGTTCGAAGCACATGCCGACGAATATGACCGAATCCTGTATCAGTTCGGTAATTCGGATTTCCACACGCATATGTTCGACTTGCTTGTGCGACATCCGGGTACGGTTGTCCTGCACGATTTTTTCTTGAGCGGAGTGCAGTACTGGCGAGAGCATCATCATGGAGTGCGTCAGAACTTCTCACGTAGCCTGCTCTTGGACCACGGCTATCGCGCGCTTCTTGATCATCTGGAAGGTGATTGGGATACCGCAATTTGGCGCTATCCGACAAATCGGGCGGTCTTCGAACATGCCGCAGGTGTGATTGTTCATTCACACTATTCGGCCGAAATGGCAAAAGTGCACTACGGCGAGGAAGTCGCAGATGAATTACGCGTTACGTCTCTTCTGCGAGTTCCGCCCGTATTTGATCGCGATACGGCGCGCAAGGCACTCGGCTTGGGTTCAGGAGACTACGTCATTGGATCATTTGGTCTCTTGAGCCGAACCAAGCTTAACGAACGACTTCTAGACGCCTTTTTGGCATCTAAGTTGGTGGACGATCCGAAATGCCAATTGATTTTTGTCGGTGAAAATGATGGAGGAATATATGGCCAGAATCTCACCAAGAAAATTAAAGACCATGGGCTCGAAAGCCGTATAAAGATTACGGGATTTGCCTCGGCTGAGCTATACAAAAACTATCTTGCTGCTGTAGATTCGGCTGTTCAACTTCGCTCGCTTTCCAGAGGCGAAACGTCGGCGGCGGTGCTCGATTGCCTCGGTCACGGGATTGCGACCATTGTCAATGCACACGGCACGATGGCGGAGTTGCCCGAAGCTGTGGTGTACAAGATGCGCGATCAGTTTGAGGATCGTGAGCTTGTCGCGGCTATGGAGCATTTTTATGCGAGCAATACGGCGCGTCTTGAGATCGGAAAACGGGCGATTGCTTATATGCGTGATCACAACGCACCGGAGAAGGTGGGACGCGATTACTATTCGGCTATCGAATTCTTCTCGGCGCAAACGGTACGCCTGCGCAGAAAGCGTTTGATCCGCTCAATTCAGGCGTCTACGTCTCAGCCGCTTCTGGCGCATGAATTGGCGGCGGTTGCAAAGCATATCGTTACTAACTCCAAGCAACCGAGGCGTGCGCAGTTACTCGTAAACATTTCGGAGTTGCATCAGCACGGTGCGCAGTCCGGTATTCAACGCGTGGTGCGCTCGGTGTTAGACGAGTTGTTGCGTTACCCTCCCGATGATTTGCGCGTTGAGCCTGTATATATCGACACCGATGGTGATTGGACTGGGTTCTGCTATGCCCGGCAATATGCCCTTGGAATGATTGGGCACGCGGACGCCTCGGTTATAGACGATGTTGTCGAACCACAGCCCGGCGACATCCTGCTGGAATTGGACCTGAATCAGGGCTCCGCCTTGGGCTTGATTCAGAGCGGCTTCTACGACCGATGGCGCGCCCGCGGCGTCAAGATCCATTTCGTCGTGTATGACCTACTTCCAGTTTTGCATCCAGAATATTTCGTTCCGGGAGCATTTGAAGGCTTCAACGATTGGATTATGGCAATTTCGTCTGTCGCTGATGGTCTCATGTGCATATCGAAATCTGTTGCCGATGAAGTTTATGCGTGGCTTCAGACTATCACTGTGACCCGCCGGCGCGAACTGGGCATCGGTTGGTTCCATCTCGGTGCAGACACGAAGAAGTCGATTACCACTCGTGGAATGCCGGGCAAGTCGGACGAAATGCTTGAGCACTTTGCTTCACGACCGACCTTTCTGATGGTCGGTACGCTAGAACCACGCAAGGGGCACAGTCAAGCACTTGACGCGATGGAGCTCCTATGGCGCGCAGGCAGCGAGGCAAACCTGGCAATTGTAGGTAATCCTGGTTGGATGGTTGATGACTTGTTGGCTCGAATTAAGACGCATCCTGAACTCGGTGTGCGCCTTTTCTGGATCAGTGGCGCAAGCGACGAGTACCTAACGAAGATCTATGCAGCGTCGTCCGCGTTGCTCGCCGCCTCGTTCGGCGAAGGATTCGGCTTGCCGCTGGTCGAGGCGGCACGGCACAAGTTGCCAATCATCGCGCGCGATATCCCCGTGTTCCGCGAAGTTGCGGGCAATCATGCACGTTATTTTTCCGGTGACGCGTCCGCCCTGGCAAGATCGTTGGGTAAATGGCTTGACGCACATATCGCGGACAATGTGCCGAGGTCCGATGCTATGCCATGGCAAACTTGGAGTGAGGCGACCGCACAGTTGATTGGCAATTTGTTGGACGGCCGGTGGCAATACGTGTGGCTGCCGGATGGTTCGCAGCATTATCGTGGTTCGCATCATTTTCTGCATACCCAATGCGGAACGAAGTTGCGCGGGCAAGTCACGACGAAGGGGGAAGAGGGTTTTTTGTTTTTCGGACCTTACATCCCGTTAGCTGCGGGGACGTACGAACTACAGGTATTTGGGAGCATCACTGCGGGACGCGTAGGCAACGCGCGTATTGACATCGCAGTTAACCGCGGTGGGCAACTCGTCGCGGCAGAACCATTGCGAGAAGCTGGGCACTCTGCGGGCGACGCTTCTTCTCTAATAGCAACGCTCAAGTTTGCGCTTAAGTATGCGTGCGACGACCTGGAGGTTCGCCTTTGGGTCAGCGACAAGTCAGAAATCACCGTCTCGCGCATAGCTATTTCAGAAGTCAACGAGGAGCATGCGGTTTCTGAAGCAACAGCAGTTTAAGGTTGCAACCGCAACGACGCTAAAAAAAGGGAAATTAGCGGATGGCACTCAAGAAATGAATCAGGGAAGATTCTTCTCAGGGCGCGTGATCTTCGACCACCAACCAAAAACTGCCGGACAGGCGGTGACCGTTTGGTTGGCTGCACAACTGGGTAGCGGAAGCGTATCGAGTAACCTCGTGGGCGACCACCGGGCGCTGATCCGCCAATACGGTGGTCTTTTCCCTGTGGTCAGCGGGCATATGAGGTTCGAAGGGGAAAATCTCGATCCCCGTTACCAATACATAACGCTACTGCGTGAGCCTCTGGACCGTGCTCTGTCTTGGCTGTCGTACCTCCTACATGACGTGGGCACCGTGCGCGAAACTGTCGCGATGATTGAAGGGGCCAAGCGTTTTTTGGCAAGTGATGGGCTCGATACTACGCCCGAATTTCTTGCTTCAATTAGCAACCCCTACGTCCAACATTTCGGCCATGTGAGACCGTGGACGGGGAACCTTACGGGCGAAGAAAAGCTCGCGGCAGCACTTGACGTTATCAAGGAGTATAACGTCGTCGGACTATATGATCAGATGTCGCATTTCCTGGTCGAATGTGCCGAGCTGCTGTGCTTGCCCGTGCCGGACTCGATTGCGCGAGTCAATAGCAGCAGTACGCGATTGGCGAAGGAACATGTCTCGCGTGCGTTATTTGCGCGCATCAAGGAGTTGAACAGCCTCGACCTTGCCTTTTATGCGGAAGTGGCAAACTGGAAACGAGACCAGTGGGCGTCCGCGCTGGCGAAGGATATTCCGAGGCGTTCCAGATGGGAAAAGTTTGATCTGCAAATTGACGAGCAATGCGTGACCACGTCAGCGCTCGACGTGCACGGCGTAGAAATTCGCGAAGGCGATACTGTCTTGCACGGTGATCCGATCACCTTTGAGGTCGACTTCACGTTGAACCAACCGGTGAACGAGCTCGAGATGGGTATTCATATCTTGGATGAGAATCGACGCTGGGCGTTTGGAACAAACACCACCCTGCTTAAGATGGCTCAAACAAATCTTGGATCTGGCCGCTATCGCGCAGCCTATCTGTTACTTGCAAAGCTTCCAGCGGGCGCTTACACGGCGGGTTTCGCATTTGGCGCAAAGGGTGCGGAAGAAGAGGCGGAGCTTGCGTGGCACAACAAGCTATGTGAATTTCGTGTCCTTAAACACAGGGACGACGTATCGGCGGGGTACGCGCACTTGCCGGCCGCTATCACGCTAAGTGAAATACCGATTTGATCGTCTGGAATTTGAATTGTCTGCACCGGAATGACCGCGGCAGCTGCGAGCAACGCAAGTTGACGTGGCTATCTGTGAGATTATTAGCTTAAATCGCGGCCACTTAACCACAATCATTGTTTGATTTGTTAGAAAGGACACTTATGCGTATCGCAGTAGTCACCGGAATTACAGGGCAAGATGGTGCTTATCTTGCAAAACTCCTGCTTGATAAAGGCTACACCGTGTACGGTACCTACCGTCGCACGAGCTCGGTGAATTTCTGGCGGCTAGAGGAAGTCGGTGTCGCACGCCATCCTGACCTTCACCTCGTGGAATACGATCTGACGGATTTGAGTTCAAGTATTCGTCTACTGCAAAACACGAAGGCCACAGAAGTCTACAATCTGGCAGCGCAAAGTTTCGTCGGCGTCTCGTTCGACCAGCCGGTAACGACTGCTGAGATCACTGGCATTGGACCTCTGCATCTGCTCGAAGCGATCCGTATCGTAAATCCGGAGATCCGTTTCTATCAAGCAAGTACGTCGGAAATGTTTGGCAAGGTGCAGGCAGTCCCTCAGGTCGAGAGCACCCCCTTCTATCCGCGTAGCCCGTATGGTGTCGCAAAGCTATATGCGCACTGGATCACATTGAACTACCGCGAGAGCTATAACATCTTCGGTTGCAGCGGGATTCTCTTCAACCACGAATCCCCGTTGCGTGGTCGTGAGTTCGTTACGCGCAAGATTACCGATAGCGTCGCAAAGATCCGCCATGGCAAGCTCGACGTCCTTGAGCTCGGCAACCTCGACGCTAAACGTGACTGGGGTTTCGCAAAAGAGTACGTTGAAGGAATGTGGCGAATGCTTCAGGCGGACAAGCCGGATACATATGTGCTCGCGACTAACCGCACGGAAACGGTTCGCGATTTCGTTAGCATGGCAGGCAAAGCGGCTGGTTTCCAAATCGCGTGGGAAGGCCAAGGTGAAAACGAGATTGGAGTAAATGCTGCATCGGGCAGGACCGTTGTGAAAATTAACCCCAAGTTCTATCGGCCCGCGGAAGTCGAACTCCTGATCGGCGATCCGGCGAAAGCGCGGAAGGAACTCGGTTGGCAACCGAATACCACGCTGGAGCAGCTTTGCCAAATGATGGTCGAAGCCGACATCCGTCGAAATGAAGCAGGGTTTTCCTTCTGATCCAGGAGCGAAGGCTCTCGTTGCTGGGATTGGTGGTCTCACTACTTGCCGTCGCGCCCGCGCATTAGAGAGGTATGGTCACGATGCGTGGCGTCGGATGCGCGCCTGCGCTTTCTTTTCTCGCGTGAGTGCGTAGGCGGCATCTTTGCCTTGGAGACCCTAGCTGAGGCGGTTGCGCAGGAACGGTCAGTCCATCTGTGGTTAATTCATTTGGTCTGCATGGCGCTGTTAAAGCGGTTTGCAAGCGAATGTGGCTGGCACGCGTACTCTACTCGACGCCGTGTCGACATTTGATTGCGGGCGGGATTAGTGCTGCTCACAGTGCACCGCTAATGTCTCGGCAATGCGGATTGCAACACGATCGACGAGGCAATTTCCGCGTCACGGCCGCATGATTATGCGGTTGGCAAGCTGACATGAGCCGCACAAACTCATCGGCCCCACGGCAAAGTTTCGGGAATCCATTAGCCCTTTCTGCCCTGTGGCGCCGTTGTACGACACACTGAGTTTGGATATTGGAGAGCCCCGCGTGAAATTGATCTTGGCTGTAGATGCACTTGTTCCGCCGCTAACCGGTATCGGCCGATACGCTTGGGAACTCGCGAGTCACTACCAAGCGTTGCGCGACGATCTTGATTCAATGCGCTTTTTCTTCGCGGGGCGGTGGGTCGGTGATCCAGCGGATCTCTTGCAGCCGCCCGGTGTCGGAGCGCTTGCACCCAAGCGTAAGCGCCGGCTCTTGCGTTCTCCGAAAAGCTGGCGCCAATGGCGTCTGCGGCGCGAAATGCGCGGGCACGTGTTCCACTCGCCAAACTATTTCTTGCCAGAGTCGGTTGGCAGCGGAATCGTGACGGTGCACGACCTCTCCGTTTTCAAGTATCCCGAAGCGCATCCCGCTGCACGCATCAAGCACTTTGAGAGCGGCTTTGCGTCGACGCTAGCGCGCGCGGCTCATCTGATTACCGATTCCGAAGCGACGCGCGCCGAAGTCATCGACTATTTCGGGTGGTCCCCCGAACGCATTACGGCCATCGCCCTCGGCGCGCAGCCGGAATTTCGCCGTCGCGACGCATCGGAGGTTGCAACTGCGTTGAGTGGATATGGCCTCGTTCACGGCGGTTATTCGCTATGCGTTTCTACACTCGAACCGCGCAAGCGGATCGATCGTCTGCTTGCTGCATACCTTGATTTGCCGCCGTCCTTGCGTATTCGCTATCCGTTGGTTTTGGCCGGTAGCGCGGGTTGGTTGAGCGATGCCCTGCGCGAACAAATCGAGCAAGGCGAACGGGAGGGGTGGCTGCGATACCTAGGGTTTGTCGAAGAAACATTGCTACCGTTGCTCTATTCAGGGGCGCGGGCATTTTTGTTTCCGTCGATCTACGAAGGATTCGGCCTTCCGGTGCTAGAAGCGATGGCTAGCGGTGTGCCGACCTTGACCTCAAACTCTTCGTCGCTACCGGAAGTTGCGGGCGGGGCAGCGTGGCTCGTGGAGCCTGACGATCACGATTTGCTGCGCGACGGGATAGAGCACGTACTGTGCGATGACTCGTGGCGTGAGGCCGCAACTATGCGTGGCTTGCAGGTCGCTAGCACGTTGACCTGGGAGCGATGCGCGAAACGGACCCTCGACGTGTACCGGCGTTTCGCCTGAGTTACCGCGGGCAGTCGAGTTCCGCTATCAACGCTTTTAGTTGTTCGGCACTCGCGGACCACGTCAACGACTTCATGGCATGGCTGGCGGGTGCCGTGCAACTGTCGAGCCTGTCAAGCCATGCCGCCAATTGAGGCGCGAGTTCGGCACCACTTTGTGCCGTGAAATAGGCTGCGTGTTCCCCTGCCACCTCACGGAACACGGCAAGGTCACGGACAAACACAGGCATTCCATATTGCGCAGCTTCTATCAACGGCAGGCCGAAACCCTCGGCCTCAGACGCCATCACGAGCCCGTCGAGTTCAGCGTATAACTGAGCCAGTTGGGCATCGTTGATATCTGGAAGCCAAAGCAAGCGCTTGCCGGCCTCGGGATGATTTTCTAGGCGCTCGATGAACGATTCGACATGCCAGCCTTGCCTGCCTGCAATGATCAACGTTTGTTGAGCACCGCTGCGCCATAACAGGTCGAATGCGTCGAGGACCTGTGCGTGGCCTTTGCGCGGTTCGATCGTGCCTACCATAAGAACAGTCCGGTGCGCGGGCAGGTGGTTCACGCACGCCAGACGCGACGCATCGGTCGCCGCCTTAGCGTGGCTGGATGGGAGGTCCGCTCCGAGATGAAACCATCTGGTCGCAAACTCGTTCCCAGTCAGATTGAAGCGATGCTTCATGCAACTGCGTACCTCGGTTGAGACGGAGTTGGAAATACAAAGCAGGGCGTCCGCATGTACTGCCAGCGTGGATAGCCAATGACGGAACGACCGATACGCGCGAGGCGTGAACCAATGAGGGTGAAGCAAGGGCAGTAAATCGTAAACGACGAATGCGCAGCGCACACCCTTTGCTCGCCATCTGAGCAAGTCGAGCTGGCGCCGTGGAGCAATCCGACTGGCTAAATCAAGTCCAAGGAAAATGTCACCGTTTAATACTCGAACATCCTCGTCTTCCTGTGCCAACGTGGATGAGGTCAATGCCGCGAGGTAGCTATTGGCATAGCGATATGGCTGCTTTCTTGTCGCCCGCACCGGCCGGATTTCGAAGCCGGGCGGCGGTGCGTCCAGAAGTTGCAACAGTAAGGACCGGACAACGCGTTGGATGCCCGTACCTGCATCATGCGAGGCGATGATCGACACATCAACGAGTAGTTGCCGACGTGGTTGCGCGCCAATGCCGTCAGTTGGCTGAAGCGCCATGACCGCACGCCTGGCCGTTTTCACCCTGCATGGCAGCCACCAGATCGCGGCGAACTGTAGCGCTGCTGCCTTGAGGGTCTTAATCAGGCGGGGCACTTGTTATAGCGCGTAAGCGCCTTCAACTCACGCTTTCCTGGTAAAACGTGTAGGCATCCTGGACTTGATCGAACGAGTGCAGTTTTCCTTGCACAAGTACTGCAGCGCGGTCGCAATGTTCGCGGATGTATCCGGCGTCGTGACTCACGATGATCAGTGAACGGTCTTGGCGACGCTCGAAAAGCTCGTGGTGACACTTCGCGTGAAAACGGCTGTCACCGACAGCGACGATTTCATCGATCAGGAAGCAATCGAATTCGACTGCCATCGAGATGGCAAAGGCGAGCCGTGCGCGCATCCCGGCGGAGTAACTTTTAACCGGTTCGCGCAGATAGTAGCCGAGCTCGGAGAACTCCTGAACAAACGGTTCCGCGGCCTTTGCGTCAGCACCGTACACGCGGCAGATGAACCGGAGGTTGTCCATCCCGGTCAGGCTGCCCTGAAATGCGCCACCGAATGCGAGAGGCCAGGACACGCTCATATTGCGGCGGATCTTACCGGAGGTCGGCAATTCGGCTCCGCTGATCATGCGGATCATCGTCGATTTACCAGCGCCATTGCGTCCGAGGATGCCGATCTTCTCGCCCGCGTTGACGCGCAGATTGATTCCGTCGAGAACGCGCCGGCGGCCTTGCCGCGTGTGATAGTCCTTGCAGACTTCCTTTAGATCGATCATTCGGGTTCGACTCGCTTGCTAGCATCCATTACGAGAAACAGGCCCACAAACATGAGGACCAAGTCGCACGTAATCATGTAGCCGACATCATAGTGCGGCTTAACCAGTGATCCGAAATAGCCGCCGCGCAACATCTCTGTGCCGTGGACCATTGGCAGAAGCAAGACGACTTTCTGGAAATTGGCTGGCAACCAATCGACCATGAAGAGGGCGCCGGAAAGCGGGAACAGCAAGTACGCTGCGGTATGCCAAACGCGCTCCACAGTTTCGCTTCGCTCGCTCAACGCACCAATAGCGAACCCGAGCGAACTGCCGAAAACCGCCAGATAGATCCATCCGCCGATAATCAGCATGATGTCTTGGGGCGGTTGCATCAGCCCGATGATCACGAAGAGAACTGTCAAGAAAACGAAGGACATCGTTGCCCCCGCGATTTCCAGCAACACCCGTGCCATGAACAAATCGATCACGCGCACATTGCGGTGATAAAGCAAAGCCTGGTTCGGCAGAATGGCAAGCGCGCACCGGTTGGCACAGTTGCGCCATAGGAGCACCGAGGAATACCCAGTGACTGCGAAGGAGGTGATCGGAAGCGTGGAACCGTGCGTCGCTTTGGAGGCAGTCCAGAGACCAAGAACCCCAAGCGTGAACATCATCGGCTCGAAGAAAATCCACAAGAAGCCGACGTTGTGCCGCCCATATCGAGTCAAGATTTCCCGCATCAAAAGCGCGCCGACGACGCGCATTTGAATTTGCAGTGATCTCAGGAGGGGTGTGTCGTGATGCACAGTTTCCGATCCTTAGTCGTGGTGTTCACGCACGCCCGCAAGCAGCAGACTCAACACGCCCCAAACAATCATCCCCAGCGCGAAAACTTCGAAAATGGACTTGATCCGCTTCGGCTCAATCGCCACATCCGGCGTATTCGGCTGCACGAGACGCTCCAGATAAAGCTGCTTGCGCTGCGCTTCAGCGCGGGCGCTCTCAAGCGCAGCCATTGCCGAAGCCAACTGCTTGTCGGCAAACTGCGAATCAAGTTGCAGACGCGCGTACGCGGCCGCCTTATTCGACAGGGAATTTTTTCCGCCCGTCACGCCGCCGGCAGTCCCTTCGATCTGCTTTTCCAGAGTGGCAATACTCATCTTCAAGACCGGGATTTGC
Organism: Paraburkholderia sp. BGA-UO-ETr-F12; assembly: GCF_059567945.1. Classification (NCBI taxonomy): domain Bacteria; kingdom Pseudomonadati; phylum Pseudomonadota; class Betaproteobacteria; order Burkholderiales; family Burkholderiaceae; genus Paraburkholderia; species Paraburkholderia sp. BGA-UO-ETr-F12. The sequence goes on along the minus strand of NZ_JCAQOZ010000029.1, from coordinate 36,227 downwards.
GGGTTTTGGGGCGAAATCGACTGCAACTGGATCAATTGGGTTTGGGCTGCGAACAACTGCGTTTGCAGCGCAGTGACTTGCTGCAACTGCATGGCGGACTGTCGATCGGGATCGAATACCGTGTACGAATTACGGTAGGTGGCCAATGCCGCGGCGGCGTCCTTGGCTTTGCCGGCCGCCACATCCACCTGGCTCTGCGCGAACTGAACCGTGTCTGCCGCTGCCCTTGCGTTCATCCGGTTGACCAGTCGCTCGCTCATCTCGAGCAGCGTTTCGTTGATTTTTTCTGCGTCGTTGGCGGTATAGCCGCGAACCTGGAGCGTGGTAATCGCAGAGGTCGAATCGAAATCGACCGAAACGACGTGCTTACCGTAGTACTTCCAAAGTGCTTCGAAACTGTTGTCGAAACTCCGTGAAAAGTGGCTCAAGAAGTCGCCATGATTGCCGTATGCGTCGGCAATATAGTCGCCCTGGTTCAATTCCTTGAGCGCATCCCGCGACTGAATGTAATCGATCACGGGATATGTATCGTCTTGCGCGCGCGAGAACCCGGTGCCCTGGAGTAGTGCGCCCACCACGCTGGTCTGGCTCTGCCGTTGCGCACTGCGCACCACGAAGCGTGACTCGGAAACATACACATCCGACGCAATCAGCCCGAAATACGCCACGGCGATCGCGGTCGGCACCACGACAGTCAACGCAAAGAGCCGATTGACTCCCTTGATGCGCTCGACCAGACCTTTCTTGTTCCCCGACGGCGGCAGTGCCGCGTTGTTGCTAGATACAGTTTCCAACGTCTTATCCAAACTGAATAATTCTTTCGATTCCCTTGATGCCGCACGCGCATCAAAGGGAAGTGCGGAAATGCCCGCAGAATCTGGTGGCCAAGGTCGGCGCAAACGTTTTACGTGTGCCGATACGAGTCCTTACGCAATCGCTTTGCCTGGAAGGAATGCAACAACTGGGCATTGCATTCTCCTTGCGGAACTTACCCAAGAGGGGCGGTCAAGCAGAGTATGGCGGCGGCTGATTATAGCCACCCGATATGTATAGCGCCATCCAGCATGGAGGGCTTTCGCAACATTTCCTAATTTTTCCAACAGTTTCTTATTTTTACTCTCGTAATGTTGTATTCTTCGATCCTTGCGAAGGACCAGCAACAGCTATTCAAACGATACCGAGGTCAGCGGGGAAGGGACGCATCTGTACGTGTCCCGTCGGTGAACCTCTGGCCGCTATACGACGTTCTTACATGCACCGCTCCTTTCTCGCCCTGCAAGGCACGGCTTCACCGTTCTTTAGCCGCCTTGCCATCGCACTGCGCGAGCGCGGCCATGCTGTACGTCGAGTTAATTACTGCGGTGGCGATCTGGCCTACGCGGGTAGTGGCGATTCGTGGAATTTCCGCGATCAGTCAAGCGAATTAACAGATTGGTATGTCAATCGAATGAAAGCTGGCGGTTTTACCGACGTAATAATGTTCGGCGACTGCCGCGAAATTCACCGTCATATGCATCCGGTTGCGGAAACTAATGGCTTGCGCGTCCACGTTTTCGAAGAAGGTTACGTCCGCCCGCATTGGCTGACGCTGGAAAAGCACGGCGTAAATGGACGCTCGCAATTACCGCGGGACCCCGCCTGGTATATCGATCAGCGCCGTTTTACGCCAGCAAGCCCAGCAGGGCAGCCCACTGGTTATAACCTCTACGAACGCGCGTTTCACGACATCCGCTATCGCAGCGCCAACACGCTTTTCGCCTCTCGCTTTCCGCACTACCGCAGCCATCGTCCGAGAAACGGCTTCTTCGAATACTCAGGCCTGGCTGCCCGCGCCTTGCGTCAGCGCCAGCACCATCGCGATGCCGACAAGGTCACCCGCGATCTGCTCGATGCCGGTCATGCGTATTACATCTTTCCGCTGCAGCTGAATTCGGATGCGCAGATCGTCGTCCATTCGCCGTTCGACAGCGTGCGTGAAGCGATCGCCAAGGTGCTGACCTCATTCGCACGCCATGCGCCTGCCGGGACCTGGCTCGTCATCAAAAACCATCCCCTCGACACCGGCCTGATCGACTATCGTCGTCACGCGGAGCAACTAGCGCGCGAGCTCGGCATCGCTGAACGTCTGCGTTTCATCGACGCCGGCCACCTGCCGACGCTCCTCGATCACGCGCGCGGCGCAGTGGTGGTCAACAGCACGGTCGGCTTGTCGGCGCTGCATCACCGTCGTCCGCTGATCGCGCTCGGCACGGCGATCTACAGCATGCCGGGGTTGACGTGGCAAGGCACGCTCGACGATTTCTGGCGGCACGGCGAGCAGCCGGACATGGAGCTCTATCAGGCCTTCCTCGACTACGTCGTCCACCACACCCAGATCAACGGCGACTTCTACACCCGCACCGGCATCGCGATGGCGACAGCCGGCGCGGTGCAGCGTCTCGAGGCGGCCACGCATGCCTAACGCCGCGCCGCGCCACATCGTCATCACCGGCGCCAGCGCGGGCCTCGGCCGCGCGCTTGCGCTGGCGTATGCGGCACCCGGCGTAGTACTCGGCCTCATCGGCCGCGATGTCGAACGCCTCGAATCTTCAGCGCAAGCCTGTCGTGCGAAAGGCGCAAAGGTAGAAACCGCACAAATCGACGTGCGCGACGCCTCAGCCATGCAATCCTGGCTGCACCAATTCGACGACGTTCACCCAATCGACCTGCTGATCGCCAACGCCGGCGCAGCCAGCACGCTCGCATCCGCGCACGACTGGGAAGAGCTGGAACGCACGGCGGCCATCGTCGACACCAATTTCTACGGCGCAATGCACGCGGTGCTGCCGGTAGTCGCGCGCATGCGTCCACGCCGGAGCGGGCAAATCGCTTTGGTCAGTTCGCTCGCCGCATTACGCGGCATGGCGATTTCGCCGGCCTACTGCGCAAGCAAGGCGGCGATCAAAGCCTACGGCGACTCGGTACGTCCGGTTCTATCGCGCGACGGCGTGCGGATGTCGATCGTGTTGCCGGGTTTCGTCAAGACGGCCATGAGCGACGTCTTCCCGGGCGACAAGCCCTTTCTATGGTCGGCGGATAAAGCGGCGCAGCACATCCAGCGCAAACTGAAAGCGGGCCGCGCGGAAATCGCTTTCCCAAACTTGCTCGCTTTCGGCATGCGCCTGTTGCCGTTGCTGCCTGCGACTTTGGCGGATGCGATTCTCGATGGTCTGTCCTATCTGCCGCGTGAGGAGCGCTGAGTGGAGGCGACGTTCGCACTCAGCTTCCTGGCCGCAGCCGGCCTCGCGCTCCTGCCTGAAGCGCTTGCGCTGCCGCGCGCGTGGTTGCGCCGCTCGCCGCTCGCCTTGGCGTTGCACGTCGCCGCTATCGTGTTCATCTGTGTGTGCGTGCTGCTGCTCACGGGGCGCGTCAGGTTTTCCGCCTTTGTCGCGATCGCGCTGGTGGCGCTGCTGGCTGGCGTGAGCAACGCCAAGCACGCATCGCTGCAAGAACCGTTCGTCTTCACCGATCTGAGTCTTTTCAGCCAGCTTTTCGCGCATCCGCGGCTTTACTTGCCGTTTCTTAGCATCGGCACGGTGGTGGCGATCGTCATTGGCATCGCGGTGGTGATCGTCGGTTTTGTCACGGACAAGTCCCTTGCTCAAAGGCCTGTTGGAGAGCTCGTGATCGCTGCCGGTGCCTGCCTCGCCGCAGCCTACGTGTTTGCCGCGCGCTTGCCGCTCACGCTGAACCCCGTCGACGATCAGAAGCGTCACGGCTTCTTCTCAGTGTTCGTCGCCTACCTGCTGAACGGTATGAAGCCTGCCACCGCGCGTCAATTGTGCGAAGCCTTGGCGGCCGGTCCGTTCGCGAGCGGCGCGCCGCAAACCGCGCCCGATGTGATCCTGATCCAGAGCGAGTCGTTCTTCGACGCGCGGCGTCTTGATGCGTCGATCGATCGCGCGATCCTGCGCAACTTCGACACCGCGCGCCACGAGTCGGTCCAGCACGGCGAACTGACGGTGCCCGCATGGGGCGCCAATACGATGCGCACCGAGTTTGCCGTGCTGACCGGCATCGATCAGACGCAACTCGGCTATGCGCGTTTCTATCCGTACGCGTTCGTGCGGCGAGCGTGCAACTCACTGGCGTCGTGGTTCAAGCGCGGCGATTATCAAACGCTGGCGATCCATCCGTACTATGCGGATTTCTTCGGCCGAAAGCGCGCCTTCAAACATTTGCAGATCGACCGCTTCATCGACATCGCCGCGTTCGCCGACGCGCCGCGCGCGGGTCCATACGTGTCCGATCTGGCGGTGGCCGATTCGATCATCAAGGCGCTCGACGAACCGCGCGACAAGCCGGCCTTCATCTTCTCGATGACGATGGAAAACCACGGTCCCTTGCATCTGGAGCCGGTCGAGGCAGGCGAGGGTACCGCCTTCCACGCGCTCGGCGACGATGCACGCTGGCGCGATCTGACTGTCTATCTGCGCCACCTCGCCAACGCCGATGCAATGCTCGGCCGCCTGCTCGCAGCATTGCGCGCGCGGCGCCGCGATACGGTGCTCTGCTTTTATGGCGATCACGTGCCGGCGCTACCGCACGTGTTCGTCGATCTCGGTTACGAACCGGCTCGCAGTGACTACTTTATCTGGCGCAATTACGGCGACGCGCCTGCTATCCGAAAAGATCTGTGTGCCGAACAGATCGGCGTGGCCCTCGTTCGAACTCTTGAACCAGCCACGCCGCGTGATAAGGCTGTACACACGCTGCACCCAATCACAGAACGATGACCAAACAGATTGCAATTGTGGGGATGGCCTGCCGCTTCCCCGGCCATGTTGAGAGCCCCGACGATTTCTGGGCGCTGCTGCGCGACGAAAAAGATGCGGTGACGCAAGTACCGGCTGAACGCTTCGGCACGGAGTTTTATCAGCACCCGTCCAAGCGCGAAGCGGGCAAGAGCTACACGTTCTCAGCCGGCGTGCTCGACAACGTAGCCGGTTTCGACGCGGCTTTCTTCGGCATTTCGCCGCGCGAAGCGCAGCAGATGGACCCGCAGCAACGTCTGTTGCTCGAACTCGCATGGGAGACCTTCGAAGACGCGGGCGTGCGTCCGCGCGACATGGAAGGCAGCAATTGCGCAGTCTATGTGGGCGTCGCGAGTCCGGATTACGGCAATCGTTTCGTCGACGACCTGAACGCGGTCGATCCATATTCGGCAACCGGCAACACGCTCAGCATCGCGTCGAACCGCCTGTCGTATCTGTTCGACTTGCGCGGACCGAGCGTTTCGGTGGATACCGCGTGTTCGTCGTCGCTGGTGGCTTTGCATCAGGCGTGTCAGGCACTGCAATCCGGCGACGCCGAGATGGCGCTTGCGGGCGGCGTCAATCTGCTGCTGCATCCGTTCGGCTTCGTGACGTTCTCGAAAGCGTCGATGCTGTCGCCACGCGGACGCTGCCGCGCGTTTGACGCCACCGGCGACGGCTATGTCCGTTCGGAAGGCGGCGCGCTGGTGATGCTTAAAACGCTCGAGCGTGCGTTGGCCGACGGCGACACGATCCACGCGGTGATCGCCGGTTCCGGCGTCAACTCGGACGGCTATTCGCAGGGCGGCATCAGCGTGCCGGGCGCGGCCACGCAAGCGGCGTTGCTGCGCACCGTCTATGAGCGCGCGGGTGTCGATCCGCGCTCGCTCGCATATGTCGAGGCGCACGGCACGGGCACGGCGGTCGGCGATCCGATCGAAGCGCGCGCGTTGATGGAAGTCGCGTCCGCGGGCCGGCCGCTCGATCGGCCGTTGTTGATCGGCTCAGTGAAAACCAACGTGGGCCACCTCGAAACCGCTTCCGGCATGGCTGGGCTGATGAAGGCGATTCTGTGCCTGAAGCATCGCGCCGTGCCGAAGACACTGCACTTCGAAACGCCCAACCCGGCGATCGATTTTGTCGGTGGACGACTGCGGGTCGTGGATCGTCTGACGCCGCTCGACAGCGGTGCGGAGCCGCTGGTGATCGGCGTGAATTCGTTCGGCTTTGGCGGGACGAATGCGCACGTCGTGTTGCGTGAAGCGCCTGCGGCCGTCGTTACCGCACAAGTCGAAAACGACGCCGAACTGCCGCCGCTGGTGCTGTCGACCCGCACAGCAGCCGCGTTGCCCGCGCTGGCGGCACGCTATCTGTCGATGCTGGACAACGGCACGCCGTGGAGCACGCTCGCATCGAACGCGGCGCATCGCCGTCAGTGGCTGAAGCACCGCGCGATCGTCGCACCGTCGACGGAAACCGAAGCGCGCGCGGCACTCGCCGCGCTTGCCACGCCGACGCTGGATCAAACGGAACCGGCACTCGTGCAAGGCGACGCCCCGGGCGACGATACGCGTCTCGCGCTGGTGTTTTCCGGCAACGGTTCGCAGTGGGCCGGGATGGGCAAGCAATTGTTCGCGCAAGAACCGGAGTTCCGTGCCGCGCTCGACGAACTCGACGCGCTGTGGCGCGCCGATGGCAGTCCGTCGTTGATGGAGGTGTTGCGCGACGGGGTGAGCGCTGAATGGCTGGAAGCTACCGAGCATGCGCAGCCATTGCTGTTCGCGCTTCAGGTCGGCGTGGTGCGGGTCATCGAAGCACGCGGCGTCGGCTATGACGTGTGCCTCGGCCACAGCGTCGGCGAGGTTGCCGCGGCATGGGCTGCTGGCGCGTTGACGCTGAAGCAGGCCGTACACGTCATCAAGATTCGCAGCCGCGCTCAGGCAAGCACGCGCGGCATGGGCCGGATGGCCGCCGCCGGTCTCGGCGAAGCCGCGATGCGTGCGCTGATGGCGCAAGTCGGCGTGGACGGCACGGTGGAAATCGCGGGCGTGAACAGTCCGCAGGCGGTCACGCTGGCCGGCCCGCTTGCCGCGTTGCAGGTTCTCGAAGCAGCGGTGAAGGAAAGCGGCCGTTTCTTCCAGATGCTGGAACTCGACTACGCGTTCCACAGCCGTCAGATGGATCCGATCGAGCCGAGCGTGCTTCACGGCCTCGCCGATCTCGTACCGAACGCCGGAGCGCGCTGCTTCGTCTCGACGGTCATCGGCGCGGAACTCGCGGGCACCGCGCTCGATGCGCACTACTGGTGGCGCAATATTCGCGAGCCGGTGCGTTTCGGCGACGCCATCGCGCAGGTCGCCCAGTCCGGCGTGCGTCTGTTCCTCGAAGTCGGTCCGCATTCGATCCTGCGCAGCTACGTCACGCAAAGGCTCGACGAGGCCCACATAAGCGGCCGTTCGCTGGCGACGCTCAAGCGCAATCACGATAGCGCGCAGATGCTGCATCACGCGATCTATGCGGCGCTCGCGAACGGCGCGCGCGTCGATGCCGAACGCTTTGCACCGGCCGGCGCACGTGTGACGCTGCCGTCCTATCCGTGGCAGCACGAACACTATTGGCTCGGCCCGACCCCCGAGGCGTACAACCTCGTCAATCGCCGCCGCGAACATCCGCTGCTCGGCTACCGTCTGCGCGAACACGCGCTGGCCTGGGAAAATCAGCTGGACCCGGCCGGGTTGCCGATGCTGGCGGATCACGTCGTCGATGGCGGCGTGGCGTTCCCCGGCGCGGGCTATGTCGAGATGGCGCTCGCCGCGGCGCGCGTGCATTTCGGCACCGATAGCTGTGCGGTGGAGAACCTCGAAATTCGTCTGCCGGTCGTGTTCCAGCCGCAGCATTCGAAGCTGTTCCGCTTCACGGTCGATGTGCGCACAGCAAGTTTCACGATTGAAACGCGCGACCGCATGTCCGACGAAGCGTGGTCGCTCAACGTCACCGGCCGTCTGCTGGCAAGCGGTTGTGCGCTGGCAGCGCAGGCCGGTTCAAGCATGGTGCCCGCCGCGACGCTCGCAGGCCTGCTCGCGCAACCGGCCATGCCGGGCGACACGCTGTATGCGAACACCACCGCGATTGGCTTGAGCTACGGCCCGGCGTTCCAGTGGGTGCGTTCGGTGCATGTCGACGCCGCTGCGGACATCGCGCTGGCCGAAGTAGAAGTGCCGAGCGTGCTCGCGCAATCCGACGCCGCGCTGAACGCGTATGCGTTTCATCCGGCGTTGATGGACAGCGGCTTCCATCCGCTCTTCGCGTTGCTCGCCGCGCCCGGCCAGGCTGAAGATCCGGCTGAAATCGAACACGCCGCCTACGTGCCCGTGCAACTCGGCCGGATCGACTATCTGCGCGGTGACGCGATTCGCTATGTGGTCGCGCGGATCGAACGGCGCAGCCCGCATTCGGTCGTCGCATCGTTCGAATTCGCCGACGCGCACGGCGCGATCGTCGCGCGTCTCGGCGCGTGCCGCTTCCGCCGTGTCGACCTGATGGGTCGGCGTCAGCATGCGCCGGCACGTTACGCGTATATCGTCGAAGCGAAGCCGCTTGCCGGCGAACTCGACGCTCGCACGTTGCCGGAACCGGGCGCGTTGCTGGAAGACGCCGTCTCGACGCTGATGACGCGAGAAGACATGCCGCGCAGACAGTCGCATCTGACGGAAATGTTGCCGCTGCTCGACGTGCTCGCCAGCGCCTACGCGCTGCATGCACTCGACGCGTTGAACGTCTTCGCGCAACCGTCGCTGCCGGACTGCGCACATCCCGCGTTGCTCGCGCGCCTCGCGCAGATCGCGGTCGAAGACGGTCTCGCACGGCGCGACGGCACACGTCTCGTGCGCGACGCCGCAGCCTGCGAAAATCTGCCGGGCATCGACGACTTGTGGCGTGATCTGCTCTCGCAGTCGCCCGCGCACGTAGCCGAACTGACGCTGCTTGCGCATTGCGGCGCGGCGCTGCCTGCTGTGCTGCGCGGCGAAGTGAGCGGTGCGCAGATCCTGCCGCCGTCGCGGAGCAGTCTGGTTGAGCACTTCTTTGAAGCATCGCCGACGTGGGCGCACGTCAATGCGTTGACCGGCGCATGTCTGCATCGCGTGATCGAAGCATGGAGCGAGCCGCGCCGCCTGCGCGTGCTCGAAATCGATTCGCCGTTGAGCGACGTGCTGCAACCGCTCGCGATCCATGTGCCGGTGTCGCGTTGCGACTACACGATTGCCGGCACGCATGAACAGTTGAGCGGTTTCGATGCGAGCGAGCATCCCGCCATCCGCACCGCGAACATCGAGTTCGGCGATACGCCGCGCCTGTCCGGTATCGAGGCGGGCGAGCGCTATGACATCGTGGTGGCAAGTCACGTGCTGGCCGCGCAGAGCGATCCGCGCGCGCTGCTCGCCGCGCTGCGCGATTGGCTAGCGCCGGGCGCGCTCGTCGTGAACGCCGAGCCGCGTCATAGCCGCTTTGCGGACATCGTGTTCGATCTCGACGCCGATGCCGTTCATGCAAATGCGCGCCGCGTTGCGTGGCTGTCGCCGACGGCGCTGACGAAACATCTCGAAGAAGCCGGGTTCGAAAACGTCACGCGGCATACCGAGCAGGGGCTCGATCTCGAAGGCGCACCGACGCTGATCGTCGCGCGTGAGCCGTATGAGCTTGCGACGATCATGGATGAGGCTGAAGCGCGGACCCCGTTGATGCATTGGTCGTTGCTGTATGCGGCACAGTCCGCTGCAACTGCCGACGACACCTTGGCCGCCGCACTGCAAGCGGCTGGTCACACCACGTCGAGCAACGCGCTCCAGGCGTTGCGTCACGACATGAGCAAGTTGGCCGCACCGGCGGGGCGCCCGCATCACGTGGTTTTCATCGCGCCGGATCAGGCCTTGCCCGTCGACGCAACCGGCGCGGATGTCATGAGCGCCCAGCAGCAGACCACGCTTGCACTCGCGCAACTCGTGCGCGATCTCGCGGCGGCGGCCGGCGTGATGCAGCCGCGGTTGTGGATCGTCACGCGCGGTGGCGCGCCGTTCGTCACACCGTTTGCCGATGCCGCCGCATTGCGTCCGGAACAAGCCGCGATGTGGGGGCTTGGCCGCGTGCTGGCTAACGAGCATCCCGAACTGTCGTGCCGTCTGATCGATGTATCGCCGGCTTGCCGCGACGCGAGCGCTGTGCTGGCGCGCGAACTGCTCGCCGCCGATAGCGAGGAAGAAGTATTGCTCACGCCGCACGGCCGCTACGTGCCGCGCATGTTGCCCGCGGCGAGCGCAGCATTGCGCAGCGCACCGGCTTCTCCGGTACGTGCGCAGAACGAAGCCGCGGTGCTCGGTTTTGCGTCGCCGGGTTCGTTGCGCAACCTCGAATGGTTCGCGCTGCCGCAGCGTGAGCTCGCTTCTGACGAAGTGGAAATCGAGCCGGTCGCGACCGGCCTGAATTTCCGCGACGTGATGTACGCGATGGGCTTGCTGTCGGATGAAGCCGTCGAAAACGGCTTTGCTGGCGCGACGATCGGCATGGAACTGTCCGGGCGCGTGACGCGCGTGGGTCGCGACGTGCAGCGTTTTGCGCCCGGCGATGCGGTGCTCGGTTTCGCGCCGGCGTCGTTCGCGAGCCATGTGCGCACCCATGCGGAGGCGATCGCTCATAAGCCCGAACGTCTCACGTTCGAAGAAGCGGCCACCGTGCCGACCACATTCTTTACCGCGTACTACGCGCTGTGCGAGCTGGCGCGTCTGCGTCGCGGCGAGCGGGTGCTGGTGCACGGCGCGGCCGGCGGCGTCGGGATCGCGGCGATCCAGCTCGCGCGCCACCTGGGCGCCGAAGTCTTCGCGACGGCCGGTAGCCGCGAGAAACGCGAATTTGTGCGCCTGCTCGGCGCCGACCACGTGTTCGATTCGCGCAGCCTCGCGTTCGCCGATGAAATCCTGGAGCGCACCCAGGGCGCGGGCGTCGACATCGTGCTCAACTCGCTGTCTGGTGAGGCGATGGTGCGCAGCATCGACACGCTGCGTCCGTTCGGCCGGTTCCTCGAACTCGGCAAACGCGACTTCTACGAAAACAGCCGCATCGGGTTGCGCCCGTTCCGGAACAACATCAGCTATTTCGGCATCGATGCCGATCAATTGATGAGCGCGCTGCCGGACTTGACGGCGCGTCTTTTCGAAGAGGTCATGCAACTGTTCGCGGGCGGCGTGCTTCATCCGCTGCCGTATCGCGCGTTCCCGGCCGAGCGGGTCGAGGAAGCGTTCCGTCATATGCAGCAGGCGCGCCAGATCGGCAAGATCCTCGTGACGTATCCGGCCGGCACGCCGAGTCCGGCACGCGCGACGGCTGCCGCCGCAACGCTGCAACTCGATCCGGCGGCGGCGTATCTGATCGTCGGCGGCACGGGTGGGCTCGGCTTCGCGACCGCGCGCTGGATGATGTCGCGTGGCGCCCGTCATCTGACGCTCGCGAGCCGTTCGGGCACGCTCGCGCCGGAACTCGCCGAAGAAGCCGCGCGTTGGCGCGTACAGCACGGCGTGCAGGTGCACACCGCGGCATGCGACGTCACCGATGCAACCGCGCTCGACATGCTGCTGGCAACGGTCGCCGCACGCGGCACGCCGCTCAAGGGCGTCCTGCATTCGGCGATGGTGATCGACGACGGCCTCGTGCGCAATCTCGACGACGCGCGTTTCGCCGCCGTGCTCGCGCCGAAACTGGCCGGCGCATGGAATCTGGACCGCGCCACGCGCAGCGCGAAACTCGACTTCTTCGTGGTCTATTCGTCGGCGACGACCTTCCTCGGCAATCCGGGCCAGTCGAGCTACGTGGCGGCGAACAGCTTCCTCGAGGCGCTGGTCGGTCAGCGTCGTGCCGCCGGCTTGCCGGGCACATACATGGCATGGGGCCCGCTGGACGACGTCGGCTTCCTCGCCCGCAACGCCGAAACGCGCGAAGCGCTGCAAGCGCGCATCGGCGGGCTGTCGATCACGTCGGCCGAAGCGCTCACGGCGCTGGAGCGTGCGATCGTCGAGATGAATGCGGGCGAGGCCGTGGTGCGGCTCGACTGGCAGGCGCTGTCGCTCGGCATGCCGGCGGCGCGCGCGCGCCGCTACGCGGAAATGCATGCGCGCGGCACCCACGAACCGGCGCGTCAGGGCGGTGCGCAGATGCGCGACCAGATTCTCGGCCTGCTGTTCGAGGACGCGTTGCGCCTCGTCGAAGAGACCTTGCAGGCGCAGATCGCGCGCATCCTGCATATGTCGCCGGAAAAAATCGAAACCGGCCGTTCGATCCTCGACATGGGGATGGATTCGCTGATGGGCATGGAACTCGGGATGGCGGTCGAAGAGAGCTTCCAGGTCAAGCTGTCGATCATGACGATGGCCGAAGGCGCAACGGTGCATTCGCTCGCGCAACGGATCGTCGAGTCGATTCAGACGAAGGATGACGCGGCGGAATCGAACGGTGTCGCGGCGCAAGTCGCGGCGGTCGCCGCGCAACACGCGCTCGATGTCGGCGCGAACGCACTGGCCGATGTCGCCGATGCGCTGTCAGCGCAAACGGAAGCGCAGACGCCAATGCAATCCACTGCAACGGAGCTTGTCTGATGAGCGCGCCCGCAGGCTGGAGCATGCGCGAAGGCACGCTGGCGCGTCCGCTGGAACTGAGCGGGCACGGCCTGCACACGGGCCGGCCCGTCAATGTACGAATCATCCCGGGCGATGCCGACGGCCCGCGCGGCATCGTGTTCCGTCGCATGCAAGGCGGCCGCGTGCTGGCCGAGCTGGCGGTGAGTCCGGCGTTGCGGCGCGGCCAGCCGCTTTGCACGATGCTCGAAGCCGGCGATGGCGTCCGGGTCCGCACCGTCGAGCATCTGCTGGCGTCGCTGCTGACCTGCGAGATCGATCGCGCGACGGTCGAGCTCGACGCCGAGGAGGTGCCGATCCTCGACGGCAGCGCGCAGCCGTGGATCGATGCGATCCGCGCGTGCGGCCGGATCGAGTTGCCGGACGCGAAGCGCTTCATTCGCGTGCTGCACCCGGTGACGATCGTGGACGCCGAGGGCGCGCGTGACGAGCGCCGCATCTCGATCGAACCGTCGCCCGCATACGAAATGGCGGTACGCAACGACTTGAAGGGCTTTGGCGAATTGCGCTGGGACGGCGCCGTGACGCCCGCTAGTTTTGCGGCGGAGATCGCGCCGTCACGATCCTACGGACGCGTCAAATGGGCGATCCCCGCGATCGTCGCCGGCTACGTGCGCGGCATGCCGATTCTGCGTGGCGCGCGCCTGTCGTGCACCGCGGCGATCGTCGGCAACCGCGTGCTTGGCGGCATGCGCGTGCCCGACGAATTCGTGCGGCACCGCGTACTCGACCTGGTCGGCGACATGGCGATGGCGGGCGCGCCGTTGCTCGGCCGCGTCACTGCGTTGCGGCCAAGTCATGAAATGAACTACCGGCTTATTGCCAAATTGCTCGCCACGCGCGACGCGTGGGAGTGGGCCGAATTTCCGGCTGAATCGTTAGTTTAAGAGCGGTACGTCACGGGGTAACAAGAACAACATGGGATTGGGTGATCACATCCGCCAGCAACTCGCTGCGAAAGCGCTGATGCGGCAACTGGAGCGCGTCTCCGAAGAGGCGCAGACGCCTGGCGCGCCGCTGCCCGCGGGCGGTACGCGCGCGGCGCAGGACGCGTCGCGCGCCGCGTTATGCAGCTTCGAGGCGATGCCGGGTTATCAGCAGGTCGAAATTCTGCGGCAGATGGGCGAGAAGCTCCAGGTGCAGTCGCCGTTCTTCCGGGTGCACGAAGGCATTGCCGGCGCGACTACGCAGATCGGCGGCGTCGAATATCTGAACTACGCGAACTACAACTACCTCGGCCTCGCCGGCGACGAGCAGGTTTCCGCTCGCGCGAAGGAGGCGATCGACCGCTACGGCACATCGGCATCGGCGAGCCGGATGGTGGCGGGCGAACGCCCGGTGCAGCGCGAACTGGAAACTGCGCTCGCGTCGTTTTACGAAGTGGACGACTGCGTTGTATTCGTGAGCGGCCACGCGACCAATGTGACGGTGATCGGCTCGCTGTTCGGTCCAGGCGATCTGGTCGTGCACGATTCGCTCGCGCACAACAGCATCGTGCAGGGCGCGCAACTGAGCGGCGCCAAACGCCTGAGCTTTCCGCATAACGACTGGCAAGCGCTCGACGCGCTGCTCGCACGCGTGCGGCACGACTACCGGCGCGTGCTGATCGCGATCGAAGGCTTGTACAGCATGGACGGGGACCTTCCCGACCTGGCGCAATTCGTCGACATCAAGCGCCGGCATGCGGCGTTCCTGATGGTCGACGAGGCGCACTCGCTGGGCGTGCTCGGCGCGAACGGGAAGGGCATTCGCGAGCAGTGCGGCATGGCGAGCGGCGACGTCGATATATGGATGGGCACGCTCAGCAAGACGCTGGCGGGCTGCGGCGGCTTTATCGCCGGATCGCAGGCGTTGATCGACATCCTGCGGCACCTCGCGCCGGGCTTTCTGTACAGCGTCGGTCTTGCGCCCGCGTTGGCGGCGGCGTCGCTGGCCGCGCTCGAACGCCTGATCGCCGAGCCCGAACGGGTCGCATTGCTACGCGCGCGCGGCAAGCAGTTTCTTGACGAAGCGCGTGCAGCAGGCCTCGACACCGGCAAAAGTGCGGGCTATGCAGTCGTGCCGATCATCACCGGCAGCACGCTGAAAGCCGCGCAATGGGCCAATACGCTGTTCGCCGACGGCATCAACGTGCAGCCGATCTTCTATCCGGCTGTCGAAGAAAAAGCTGCACGTTTGCGGTTTTTTATTTGCTCGACGCACGAGCCGGAGCAGATCAGCCGAACCATAGCGGCGCTGAAGCGCCTGCCTCGCTAAAGAGGAAGACTCGACCATGTACGTCGTTCAACCCGATCGCGCTCACGCACTGCATCAGGCACACGATCCGGCATCCCTGCGTTTTCGTGCGGCGCAGGCGGGTGACGCACAGGCTTGCGCGCCGCTGATGTTCGCGTCGGGCGTGCGTGAGTTCGGGTTCTTTCTCGGCGACTCCGCCGCTACGTGTATCGAGTTCCTGCAATTCGCGTTCATGTCCGAACACGGCCGTTTCTCGTACCGACGCCACCGCGTTGCCGTGACCGCCGACGACACGGTGGTTGCCGTGCTCGCTGTGCAAGACGGTCGCACGACCTGGTTCGACGATCCGCATGTGGTGTTGATGTTGCTGTTGTTCTTCGGCGTGCGCCGTACAGTTGGCATGCTGTGGCGCGGACTCGTGCTCGAAAGCGAATTGCCCGCGCCGAAGTCTTCGCAGACGTTGATTGCGCATTGCGCGACGCATGAGCGTATGCGCGGTACGGGTGTGTTTACCGCACTGTTCATGGACGCGATGCGCGCCGCTTTGGCGCATGACGACGGCGACCGTCAAATCGTGCTGGACGTGCTGGTCAGCAATACACGTGCGTATGAGTTGTATAGACGCTTGGGATTTGTGGAGTTGCCACGCAGGGGCCCGATTTCGCGGCGTTTGCCGCACGAACTGGAATCGGTTCGGATGCAACTGATGCGTCACGTTTAGTGGATCAAGAAATACCGCTCGGCGCGCGTAGCGCCACCGGAAGAATGACTATCTTGTCGCTATTGCCGCGCAGTTGAGTTCCGGAGTGGGGCGATCAATACCCACACGCTATGTAGAAGATATTCAATCACAAGAAAACGTAGAGAGGAATTAAGCCATGCAGATTCATCCAGTGATCCTTTGCGGCGGAAGCGGCACCCGGCTGTGGCCGATGTCGCGCGGGGGCTATCCCAAGCAATATCTGAAGTTGACCGGTGATAACACGCTGATTCAACAAACGGCGCTGCGTTTGCGCGGCATTGCCGGCATCGCGTCGCCGATCGTCGTCACGAATAATGAGCAGCGTTTTCTGGTAGCTGAACAGTTGCGCCAGGTCGATACGGTGTCGTCGTCGATCGTGCTCGAACCTGCCAGCCGCAATACGGCCCCGGCTATCGCGGCAGCCGCGCTGCTGGCGATGCGCGAATCCCCTGAGGCGTTGCTTCTCGTTCTGCCGTCTGACCACGTGATCACCGGCGAAGCGGCTTTTATTAAGGCGGCCGAAGCCGCCGCGCACATTGCCGGGGACGGCTACCTGGTCACCTTCGGCATTACGCCGACCGAGCCTCACACCGGCTACGGCTACATCCGGGCAGGCGCGCAGTTGGTGGACGACACGCAGTCCTTCGCCGTCGACAGGTTCGTCGAGAAGCCGGACGCGGCCACGGCGGAGCGATTCCTGGCCGAGGGCGGTTACTACTGGAACAGCGGCATGTTCATGCTGAAGGCTTCGACCTACATGGAAGAACTGCGCCGCTACGAGCCGGAAGTCGCGCTGCAGGCGGAGCTGGCGCTGAAGAGCGCGCAACACGACAACGACTTCGTGCGTCTGGACGCGCAAGCGTTCTCAGCGAGCCCAAACATCTCGGTCGACCATGCCGTGATGGAAAAAACCAAGCGTGCCGCGGTGATTGCCGTATCGGATCTGGGCTGGAACGACATCGGCTCCTGGACCGCGCTTGCGGACATCGCCGAACGCGATACGCAGGGCAACGCGCTGCTCGGCGACGTGCTCACCGACGCCATGACCAATTCGTACATTCGCGCCGAGCACCGCCTCGTGGCCGCCATTGGTCTGGATAACATCGTCATCGTGGAGACGGCTGATGCTGTGCTGGTAGCGCATCGCGACCAGGCGCAGGACGTCAAGAAGATCGTTGCGCAACTGAATGCGATGGGACGGCACGAATCGGTGACGCACCGCCGCGTGGTGCGGCCGTGGGGATCATACGAAGGCATCGACAGCGGCGACCGCTTCCAGGTCAAGCGCATTATCGTGAGCCCGGGCGCCCAGTTGAGTTTGCAGATGCACCATCACCGCGCGGAACACTGGATTGTCGTCAAGGGCACTGCGGTGGTGACAAACGGCGACAAGGAAACCATCCTGACCGAGAATCAGTCGACGTACATTCCACTCGGCGTCACGCATCGACTGATGAACCCTGGCAAGATCCCGCTCGAACTGATCGAAGTACAATCCGGCGCCTACTTGGGCGAGGACGACATTGTTCGCTTCGAAGACACCTATGGTCGCGTGGCAAAGGCATAACGCTGGCCCAGCGAGACGGCAAGGTTCGTCCTGCCGTCTCGCGATTGAGATAGGCTGAAGAAAGTGGAGATCAATGTTTCGTAGAATGAGCGAAACGGAGATCAGATGAATCGAGTACCGAAGGGCAGCTACACGAAGGAGTTTCGCGAGCAGGCGGTGAAGCTGGTTCTTGTTGATGGGCTATCGCAGCGGGAAGCGGCGGGCCGATTATCTTTGTCGGTAAAAACGCTGGGCGCTTGGGTTGCACGATTTGCCAGTCGCACCGAATTTGCTGGAACGCAATTTTGACATGAGCACGCCGAACCAGGCCTGGGTGAGTGACTGAGCTTCCCTCGGTTTTTCGCCTTCCACGGGTCCCGAGTTATGCAGCAGCATCCTTGGTCTGCTGAGCTTTGATCCAGTTCTGCAGAAACTGAACCGGCGAACCTGGTTGGTCAAGTAATAAAGACGATTCGCGCCTCAGCCGCCAGGCCTGCCTCCACGAAATACGAAACCCGGCCCGCCCTCACATCGAAGAGGGCGCGTTCGGCGCCGCCACCCATACCTTCATGCAAATGCGTATCGATGGTTACTGTCAGATGCGGATCGGCAGTATCGCGTCTGATTTCCATGAGGTACTTGATGGCAGCCCGTCGGGACATAAAATATCTGTGCATGGGGGACCTTCCTGGCGAAAGCGTATATCCGAAAGTCACCGGTATTGTTCCGCGACGCGTGCAGACGCCATGCCTGTTCTGAGCGAAAAAGCCATAATGACCAGCTGGCTTGAGTCGTGGGCGTGGGCCGGCGTTCGTGGCCGATCGTCCGAGGAAGAAACAAGCGCGAGACAGGGCATCGTCAAGCCGGGCATCAGATTGGCCCGAGAAGGGTGGCGCGGTGGCTTTCCCACCCCGCAAGCCAGCTGGGCATGTCTGCGGGCATCATCGGCCGGCCGATAAAATAACCCTGCGCTACATCGCAGCCGCAGTCGCGAAGCAGATTCCAGTCGTTCAGGCCTTCGACCCCTTCCGCGACCGTTTTCATTCCCAATCGTCGCGCCATCTGCACGCTTGCTTCGACGATCGCTTTTGCTGACGCGTCATGGGACGCACCCCGGACGAAACTGCCGTCTATTTTGAGCTCGTCAAAGGGAAGATCGCGCAGTTGAGCCAGAGACGAATGTCCGGTCCCGAAGTCGTCGATCGCGAGACCTACGCGCCTTAGGCGCAGGCGCGTCAATACGTCAAGAGGTGCGACGGAATCGCTCATCAGGCGGCTTTCGGTCACTTCGAGGACCAGACTCGACAACGAGACGCCCGCCCGCATGGCGGCGGCCTCCACGGAATCCGGGAAATCGAGAGCGTTCAGGTTGCTCATTGAAACATTGACCGCAACCTGAAGATTGATGCCCGCATCCAGCCACAAACGCGTCTGTTGCAACGCAGCGGACAGAACGACACGCGTAAGGTCGTCGACCAGACCGTGTTGCTCGGCGGTCCCGATGAACTGATCGGGAAGGATCAGGCCGTCCTTCGGGTGCTGCCACCGAACCAGCGCTTCGACCCCAACGAAGGCTCCTGTCGAAGTCGACACCTTTGGCTGGTAATAGTTGAGGAGCTGCCCGTTGCTGATTGCCCCGGCGAGCTCGTCTCTTCCGTATATCTTGCGAGGTAGAGGGACCGGCCGCGCGGGCCCGGCGACTCCGTCATCGAGCCTTTCCCTCAATTGTTCGGAGGAGGCGGGCTTATGCAGAGCGCCAAGCACATGCAGGCCCTGCACCCTCGCGAGCCGGGCAGCTCCGTCAAGCACCCTCTGATCTTCGCCGCTCACGATAACCAGCCGACCGGCGTAGCCCGTGTTGACTATCTGACGAACGAATTCCACGCCGTCCATTTCGGGCATCTGGAGATCACTAAAAATTATGTCGACAGACGCCGCATCGGTTTCGAGCAGGGCCAGCGCATCCCGGGCGCGTTCGAATGAGGCGATTTCACCCAGGCCGAGGCGCTCAAGCTGGCGTACCAGCAGTTTCAGTACAAACGGCTCGTCGTCGACGACCAGCGCCTTCATTTGTCTTTGAGTAATATCCATCGTCGTTTCCCGGTAGAGGAGGGCATCGCCCATGCTGGGACGGCCCTGAGTCGCATCACTGTTTTTTGGAGGCGTCCAGAAACCTGCCGACTTTCGCAAGCAGCGCGGTTCTCTCGAACGGCTTGACCACAAAGTCTGAAGCACCGGCGTTCAGGCTCTCGACGACGATAGCCTTCTCGCTGTGGCCGGTAACCATGATGACCGGGATGTCCGACAGATGCCTGAGCGCCTTGACGCGACGCGTCACATCGACGCCGGTTACGTCGGGCAGATCGACGTCCATCAGAATCAGGTCGGGGCGATGCCGGCGCAACAGTGCAAGCGCCTCGGCGCCGGAGGCCGCGAAAAGGAGATCGACGTCTGCCGGCAGGAGCAGTTTTCTGAGAAGAGTGTGCTGGAACTCGTCGTCGTCGACCACGAGGACCATCGGCCGGATCTGCGCGGCTAACGACTGCAAGGCGCGGACTGACTCCAGTTCGGGGGCTAGGCCCATCGTGAGGTTGCCGGCCCACTGCCGCATGGTGTCCACAGCCGAGGCAATAGTCTGGAAGTGCTTTTCAATTTCGTCGATCTTCAGGCGCTCGATCTCCTGGCGAAGAACTTCTGGATCCGGGGCTGCCGCTGCGTCGGGAGACGCGCCGGATGGCAGCTTTGCCGAGAAGGCGTCCAGCGCACGATTAATTGCCTGCTGAGCCTGAACGAGTGAGGCTCCGGCGGCTCCGGCTCGCTGCTCGCTCACCGCTGCGTAACCGCTCAAATTCTTTTCCAGCTCGCCTAGCGCGCGCGCCTGCACAGCCATCTGGCTGCTGGTCACAGCATTGAGCCCTGTACCCTGTCGCTGCCGTAACGCGTGGTGGACCGCCATCCGCAGTCTGGGCGCGTCGTTTGTCACGGGCCAGAACAGCACGTAATCGTCGAAGTGCTGCTTCTTGCACAAATCGTACACCCGCCAGAGGTCGTTTTTGTTGCAAAGAATCAAAGTGTGGTGCGACAGCGCATGCACTGCCGTGCTCAAACGATACAGGCCAAGATAGTATCTTTCCGCCTGTTCCAGGCTGTCGAAAGCCAGGATCAGCACCGCGGGACGATGCTTTTCGAAGTCCTGGACGGCCGATTCCGGTTTCGTCGAAATTTCGACGTTGTCGAATTCTTCGTCCAGCAGCTTTTTTACCAGTTGCGCATCGGCGAGAGCGTCGCTCGCCACGAGGATTGGCGTTGTCGCAGTCATCTATGTTCCCGTCGGTCGGTGTTGGCCGGGCACCGTACACGGCCCGCATGATCATAAAGGCTCCGCCTGGCAACGGAAGCTGGCGATGGTGGAGTCACGTGGTCTGTTTTTGAAAAATCAGTATTCATTGCCCGTTCAGAAAGGTCTCGATCTCGCCTTCAATTCCGGGCAACGCTTGCTCGAAGCGCGCCATCCAGTGCGTTATGCCCGCTCTGTCTTCAGCGCGGCCCGCGTTTTCGAGCTCGTTACACAGGTCGCCGAAAGCAAGCGCGCCGACTGAACGCGACGAGGATTTGAGCTTGTGCGCGATCGCGCCAACATGCCTGGCCTCACCATTTACGGAATGCGAGCGCAATTCCCGGGACAGACGACGCACCGAGGCCAGGTAGTCCGATAGCAATTCGCACATGACCGCGCTATCGTCGCCGATCAACGCGGTGAGTACGGAAAGGTCGACCGCGGACCCGGGTGCGATGTCCGGTGCCTTTTCCGCCGCCTGCGGAAACGCCTCGGCCGCCTGAGGCTGGTCCAGCCATTTGTCAAGCGCCGCCTTCAGCGCATCCAGTCGGAGGGGCTTGGTTAGATACCCATCCATTCCCGCCGCTTTCGCCCGGTTGGCTTCGCCCTGCAACGCGTTCGCTGTAAGCGCAACGATCGGCATGCGGGGCCGTCCTTTCTCCGCGCTGCGGATTGATGTGGACAACTCGTAGCCGTCCATCTCCGGCATGTGCAAATCGGTCAGCAATAGGGTGTAGTGGTTGTCATGCCACAGGCGCAGCGCCTCCTTGCCGTCGGCCGCGATTTCTGCTGCGTAGCCGAGCAGACCCAGTTGCCGCAGGATGACTTTCTGATTGATCTCGTCGTCCTCTGCAACGAGAATGAGGCGACCCCGAACGCGGGCTTCGGCGATCGCAGGCGGCGTCGCGTGAGCGTTTACGCCGATTTCCGACGGCTCTTCGCGCCAGCTTCGCGGCGATGCGCGGCCCGCCGCGACGGCGACGCCATGCAGCAGCGTCTGCCGGCGCAGGCCGTCGCCACCGAGCACGACGCGATCCGCAGATTCGATGCGAGCCGTGCCGTGCTGTCCCGACAGGATTACCAGTTCCCGTACCGCGCCGTTTTGATGGCCCGGGCTCAATCGGGTTATAAACTCAAGCGGGCGACTACCATCGTGGATAACGACGGTTGTAGCGGCGCAGGCCAAGCTTGCGCCCGACGCTGGCGCGTCTGCAGACGCGACGCGCACACCAGCGCCTGCGTGTTCGAGGTACAACCGCAGGTACTCCGCCTTGAAAGTCGAAGCGTCGATCACGATGCATTCAATCCCGGTGAGATCATGAGACGAGGCTACCGGGTCTGGCGATGCCGCCACGAACGGAATTTCAACCGTGAAGGTTGAGCCACGGCCCGGTTCGCTTGAAACGGAAATATCGCCTTGCATCAAGGCGACCAACCGGCGGCAGATCGTCAGACCAAGGCCCGTCCCGCCAAAGCGGCGGGTTGTCGAGATTTCGGCCTGATTGAAAGGAACGAACAGGCTTGCGATTGTCCCGGCTGTCATCCCAATGCCGTTGTCGACTACTTTAAACGCAACCTTCAACGGCTCGGTCATGGCTAGCTCGACACTCACACATACCCGGCCCGTCTGATCCGGCCGCCCCCCCGAAAACTTGATCGCGTTGCCAACCAGGTTATAGAGCAATTGCCGCAAGCGGGTGTCGTCGGATAGCACGCGTTGGGGAATGGAGGGCGAGATGAAGGTATTCAGTTGCACTTTTTTCCGTGTGGCTACCGCAACCAACGAACTGCACAATCCTTCAACCATCTCGGCCAGTGCAACCGGTTCTTGCTCAAGTTCCAATTTGCCCGCCTCGATTTTGGAAAAATCGAGGATGTCGTCGATGATCGACAACAATGCACCCGCCGATTCGCGGATGGTGCGCGTCATGTCCAGCTGGTCTCCCGATAACGAGGTGCGCGCAAGGACCTCTACCATGCCAATGACTCCATTCATCGGCGTGCGGATTTCATGGCTCATGGTGGCAAGGAAGGCGCTTTTCGCGCGAGAGGCGGCTTCTGCCTCTGTCTTCGCATGCTCCAGCAGCTCAGTTGCCGCAAGAGCTTCGGTCACGTCGCGCGCCGCGGCATACATCAACCCCTCCGACGTCGTTACAGCTTTCCAGGCGAGCCACCGCGACGAACCGTCCTTGCACAGGTAGCGATTTGCAAAGTTCTCAGTGGCCGTGCCAGTTGCCAGTCTGGAAATTTCGGTCAGGGTCGCAACCCGGTCAGCAGGATGGACAAAGTTCAGGAAAGGCCGGGAAAGTAATTCCTCTTCGCTCCACCCCAATGTGTTGCGGAACGCGGGGTTGACGTTCCTGAAGTAGCCATCTGCGGATCCGATGCACAGAAGATCGAGCGAAAGATCAAAAAAACGGTCTCGCTCAGCTTCTGCTTTCCTTCGAGCAGTGACATCCTGCAGCAGGACGAGGGAGGCAGGATGGCCATCGTCTTCATACGGCACGGCTGATGCTTCGCCCTGGAAAGACGAGCCGTCCACCCTGAGCCACGTCTGTTCGAGTGGCGGCGTCCTCGCACCCTCTTCGCGCACCTTGCGGATACGCTCTTTAACGATTTCGCGACTCTTCTCGTGAATGAAGGCTAGTGCGGCTCGGCCAAGCAGCTCGTTTTCGGATTTTGCGCCAAGCATCCGAACGCCTGCGGAATTGACAAAAGAAAGGCGATCCTCGCGGTACACGAGGACCGCGTTCGGTGAGAGTTCGACCAGAAGACGGTAGCGTTCTCTGGCCGATCGGGCGTCGTTCACCGACGCATGGAGCTGTCGGAACAGTTGCGCTTTCATGTAGTCCACGAAACAGAGGAGTGCCGTTAGCAGGAGACCTGCGATCATCAGTAGATTACGGCGTGACGTGAACGCGGCCAGGTAGTCGGCTTGCGAGAAACCGACGGCCACCGCCAGCGGATAATCTCGCAACAGGCGATAGCTGACTGTTCGCTTTATACCGTCGATCGGCATGACAGCCTCGAACCCGCCGACAGATTTTTGCTTTAGCGCGTTACGGAAAGGACTGTCGGCAGCTAGTGTCGCCCCTGGGATGTCTTTGTTCCCTGACCGCCTCGCGCGGATAACGAAATCCTGTGTACCGAAAACGAGCACCAGCGCCTGGTTGCCGATGCGGAGCTGGTCGAAGAGGTCGGTGAGCGCGGCCGGGTCCATGGAAACGACGACGACGCCCATGAATTTTCCATCGTTTCCGGTGATTCGCCGGGACAGCTGGATGGAAGTTTTCGCGCTGGCCCGTCCGACTAGTGGCGTCGCCACGAAGAGCGTGTTGGATGCGTCCGTGAGATGGACCTTGAAATGTTGCCGATCCGATAGATCGATTTCCTTGAACCCTTCTACTGTCGAGGAGCGCAGCATGCCTGTCCTATCGATCACGGCAACCTGAAGATATCCGTCGAGCTTCAGGACTCCCGCCTGCACATACTGACCCAGCGGAAGCCGCACGCCCTTGTTTTGCACTTCCCAGGCCACGAAAGAAGCGATCTGGTCTGCTTCGCGCAGAATGCGCTCGGAGTGGGCCGCCAGGGCGTCGGCCAGCGCGGCGCTCTGATCGCGCGCCGCAGCCATTTCGGTCTTGCTGTCCCACACGATGGCGCAGCCCAGCGCAGTCCAAAGGGCGAGCACAAGCACGAGACCATGAATCGACAGAATTGGCAGGGGTTTTGCCCGCTGTTCCGGCGTGAGAGAAAGTGACTGGCGTAAAGTGAAAAACATTACTGTAAGCTCTCGGTTTGCGCTGAAGCGACGATTGTTATCCCCGCCGCTCGTGATCTTTGACACATGCCGGTTGGATGGGCTCTTCGAATGCAGGCATATCGCAGTCCTGAACCATTGCGTCGGTTGAGAATCAGGCGGGAAGATTGAGCAAATGAAACCGACGCGATGCTCTTCTCTTTATTACGGCAATAAAACCGCAAACGTTAGCCAGCAATGATGACGCGTTGCGTCGGCGCGATGAAATCGGGCCGCCGACAGACGGTATCTTTTTGCCATCAGGATATGTACGACGGCCCGCTGGCGCCGAGACGCCTGACTGCGCCCCGCAAGACGGAAGCGCCGCCGGGAACTTCCGCCGCGCAGCGTGCAACGCTGACGGGTTCTGTGGCGCTGCGGTGCTACGACAGCGTCGTTGCGAGCGGACGGAATTTATTTTCCGGATGCGCTAAAGTGCGCCAACGATCCTCCGTTAACTGAAGGTACCGGTGGCGCAACCGGGCGCGCATGATGGAAGAGGACAGCCGAAGCCCGCGAGCGGGCTGTAACAGAACCTTGGGGTCTTTGATGCGGAATACGCGGCCTGCGAGAGCAAGGGCAGTTCTCATGCGACGACCGGCTCTGATCGGCCCTGATATCTGCCTGGTATGCGCGACGTTCGTAATCTGCGCGGTGTTTCTGGTGCAGTCCCGGCGCGATGCCGCCGATCGTGCGCTCGACGCGTCCCAAAACGTTGCGCTGCTCATTGCGCGCGAAACTTTCCACCATCTGGAAACATACGACTTTGTCCTGAAAAGCCTCATCGAGGCCCTGCAATACCCAGAGGTCAGAAAGCTTGCGCCGCAGATTCAGCAGACTCTGCTGCTCGGCCGGACTGCCATGGCGGCGGGAATCGGTTCGTTCCTCGTGCTCGATCGGGAGGGCAATGTCGTGCTCGATTGAATGGGAACGCCTCCCCGGCACGGTAAATTCGCTGACAGGGACTATTTCCTGGTCCATCTGCGCTCGACGAGCGTGGGCCTTTATATCAGCCATCCATACCGCTCGCAACTCTCGAACGGAGCCTACACTACTTAGCCGCAGGCTGACGGATCAGCACGGCGGTTTTGACGGTGTCGTCGTCGGGACCCTGCCGCTGGATTACTCCTGGTGCCTGCTCAGCGGAATGAGTCTTCGTTCCGGCGATACGATGGCCCTGATGCTGGCCGACGGCACGATGCTCACGCGGTACCCCTACGACTAAGAAATCATCGGCAGAAGCCTGACCGGTACCACCAACTATACCCGCTTCGCGCAGTCGCCGGCCGGACAATTCCGGGGGACCGCCGCGATCGATGGCATCGAGCGCAGGTACAGTTTCAGGCATATCGGCCAATTTCCTTTGATTCTTGACATCGCTCCGGCTATGGAAAACATCGATGCTGACAGGCGACAACGCGCATGGGTCATCGGCTCGACGATGAGTGCACTCGCGTTGATGTTCCTTGGGGCTGACATTAATGTTCTCTCACCAGTTGAAGCGCCGGCTCGCTGCGGAACAGGAACTTGGCGCATTGGCCAGAACGGACGGTCTGACCGGGATCGCTAACCGGCGCGGATTTGACGAGTTGCGCAACCCGAATGGCGGTGGGCAAAACAGCTCGGCCAGCCATTGTCCGTTCTGTTAATCGATATCGACCATTTCAAGGAATTCAACGATCTGTAGGGCCACGCTGCGGGCGACGAAGCGCTGGCGGTCGTTGCGCGCTGCATTAAGTCGACGATCCGGTCGCCAGGCGATAGCGCTGCGCGCTACGGTGGTGAGGAGTTTGTGGTCCTCTTGCCCGACACCGACGGGAAAAGCGCAGCTCTGATCGTGGAAGACATCCGTGGGGCGGTGCTGGAACTCGCCGTTCCGCAGATGTCAGCTCCGCTCGGCGTGCTGACCATCAGCATTGGCGTTGCCGCTTCGGGCGCGCCCGATCGTGGCGATTTCAGGGATCTTTTCGCCGCAGTCGATGCTGCGCTATATCAGGCCAAAGGTGGCGAGCGAAACCAGGTCGTATGCTTCGACGAGGTCGACACCACCTCATTCCTATTGTCCTTTGGGTGCGAACCAGGCCGTGAACTGCTGGCGATGGATAAACAGTGACGAGCGCCTGAGGACTGGTAATCGAAGCCTTTTCAAGGTCAGCGTTACCTCCAGGCGCCTGACTGCTTTGACAACGCGCCGATTGAATCGTTTTGGGGTACGCTGAAAAGCGAGCTGGTCTATCATCGACGCTTCGCCACACGCGAAGAGGCTAGGCGAGCCATCAGCGAATACATCGAGGCGTTCTATAACCGGCAACGCACGCGGGCTCGTCTTGATTACCTGTCACCTGTAGCATTCACGCAGCGATATTATCTGAATCAGGTCGCTGCTTAACCCGTTGGCGTCCACGCGTTCTGACCGACCTCAAGCGCTCCGTCTCACAATCCAGCAGACGTCGAGGGTATCTTGATCCAGGGCATGACTTTCAAAGCCGTGGGCGCCTCACTCCCCGATGCCGCGTCGAAGTAACGGAAACGACCTCATTCCCAACGAACCCGGGCACAAAAGCGATAACGCCGTCTGAATGGGATCGCAACGTCCTCATAATTCGGTCAATACTCCCGGTCCCGGAACCTGAAGCACTTGAACGGCCGCCCCAGTTGCCCGACAACGTTGCGATCAGATCCAACATTATGGGCCTCGCAATACCGAGCACGCAGTGTTGGAGCGTCGGCGTTACCGGAAGCTGCCGTTGCCTTTACATGTGTTTATGCAGCACGAGGTAATGACTAAAGAAATCTTTCTGTATGCCGTTAAAGTTCATAACGCGTATCAGAGACCGGTATTTCACGTCGAACCTTATCGATGGAACCGTCTGATGCAAACCTGAACGAACACTGGACATGCCATGACGGTCTCTGGGGTTGGCGGTCGGTACGCTGGCCCCACACTTTGTTTCATTGCGCTGCTCGCCTTTCACGCCCGCGCCTTTGCCGGTGATGGGACGATGGCCTCGTTAGCGGCACTACAACGTGTCGCTGACGAGACGGCCCCCGAACCTGGGTCGGACGCCCCGGACGACGCCGAGCGCCCGACATTGAAACCGGGCGACCTGGCCGCGCTGCCACTTGAGCAGTTGCTCGACGTTCATGTAACGACTGCTTCGCGGTTCGACCAGCCGCTGGCTGACGCGCCGTCGACCGTCTATGTATTAAGCGGCAAGGACTTCGCGCGGTTTGGCTGGCGCACGCTGGCCGACGCGTTGCGCACGTTGCCGGGCCTCTATGTCGGGTACGACCGCAACTATGCCTATCTGGGTGCACGCGGGATCCTGCGGCCCGGAAACTACGATACGCGTTTCCTGCTGCTGATCGACGGTTACCGGACCAACGATGCAGTGTACGGCGAGGCCGCGATTGGCAGCGAGTTTCTGCTTGATATCGATACGATTGCTCGGATCGAATATATGCCGGGGGCTGGGTCATCGGTCTATGGCTCAAACGCATTCCTTGGCGTGATCAACGTGATCACCAAAAGCGGGCGCGATGCGTCGGGCGCGCGTGCGACCGTTGAGACGGGCTCTTTCGGTGAAAAGCGCGCAAGTGCAACCTATGGCTGGAAGGGGGACCAGGGCGCGCAACTGTTTGTAGCGGCAAGCGCGCTCGACAGTCCCGGACAAAATCTCCATTTCCCCGAGTTCGACACACCAGACCAGAATGACGGCGTTGCCGACGGACTGGACTTTGATCACGCGCAGAAG
This sequence comes from Paraburkholderia sp. BGA-UO-ETr-F12, assembly GCF_059567945.1. Classification (NCBI taxonomy): domain Bacteria; kingdom Pseudomonadati; phylum Pseudomonadota; class Betaproteobacteria; order Burkholderiales; family Burkholderiaceae; genus Paraburkholderia; species Paraburkholderia sp. BGA-UO-ETr-F12. The sequence continues at coordinate 8,341 of NZ_JCAQOZ010000029.1, read as the reverse complement.
TTCTTCGGCAAATTCTCCTACGAAGACTTCACGGTCTCACTCGCGCATTCGAATCGCACCAAGGGCATTCCCACTGCGTCATTCGCCCAGGTGTTCAGCGACCCTCGCTCGCAGACTACCGACGCGCAGAGTTACGCGACCCTTGGCTTCGACCACTGGATCACCGGCGCCACCAAAATCGGCGGCCATGTATTCTGGGGGCGTTATGATTACTCGGGGTCCTATGTGTACGACTATCCGCCTGTCGTCGTCAATCGCGATGGTAGCTACGCCGAGTGGTACGGCGTCGATACGCAGATTGTGACGCAGGCGATTGCCGGTCACAAGATGGTGATCGGTGCGGACTTCACACGTGATGCGCACCGTGACCAGTGGAACTACGACATTGAGCCGTTCGTCCCGTATCTCAACGATCACCGGACCGGCAATCGTACCGGGCTCTATGGTGAAGACGAATTCTCGATTACGCCGAGGTGGCTGCTCAACGTAGGCCTGCGGTATGACTTCGTGACGCCGTCAGGCGGGGCGCTCAGCCCGCGAACTACGCTGATCTGGAAGGCAACGGACGCCGCGACCGCGAAACTTTCATTTGGGTCCGCCTTTCGTGCGCCGAATGCTTACGAACTTTACTACCAGGAGGCCGGCCCCGGCGGCCAGGAAGCTAATCCCCGGCTGAAATCCGAAAAAATTCATACGCTGCAGTTCGCACTTGAGCAGCGGCTGTCGAACGATGCGCGTGCGACGGTAACAGTATTCCGGTCGAATATTGACAACCTGATTACCCAGACTGTTGATCCGGCCTCTCAACTGCTCGTATTCCAAAACCTCGACCGCGTGGAGTCGCGCGGAGTCGAGCTGGCTTACGAGCAGGCATTCGCGAGCGGCGCGACGTTGCGAGCAAGTTACTCGTGGCAGCTCGCGCGCGACAGGGACACGGGGTTGACGCTTCAGGACTCCCCGCGCCATCTGGTGAAGCTCAACTGGTTTCAACCCCTGATTCACGATGCGGTGCGGGTTGGTACCGAGGCGCTATGCACCAGTTCGCGGAAAGCCTCGGGCGGATCCGTCGGAGGCTTCTGCATTGCGAACCTGACGGTCGCGCTTCCGCGCGTCGCCCCGCACACCGCACTGTCGGGGAGTGCGTACAACATTTTCAACAAGCGCTATGCGGATCCGGCTGGTCCCGAATTTGTGCAGAACGCGCTGCAGCAGGACGGTCGCGCGTTCCTGTTGAGGTTGACGGTTCAATACTGATGGCCGTGCGTCAGGTCTGCGCAGGCGTTCGCCGGGCATTGCAATGCCTGGTCGTCGCGTCCTTTCTGGGCGGGACGTTGCATGCGCAACTGCTACCTGCGCAGGCGCGCCCGGAGGATCTGAAGGCCGCGTTCATCTACAACTTCATCCTTTTTACAACGTGGCCGCCCGACAGTCCTGCGGCGTCCGGCAGTGTACGCGTATGTTTCGACGCGGGCAGTCCGATTCGTGGTCCGTTTCTCGCGGTCAAAAGCAGACTCGACCACCAGAATCGCGCTCACGTGCGCGGGCTCGATGCTGCTGCGACAACAGCCGGGTGCGATGTGCTGGTTATCGACGCGACTGACCCTGGACGTCGGCGCCTACAGCTGATGTCGGTTAGCGACGCGCCAGTGCTGGTGGTCGCCGATGGCGACGACCACCTGGCTGAGGGTGCGGAGATCACGCTCGCGCTGGACAACGACACGATGCGCTTCGATGTCGACGCGGATGCGATCAGACGCGCGCGGCTGTCCCTCAGTTCGCAGTTATTGCATCTTGCCAGACGTTACAAGTGAGGCAGTCATGGACAATCAACCGGAATCGAACGGGCTACTTCCTGAACCGCGCAGCAGTGATCGGCGCTCACGCTACGCCACCCGGGCCACCTATACTGTCGCAGGCGTAGTTCTTGGATTCTTCGCGGTAGCCCTGATTGCGGCACAGGCGATATTCCTTCTGGGCGGCCTCGTCAGCAGCGTCGAGGTACAGGCAAGAATTATTGCCGCCAATTCGTCGGCCGCGCTCGCATTCGGGGACATCAATGAAGCCAACCATGTTCTGGACGCATTGGCGTCGTCGCCATCGCTAACCGCAGCAGGGCTTTACGATCTGAGGGGGCGACGCGTCGGCGCCTACGAGGGCGCCGGCCGGCGCGGGTTGCGCACGATCCCGCCTGTCGGGATCGCCCCCGGAATCACAAGCAGCAGTTATCGCGTTGACATGTCGGGTATCGAGGTGATCCAGCCGGTTGAATACAGGGGGGCCGTTCTAGGCACCGTGGTGATCCTGGCAACACTCGGCTCGGTATTTAACGGCATCGCGACGTACGCGGTTACGACGTTACTGGTCGCGCTGGCGGCTTTGTCCCTGGCGATCCCCCTGCTGAGGAAAACTGCCGCTCGCGCTGCAGAGGCCGAATCGCGCCTCGATTACCTGGCGCATACCGATCCCGTAACCGGGTTGCCCAACCGCCACGCGTTTAACGAGCGCTTCGCTCTCGCGCTGGGCGGCAGACTGGCCCGACATCGCCCAATCGGCCTTGCGCTGCTCGATATCGACGACTTCAAGCGGATCAACGATACTTTCGGACATGGCGTTGGCGATGAACTCCTCGCGCAGGTCGCAGGCCGCCTGTTGCACGTGGCTGAAGCGGATGACGTTGTATGCCGGCTTGGCGGCGACGAGTTCGCCATCATCCTGAGACTGAATGGCCAGCGTGATGCGCGGACGGCCTCACGGCGACTTCTGTCAGCGTTCGACGCGCCGTTCTCCGCCGGCGGCCAGGAACTCTACGCCACGCCGAGCATTGGCGTGAGCGTATGGCCAGAAGACGGTGCTTCGGCTGCAGAGCTTATGCGTCATGCTGATACTGCCATGTACCACGCCAAGAGCGAGGGCAAGAATACGGTCGCCGTGTTCGACCGGTTGATGAACCGGGGAGCACTGGCACGGCATGCTCTTGAGAGGAATTTGCGTAGCGCGCTTGAGCGGGACGAACTGTCCGTTCATTACCAGCCGCTCGTTATTCCATCGAGCGGCCTGATTACCGGATTCGAGGCGCTCGCGCGCTGGCATGATGGCGCGCGCGGCGCGGTGCCGCCACTTGAATTCATCCCCATTGCCGAGGACACCGGCCTGATCGTGCAGCTCGGTAAGGTGGTGTTACGCAAAGCGGTCCGTCAGGCCCAGACATGGCGCGAGCTCGGCTACCTGGATCTGAAAATCGCGGTCAACGTCTCCGCACGTCAGTTGCGCGATCTGTCATTCACAGACGATGTGCTCGCGCTGCTTGCTACGTGCGGGGTTCCCGCTTCAATGCTGACAATCGAGGTAACGGAGTCGCTGTTGATGGAGCCGTCTTCCCCCGCTGTGCAACAACTGGCGACGCTGCGACACGCAGGCGTACACGTTGCCATCGACGACTTCGGAACCGGCTATTCCTCGCTGTCTTATCTAAAAAATCTTCCGGTCGACTATCTGAAGATCGACCGGAGCTTCATGCAGGGGATACCCGGTAATGGCGAACCGCTTGCGTCCGCGATTGTCGCCATGGGCCATACGCTGTGCCTGCGGGTCGTGGCTGAAGGAATCGAGACCGCCGGCCAGGCGGCGTTCCTGATGCGCACGGGATGCGACCTGGCGCAAGGCTTCTGGTTCAGTCGTCCTCTAGATGCTGAACAGGCCACCGGGTTGCTGACATCCGCTGGTGCAATCGCGGAGGGACCGGAGAATGTGCACCGGCACGCGCCCGTATCTACACGGTAGGCGCCCGCGCAGGCAGGCCTGCGGCAGCTTTCATTTGCCAAAAAAATACCGGATCCAGTCGTCCCGCGCAGCGATCTGATCCGTCAAGCCAGCAGGCGGCAGGGAGATGTCCGTCGCTTCCCGGCGGCTCTAAAGTCCCCGTAACATTTGACGATATACACGCAAAGCGTCGAGTCGGCGCCTTCATCAGCGTCCGGGCGATATCGATGGCTGTTAGCACGCCGGCAACTTTGACCTGCCAGCATGTGTTTTATCTGGCATCGTTTGTGGGATTGATATGAAAGAATTCAGGACAGGCAGGGTGGTCATTGCGGCCGCCCTTGTCTCGCCCATACTTGCGCACGCTGCACTTGGAGGTGGCGTTTCATCGGTGCAGATGGACCAGGCGAGGATGATGGCGAGCCGGGGCGTGTCGTCCCGCGGGAACTATACGGTTCAGCAAATGGTGCTCGACACCGGCACGGTCGTAAGAGAATACATGTCAGTAGCCGGGACCGTCTTTGCAGTTTCCTGGCAAGGACCCTTGATGCCGGATGTTCAGGCGCTACTCGGCAACTATGCGCAAACCGCGGCAGATGGCACCGCAGCATTCAGAGCTGCACACGGCGGTACCGGACCGGTAGGCGTCGCCTCATCTGCTCTTGTGGTTCAGTCCGGAGGACATATGGGGGCTTACACCGGTCGCGCTTACGTCCCGGGCGCCGTGCCGTCTGGTGTTAACTTGAAGGACATTAAATGACGCGCAAAGACGGTATCAATCAGGTCATCCTGTTTGTAGCGGTCGTCGCAGCTTTGGTCCTCGCCGGCTGCGGCGGGGGTGGTGGGAGTAGCACAAATACTGGCACCACCAGTTCGCCGGCGCCCGCCTCTGCGCCTGCTGCAGGAGGCTCGGCGACGACATCCACATCCACGTCCACAACCCCGACGACTTCCTCGCCACCCGCCACGGTGTCTGCCGTTGAGAACGTGCAGGCGATCTCGGTCGGCGCGAACGCCTACGGTTTTGCTAACCTGCTGACGGCAAGCGTCACCGTCTGTGTGCCAGGCTCAACCGCCTGTCAGACGGTAGATAACGTCCTGGTCGACACCGGCTCCTATGGTTTGCGGCTGTTCGCGTCGGCGCTTTCCATTCCGTTGCCGCAGGTCGCCTCCGGAACGAGCGCCCTGGCCACGTGTGCCGCGTTCGGTTCCGGGACAACATGGGGCACGGTCAGGACAGCCGATATCAGGCTGGCTGGCGAAGTCGCGCCGGGCACATCGATCCAGCTCATCTCTGATCCGGCCTACCCGAGCGTGCCTACGTCATGCTCCAGCCAGGGTTTCCAGAGTCTCAACTCACCGTCAGTCCTAGGCGCGAATGGCATTCTGGGCGTTGGCCTGCAGTCTGCGGACTGTCCGGCGTGCGTAACCCACGCGTACAACGTCTACTATGCCTGTTCGACTTCTGGCTGCAGCGCCGCGAAAGCCCCCTTGAGCGCCCAGGTGACCAATCCTGTCAGCAACTTCGCTACCGATAACAACGGCGTGATCGTGCAGTTGCCAGCCGTTCCGGCCAGTGGTCTCGCCAGCACGGCGGGCTCGCTCGTCTTCGGCATCGGCACACAGAATAACAACGGATTAGGCACTGCCGCCGTCTATACCACTGACCCGACCCAGAACACGTTTTCCGCGCAGTACAAGGGAACGACATACAGCTACGCGTTCATCGATAGCGGTTCGAACGCGCTGTTTTTTGACGATACATCGATCACACAATGCTCCGGCGGATCGTTGTTTTTCTGCCCGGCCACCGCGCTTTCATTGTCGGCGGTCGTGCAAGGACTTAACGGCACCAGCGCGTCGGTGGGATTTCAGGTCGGCAATGCGGGCGCCCTGGTCGGATCTGGTGCGAGTGCGATGAACGACTACGCCGCGCAGCAGGCGAGCACGTTTGACCTCGGGCTGCCGTTCTTCTATGGACGTAACGTCTACACCGCGATCGTGGGAAAGGCGACGCCGGCCGGACCGGGTCCCTATTTCGCCTTCTAACCCCCTCTGTTCGTGACCGCGAGGGCGGTGAGCTGGGCAGCAGGACGTGACCGCAGCTGCCGCGCATTTTTAGTACATCAAGGAGGAGCTTCCAATGATCAGATTGCAGAAACCCCTAGCGGCAGTCTTACCCGCGCTCGCACTACTTGCAGCTTGCGGAGGAGGCGGCGGTAGTGGCACCAGCAGCACAAGCAGTGGCAGCACCAGTTCGAGCGGAACGGTCAACATGACCATGACCGATGCCCCCGCATGCGGCTTCGATCACGTCTATGTCACTGTCGATGCCGTCCGGATCAACGCAAGTGCCCAGGCGGCCGATAGCGACGCCGGATGGAGCACCATCACGCTGGCGTCGCCGCAGAAAATCGACCTGCTGTCGTTGACGAACGGCGCGCTGCAGCAGTTGGGACAGACGACGCTGGCTGCAGGCAGTTACCAGCAGATCCGTCTGATGCTCGCGGCAAATTCGGGTACACAACTGGCGAATTCGGTTGTTCCGACCGGCGGCGTCGAAACCGCGCTTTCAACGCCAAGCGCGACGCAAAGCGGATACAAGGTGGTCGGTCAGTTCGCTATCCAGCCGTCGACGCTGGCCGACGTGGTACTCGACTTCAATGCATGCAGATCGATCGTTCAACGCGGTAACGGCACGTATAGCCTCAAGCCGGTCGTGACGGCAACGCCGACCGTGACAAGCGGGTCCATTTCGGGTGTTGTGGCGCCCACCGAGGCGGGCGCCACCGTGCTGGCAGAGCAGAACGGGGTGGTCGTTCGCGGCACCGTCGCGGACTCGAAAGGCAATTTCACGCTGACGCCACTCCCGCAGAGCAGCGCCGGCAGCAACTATGACATCGTAATTGCACAAAATGGCTTTGCGACCGGGGTCATCCAGTCGGTTCCCGTCAGCGCAAACGCGGTCACCGCCATCTCCAACTCGTCTGCACCGATTTCCCTACCCGCTTCCGCAGACCAGACTGTCAGCGGCACGGTGACACCCGCGACGGCCAATGCCACCATCCGCGCGTTGCTGACGCTGGGCGGCGGCACCTTCGAAGTCACATCCGTGAATGCCAACGGCGACTCCGGGGCGTATTCAACGACGCTTGCGTCTAGCCCGGCGTACGACGGCGTGTATAGCAGCACGCTTCCCATTGTCCTCGCTGCAGTGAGTTCCAGTGCTGGCAAGTACGCAATTGAGGCCGATCCGGAGCTTGGCTCGCCGAAATCGTCGCAGGTGGACGTAAGCGCAAGCAGCGCGGTCAACGTCAACTTTTCGTTCTGATAGTTGCGTGTCAGCCGGTACTGACGGTTATCGGCTGACGGTGCGGGGGCGGAGGGGCTTACGGAGATATTATTGGCAGGGGGGCGATATGGTGACGCGACGTCCGCCATGACGATGGTGAGATGCAGGCGCCAGTCGCCAGTCGCCAGTCGCCGCGTCGGTGCCGACGGCCACGGCCGCGTCGACGATCTCCCACTGGCAGTTTCCTGCCAACTGACCGTTTACACAAAGCTAATAACAGCCTCGCTGCCTATGCAATATTTTTGCGTTGTGCAAAACGCTGATAAAAGTCGGTTGAAATTGGACCAACCCGATGCGGTGGTTCAAGAAAAAACGTATTATAACTCTCACAGTATCTATTCCATACCGTTCTCGTACGCTTAGGCCTTTGAGGCTCGCGCCGCGTTACGCTTTGTTTCGAGCCAAAAATAGATTTACTCCCGCCGTCGTTGTGCCTCGCATGCCAAAATATCAAGGTGGATGCCATGAACACCTTCTGGAAGGCTTCCATCTGCGCCTTATTCGTACCAGTCGCGCTCTCAGGTTGCGAGTGGAGGCGGCAGCGGCACGCAAACCGGGACGCTGCACATCGTCGCCATCACCAACAGTTCCCCTTTCAAGTCGACGAAGTTTGCTGACCGAAGGTTTTAGCGCACCCTTCTTCAAGGGGTGACCCAATGGCTGTCGACACGGTGACGTTTTCTGCGTCGTTTATGCTAACGGATGACAGCCGGACCTCAGAATGTCACGGTCCAGACCAACGGCTGAGCGGCGGGAGTGGCGACCCGCGGCGCGGGGACCGGCTGCTCAGGATCGCGAGATGCGAGCGTGACACTGTAGGGCGCGCCATGCAGACACAACACGTCAGCACCCGTGGTCAATGCTGAATCTGGGGCGGACTGGATCACACAAGTTTCCTGGACTACCAGACTGACACGGATGACAGCAGTTTCCAGGGGCGTGCCATGGGAAGCTGATACGAACATCAGGAACACCAGCATGCCGAACGGTTTCAAGTGACGAGACATAAAAAAGGCCTCTTTCGCGAGGTTTTCAGGGGCGCGACGAACGGAATGGGCTGCCGCTCTACATTTGAGCCTTGGTGCAGTCCGCTGTGTTGCAGGCCCCGAGGAGGTGTCAGGAATTTCGTGTGCTGAGGTCGGTTAAAAATCTCAGCTGATGGCGGCGGTGAATCGCTCGCCGAACAGGATGGCGAACTGATTGACTGCTTGCCGCCAGGTTATAGGTGGC